>JBKQRS010000209.1:0-19021 GCA_052143915.1 Bradyrhizobium sp.
ATCACCGGCGCGATCGTGGTCGCCGATGTCATCCTGGCCGATAGCAACGACGCAAGCCGCTGCGACGAAATCCGTGACAAGATTCTCGCCGATTGCCGGGCCCGCCTGGCCCCTCACAAGGTGCCTGCCATGATCAAATTCGTCGACGCGCTCGACATCACGACGGCGGGAAAGCTGGCCCGAAACGATGCATAACGTTCTGGTGACCGGCGGAAGCCGTGGAATTGGCCTTGCGATCGCGCGAAGAATTGCCGGCGCCGGCTACAACGCGATTGCGGTGGCGCGGCGCGAGAGCGACGAGCTGCGCGAGACGATCCGCGCCGTCGTGGAGCGGGGGACCGGCGGCCTTCACTTCAGGGCGTTCGATCTCAGCGAGACCGACGCCATTCCGGCCTTCGTCAAGGGCTTGCGCGACGAATTCGGCGCGATCTACGGCCTCGTCAACAACGCCGGCATCGGCACCGAGGGGCTGCTGGCGACCATGCACAACAGCGAGATCGAGGCACTGTTGCGGCTCAACGTCCTCTCTCCCGTCATTCTCACCAAATATGTGGTGCGGCACATGATGGCCGATGGCGCCGGCCGCATCATCAACATGTCCTCGATCATTGCTTCCACAGGCTATAACGGCCTGTCGGTCTACGGCGCGACCAAGGCCGCCGCCACCGGCTTTACCCGCTCACTGGCGCGCGAGGTCGGCAAGCTCGGGATCACCGTGAACGCGATCGCGCCCGGCTTTGTGGATACCGAATTGACACAGAGCCTTTCGGAAGATCAGCGCAAGCGCATCGCCGGCCGCAGCGCCCTGCGCCGGTTGCCCGAGACCGACGACGTGGCCCGCATGGTCGAGTATCTGTTGGGAGACGGGGGCCGCAACATCACCGGCGCCGTTCTCACCGTCGACGCCGGCAACACGGCGTGAGCTGATCCAATTCCCTTCGCAGGAGCGTATTTTGCGCCGCGCGATTGATTTCCCTCAAGCGCGGTCCGCGCATTTTCGGCGAAAAACGTGCCGGCTGGATGGGCACGGAATAAGTCGATGTCGTTTGAGCGCGCCCTGCGGTGGGCACTCGTCGCGATCGCGGTTGCGGGACTGGCGGCCGGCATTGCCGCCCACCTGGCTCACCGATCGGATCTCGCCGATCTGTTCTGGACGCTGGCGACCGCGCCGGTCGTGGCGGGGCTTGCCGTTTCGATTTTGCGGGATTTTCTGGCTGGCCGACTAGGTGTCGATGCGATCGCATTGGTCTCGATGAGCGCGGCGCTGGCGCTCGGCCAGCCGCTCGCGGGCGCCGTGGTTGCGCTGATGTATTCCGGCGGCAATGTGCTTGAGGATATCGCGGTTGCCCGCGCCGAGCACGATCTGCGCGCGCTGGTGGATCGTGCGCCGCGCGAGGCGCATCGCCGTATCGACGACCATATCGAGGAGGTGCCGATATCCGACGTCGCCGTCGGCGACCGGCTCTTGGTGCGGGCCGGCGAGATCATTCCGGTCGACGGCGTGGTCGTCTTGAACGCGGCCACCGTCGACGAATCGGCCTTGACGGGTGAACCGATCCCGGTGGTCAGGGCGCGCGGGGCGGCCGTTCTCTCGGGCTCGCTGAATGTCGGCGAGAGCTTCGAACTGACGGTGTCCGCGGTTGCCGGCGAAAGTACCTATGCCGGCATCGTGCGGATGGTGACCGCAGCGCAGACCGCCAAAGCGCCGTTCGTGCGGTTGGCCGATCGCTACGCGCTGATCTTCCTGCCGGTGACGCTCGCGCTTGCCGTCGTCGCATGGCTGATTTCCGGCGATCTGATCCGCAGCCTCGCCGTGCTGGTCGCGGCGACGCCATGTCCCTTGATTCTGGCCGCCCCGGTTGCCTTCATCGCCGGCGTTGCGCAGGCGGCCCGGCGCGGTATCCTGGTCAAGGGTGGTGGCCCGCTGGAAGCGCTGGCGCGTGCCCATACCGTGCTGTTCGACAAGACCGGAACGCTGACGGTAGGCGGTGCGCGGCTGCTTTCTGTCGAAGTGGCGCCGGGAGAATCGGCTGACGAGGTGTTGATGCTCGGTGCCTCGCTCGAGCAGGCATCGCACCATGTCCTTGCGGGCGCCATCGTCCAGGCCGGGCTCGCGCGAGGGCTCGCCCTCAAAGTGCCCGAGCAGGTACGGGAATCCGTGGGCTCGGGGTTGCATGGCGTGATCGAGGGGCGGCGCGTGGCCGCGGGGTCGCGCGACATGATCTATGGCGGCGCGCGCGTGACCGAATGGGCGACGCGGGCGATCCGGCGCGCTTCCTGGCGTTCAGCGCTTGTCGTCTTCGTCACAGTCGAGGAACGGCCGATCGGCGCGTTGCTGCTCGCCGACGACCTTCGTTCCGATACGCCGCGAGCGATCCGGTTGCTGCGTGAGGCCGGCATTGCCCGCATGGTCATGGTCACCGGCGACCGCGCCGCCGCCGCGCATGCGATCGGCGCCGCGCTCGATCTCGACGCGGTGCTGGCCGACCGGGTGCCTTCCGACAAGGTCGATGCGGTGCGCTCCGAGCAGCGGCTGCATCCGACCATCATGGTCGGCGACGGCATCAACGATGCGCCGGCGCTGGCCTCCGCGGATGTCGGGATCGCACTTGGCGCGCGCGGCGCCAGCGCCTCGTCGGAGGCCGCCGATGTGGTGATCCTCGCCGATCGCCTCGACCGCGTCGGCGAGGCGATCGTGATCGCACAACGCGCGCGGCGGATCGCGGTCGAGAGTATCGCCTGGGGCATGGGTCTTTCGATCCTGGCGATGCTGGCGGCGAGCCTCGGCTGGCTGATGCCGGTGCCGGCGGCCATCGTCCAGGAGGTGATCGATGTTGCCGTGATCCTCAACGCGTTGCGCGCGCTGACGCCCGGCTACAGCCGCGGCGGCCCGCGCATGGCGGCCGCGGACGGCCGCGAGCTGCATCGCAACCATCTGGCGCTGTTCGGCAGTCTCGACCGGCTGCGGTCCATCGCCGATGCGCTCGACGACGCCAGCCCTGAAAGTGGCGCCGCGCTGATCGCGGAGGCCAACCACCTGGTGCAGGAGCAGGTGGTCTTGCACGAACGCGACGATGAGGGCAGCGTCTATCCGCGGCTCGCCGGGATATTGCGCGAGACTCACAGCCTTTCCGCCATGAGCCGGGCGCATCGCGAGATACTGCATCTCGCCCGCCTGCTCGCCCGCGTGGTCGAGGATTTGCCGACGGAGAAGGTCGACCGCTATCTGCTTCGCGACGCTCAACGGATCATCGAGGCGATCGAGACCTTGGTGCGAATGCACACGGCGCAGGAGGAAGACATTTATGAAGCTGTGGCGGAGCGGACCGCGGCCTAGCGCGGCTCCGCGGCGAGCGCGTACGGAATGGTGAGAGGCTTCCGCCTATTTTTTCGGCTTCGGCAGGTCTTTGCGCTCGGCCGAGAATTCAGGGGGCCCCTCGATAAGCCTGCGGATGCGGCGTTCGCGTTCGGCAGTGGGAAGGGATGGATCAAGCAATTGGCTGATTTGCTTTACGGCCAAATCCTCAAATTCAACAGGCTGTCCCGGAGCGGCGGCCAAGGGAACATCTGTTGGCTTGGAACTCAGCCCAAGCTCTATCAGCTGACGGATTGCGTCGGATCGGGCCATGCCATGGGCTTCAGCCCATGCGTCGACTTCCGCGGTCAGCTTTTCCGACATCTTCACAGCGCTAACGGCATCGCGAGTCGAGGTCGGACGACGAATCCGGTGGTCAGGACGCTTTTCGGGAGAGTCAGGCACCTTCAAATCCACCGATCAACATTATATAATAATGTTACCGGTTTTCATCCCTCACGACTTGATCCCGATCAATGATAATGCGCGCTAGTTGGTCGGCACACGAACCCACCTTCAGACTCTGCCGTATCTGGTTGACGATTTCGAAATCCGGATGATTGCGCGACCCATGACCACGCTCAACGGCAGCGACAAGTTCTACAGCAGCATTCCGGTGTTTCGCGGGTTCGCCAGCCTTATGGACCCGGCGCTATATTCCGCGCTGCCGGATGACTGGACTATCGGCGTCGCCGATATTGTGGAATCGACCAAGGCGATTGCGCAGGCGCGTTACAAGGCGGTCAATTTGGCCGGTGCAGCGATCATCGCGGCCATCACCAATGCCCTCGAAGGACGCGAATTTCCGTTCGTTTTTGGCGGCGATGGCGCGAGCTTTGCGGTAGCGCCGGTCGATCTTGAGCGCGCCCGTGAGGCGCTTGCGGCGACCGCGATCTGGGTCAGGGAAGATCTCGACCTCGTGATGCGGGTTGCCCTGGTTCCGGTCGCAGCCGTCCGCGCCAAGGGGCTCGACGTTCGCGTTGCCCGCTTCGGGCCGTCGCCAAACCTCTCTTATGCGATGTTTTCCGGCGGCGGTCTCGGCTGGGCCGAGGCTGCCATGAAGCGCGGTGAGTTCGCGGTGCCGGTGGCGCCGCCCGGCACGCAGCCGGATCTCTCCGGGCTTTCGTGCCGGTTCGAGGAGATTCCTGCGGTGCGCGGTCTCATCCTCTCGGTGCTGGTGCTGCCGGCGCAAGGCGCCGATGCCCCCGCCTTTCGCAAGGTGATCGAGGATATCATCGGGCTGGTCGAGCGCAGCCCCGATTCCGGGCGGCCGGTGCCGCCGGGCGGTCCGCCGCTTCGCTGGCCGCCGCAGGGCGTCGAATATGAAGCGCGCGCTGCGCGGGGCGGTTCGCTGACCTGGCGTCGAGCTTACGTGCTGGGCCGCACGCTGTTTGCCTATTTGATCATGCGCTTCGGCATCAGCGTCGGCGGCTTTGTGCCGAGAACCTATGTGCAGCAGGTGGTGGAAAATTCCGACTTCCGCAAATACGACGATGGACTGCGGATGATCCTCGATTGCACGCCGGACTTGGAGCGCAGGCTGACGGAGCGCCTCGCCGCGGCTGCATCGGCCGGGGTCGCAAGATACGGCCTGCACCGGCAGGATGCCGCGATGATGACCTGCTTTACACCGTCGGCGCTTCGCAGCGACCATGTGCATTTCATCGACGGCGCCCGCGGCGGCTATGCCTCGGCGGCGACGGCGTTGAAAGCGGCGCTGGCCTAAGGTCGCCTCGCTCAGATTTGCGAGGTCGGAATCCTACCGTGAGGTGCGCGACCAGTCTTCGCCGCCACAGATCCCGCCGACGCAGCCTTCGACCCTTAACGTGCTCGGTCCGGCAACGGAGATGTTGCTCGCATAGATCTTGCCATCGTCGGCGTTGTAGATCTGGCCGGACCATTTGTTCGGGCCAGCGGGCCGCATACCCGAGAACAGCGGAAGTCCGATAATGGGGCGCCTGGCCAAGGCCGGGTTCGGGTTTTTGTCGTCAATCTGGGGCTTTCCGGTCGCGGGATCGATTGGGTCTTTCAACCAGACGACGACCCCGCAAATCCCTCCGCCGCATTTGCTGACGCGCACCTTTGCGTCGCCTGCCTGCGTTAACCAGATACCGTCAGGTCCGCCGCCAGCCTGGGTGGTGTTCAGTGTCGCAGCGGCAAACAACGCCGCCATAACCGCAATCACGATGCCGAACCTGCGGACCATAGAATTCTCCCCGAGAAACGTGTCTGCATAGCAACAAATCATATTTGTGCAATGCCATATCGGCGATTCCGCCGGGCGTCCTGCCGCCTTTTCTCGCGGGCTGGACGCTTGAAGGATTGTTTGCCCCAACGGGTCACGCGAATTGACAGAACGGTGCCGTCGCCGAGCACGACCATGCCCCTGAGCAGAGGTCACCAGGGCAAGCCGCATAGGTCGATGGCGCCTAGCAGCGGGGCGTGCCGCGTCAGATCAAAGACAAACGGCGCCATCACCTCGAAGCGGATCTTGCCGCCCGGTTGCTCGGCATAAATTTCGCCGGCGAAGGGATGCCAACCGCGCGACTGATAGAATGCGAAATTGTGCGGCTCGCAGAACAGCAGCGCGAACTGCACGGCTTCGTGATCGCGCATGGTCTGGACGGCTGCGTCGAGCGCGACGCTGGCGTAGCCGTGGCGGCGACAATCGGCGCGGGTCGAAACCCCGCCGATGCCGCCGACGTGAAACTTCCGGCCGTTCCAGGTCACCGTCCTGAAGTAAATGCCGACGTGACAGGCAAGGCCGCTCTTGGACTCTTCCTTGGGCGCTTCGATCAGCACGCGCAAGTCGGCATGGGCCCATTTGATGTGGCCCCAGGACAGCTTTTCGACTTCGTGGACCGGCCAGACCGCCTTAATCAGCGGCTCGGCCAGTGGCCACGACGCGTCCCCATTCAGAATATCGATCTCGATGCTCATTGCACTCACCCTCGCGCTGCGTGTGCTCCTCTTACGCGAGATGCACGCGATAGGTTACCGATTGCGTTACCGCGGCAGGCAATTTGTTTGGCTCTGAGGTTTGGCGGCGGCCCAGGTGACCCGGATCACAGATGGAGGCGGGCGCCTTGCTGTCATGTCGGCAAGTGATATGCTTTCAGCGATCGGAACGCCGGGACAGTGATGCGCCAGCTCGCCACCCTCGTCGCTGTTGTGTTGGCAGGTTGCCTCGCCAATTATCCCGCCTTTGCGGAGAAGCGCGTTGCATTCGTGGTCGGTAATTCCAAGTACCAAAACGTCGTTGCGCTCGCCAATCCGGCCAACGATGCGGCGGCCATCACCGAGATGTTCAAGAACGCGGCTTTCGACGTCGTCGAGTCACGCCGTGATCTGAAAAATGCGGAAATGCGGCGCGGGTTGCGCGATTTCACCGAGAAGGCGCGGGATGCGGATATCGCGGTGATCTACTATGCGGGTCACGGCATTGAGGTGGATGGAACCAACTACCTTGTGCCGGTGGACGCCGTGCTCGAGCGCGACACCGACGCCTACGATGAAGCCATCTCGCTCGACAGGATTTTGCAGGCGATCGAGCCTGCCAAGCAATTGCGTCTCGTCATCCTCGATGCCTGCCGCGATAATCCGTTCGCGAAGACCATGAAGCGGACGGTGTCGTCGCGCTCGCTCGGCCGCGGTCTCGCGGGCGTCGAACCGACCAGACCGAACACCTTGATTGCGTTTGCAGCAAAGGGCGGATCGACGGCCGCGGATGGCGACAGCAAGAATAGTCCCTTCACCACCGCATTGCTGAAATATCTGGCCAAGCCGGGTCTCGAACTCGGCAAGGCGTTCCGGCTCGTGCGCGACGACGTGATGAATTCTACCGGCAACCGGCAGGAGCCGTTTGTCTATGGTTCGCTCGGGGGCAACGACGTCGCGCTGGTCCCGGCTCCGGCATCGCCGCCGGTCGCGGGCGGAAATACGAACACCGACATGCGCCGGGATTATGAACTGGCCGAACGCGTCGGCACCAGGGAAGCCTGGGACTCCTTCATCGCCGCCCACCCGTCCGGCTTCTATGCCGACCTCGCCAAGGCGCAACGCAACAAGCTTGCCGCGGAAGCGGAGCGGATCGCCGCGACCGAAAAGGCGCGGCAGACCGCCGAAGAAAAGGCAAGATTGGCGGCTGAAGGCGCCAAAGCATCGGAGCAAGCCAAAGCGGCCGGGGAGGCGAGGCTCGCGGCGGATCGGAAAAAACAGGCGGAAGAGGCAAAACTCGCTGCCGCGGAGCAGGTCAGGCTCGCGGAGCAGGCAAGGATCGCCGAACAGCCTCAGTCCGGGGAAAAACAGACGGCATCGGTCAAACCCGCCGATCCGCAAGTCGCTTCACTTGGGCCTGACGCCAAACCCGACCGGCCGGCTCCGCCGGACATTCCCCGCCTGCTGCAAGCCGAGCTGAAGCGGGTCGGCTGCAAGACCGGCGATGTCGAGGGTGAATGGAATGCGTCGGCCCGCCGTGCGCTCGCCTCCTTCAACGAAAATGCCGGGACCAGGTTCGATGCCAGGCTCGCCAGCATCGATGCCTTGGACGCGGTGCGCGCCAGACAGGGGCGGGTTTGCCCGCTGGATTGCGAACGTGGCTTCCGCGCCGACGGGGATCGTTGCATGAAGATCACCTGTGACAATGGTTATGCCGTCGGCTCGAACGGTACCTGCCAGAAGGTCGCGGAGCGCGCGCCGAGAGTGACGCAACGGGAGCATCGTGCACCGGCTTCGCCCGGGCGGAAATGCTTCAGCTACAATGGCGCGTCATTCTGCGAATAGAACACGCGCCATCAGTTCGACGCTTCGAGGCCAGATCAGCGCCCTTCAGTAAGGGGTGCATTCAGCCCGGATGAGTTGCGGTTTCGAGCAATAGGCAATGCCTATGGCGGTTTGGAAGGTGTACTGCCGCTTGCCGGGCTTCAACCTGTGCTCAATCTTCATCGAGCAGGATTTGCCGATGACAGTCAGGTCCACCACAATGTAATTGTTCGGATATTCGCGTATCGCCCGAAGCGTATGCCTGCCGGCGACGTGCAGGGAAGCCGAACCACCGGGCGCCTCCGTCGGCTTGTCTCCCAGTCTGGCATTCAGTTGAACATTTCCCTCGGTGTTGGAATTCATATCGAGCGTCGCGTTGCGGTCGGTGGACAGCTCGGCCGTACCCGCGGCATGAACGGGAAAATTCCGTACCGGCGGATTTTCGCAATTGGCAATCCCGTCGAAGCTGAACTTGCCGCGGATGGCCGTGCTTGCGGCTTCGCCTGAAACGGGCATCATCAGCATCAAAGCGGAAAGTGCTGCGAGTGCATGGGAAATCCTGATCTTCATCATTTCAACCCCCTTTAAGCATTTCTTTCCAAACAATATTTTGGATTAAATTCCATCGGGTGGTGTTTGGCAATTGTGCGCGCCCTGGAAGCCGACGTCTTCCCAAATTGCGGTGTTTAAGATCGGTGGAACCTTCTATAAGGGTCCCCGTTAAGCCATGTCTCCCATCATATTCGGACATCACCCCATGACCTTCACGCTTCCCAACCTTCCCTATGCCTATGACGCGCTCGCGCCGCATATGTCGAAGGAAACGCTGGAATATCACCACGACAAGCATCACCAGGCCTATGTGACCAACGGCAACAACCTGCTGAAGGGGACCGAATTCGAGGGCAAATCCCTCGAGGAGATCGTCAAGGGCTCGTTCGGCAAGAATGCGCCGCTCTTCAACAACGCCGGCCAGCACTACAATCACATCCACTTCTGGAAATGGATGAAGCCCAATGGCGGCGGCAGCAAATTGCCCGGCCGTCTGGAAAAGAAAATCAGCGAGGACCTCGGCGGGCTCGAGAAGTTCAAGACCGATTTCGCCGCCGCCGGCGCCGGCCAATTCGGTTCGGGCTGGGCCTGGCTATCGGTCAAGAACGGCAAGCTCGAAATCTCCAAGACCCCCAACGGCGAAAACCCGCTGGTGCATGGCGCGACCCCCATCCTCGGCGTCGACGTCTGGGAGCACTCCTATTACATCGATTACCGCAATCGCCGTCCGGATTACCTGAAGGCGTTTGTCGATCATCTGGTGAACTGGGAATACGTCGACGAGCTGTTCTCGAAAGCCTGACCTGACCGGCGATCAATCCAAGGGGGCGGCAGCATCCAGCTGCCGCCCTTTTCGTTTGTCTTGCCGTTTTCGTTTGTCTTGCCGTTTTGTGGTGCTTGCGGCAAAACCAGCGGTGTCGGCAGCCTCGTTCTGGGAATAGCTAAAATGAACTATCTTCTGGTTTTTATCGGCGGAGGACTTGGCTCGTCGCTGCGCCACACCGTCAACGTCGTTTGCACACGCGCCCTCGGCACTGCCTTTCCGTATCACACCTTCATCATCAACATCACCGGTTCGACCATCATGGGCCTGATCGCGGGCTATCTCGCGTTCCAGGGCGACGCGTCGCAGCACTGGCGGCTTTTCCTGATGACCGGCATTCTCGGCGGCTACACCACCTTCTCGGCGTTCTCCCTCGATACGGTGTTGCTTTACGAGCGGGGCGAAATCGGGCTTGCGGCCGTCTATCTGCTGGGATCGGTCGTGCTTTCGATTCTGGGCCTGTTCGCGGGCCTCGCGCTGGTCCGCTATCTGACATGAACCGAAACGTTTTCGAGTGAACCCGATACCGGTTCGCCCGGGTGAAAAGCCTCAAAACAACTGGCGAGCCAATCCTGCATGGGCCGCCATGACGGGTGCATGGATTTTGCCGCGCTTCCATTTGCGTGAGGCGGCCGGCAAGACTATGCAGCAGGTTCAGCCTCCCTTCGTGCCAGGCCCATCCCCTTGTCAGAACTCCCCTTGAAAGATCCGACGCCCGCCACTGACGCCGCGGAGGCGGAAGCCGAGCCGCGTCCCGGACACATCCGAGAGCCGATCGGCTGGTCGATGACTGTGATCGTCGTGCCGGTCACCGTCATTGCGCCCCTGGGCGATGGCGATTGGGCGGCCATAAACAGCCGCTCGCTTCGATGGACTCCGGTTATGTTATAATATAACGTATTTTGCATGACCGTTTCCCCCCACGCCCACGGACATGACCACGTCCACGCCCACAGCCATGGGCCGGCTTCGCCCCATCCGGCGCAGGTGGTGTCCTGGTCGATCCTGCGCATGCCCTTGATCTCCCGGCTTGCAGCTGCGGTCGCGGTCAGTGCCGTCTTATGGGCCATCGTGTGGCTGGCGATGTGGTGAGCATGGCAGCCCAACTGCAGTTTCGCGATGTCACGCTGGGCTATGACCGGCATCCGGCGGTTCACCATCTCAATGGCGAGGTCGCGCCCGGCGCGTTGCTCGCGGTCATCGGGCCCAATGGCGCCGGCAAGTCCACGCTGTTTCGCGGCATCGTCGGAATTCTCAAACCGCTGGCGGGCACGATCCTGACCGGCGACCTCGACGTCAGGGATATCGCCTATCTGCCGCAGACCGTGGATATCGACCGCAGCTTTCCGATTTCGGTGTTTGATTTCGTCGGCACCGGGCTTTGGCGCAGAACCGGCTTTTTCGGCGGCATGGGCAAGGACGCGCGCGACAGGATTGCGCAGGCGCTCGCAGCCGTCGGTCTCAGCGGCTTCGAGAACCGCACCATCGGCACGCTGTCCGGCGGGCAGATGCAGCGCATGCTGTTTGCGCGGGTGCTGTTGCAGGATGCGCGCCTGATCGTGCTCGACGAACCCTTCAATGCCATCGACGCCAAAACCTCGGCCGATCTGCTCGCGCTGGTCAAGCGCTGGCATGCCGAGAAGCGCACGGTGCTTGCGGCGCTGCACGACATGGACCTCGTGCGCGCCAATTTCCCGGAAACCCTGCTGCTGGCGCGGGGCGAGGTCGCCTGGGGTGACACCGCCGAGGTGCTGACCGCGGAGAACCTCAAGGAAGCGCGGCGGATGTGCGAAGCTTTCGACGACAGCGCGGCCACCTGCGCCGTTGACGACGTAGCTTCACGGGCCGCCTGAAAATCATGGATCCATAGTGTGATGATCTACGACGCGCTGATCGCGCCCTTCACCGAGTTCGAATTCATGCGCCGGGCGCTGGCGGCGGTGATCGCGCTGGCGCTGGGCGGCGCGCCGATCGGCGTGTTCCTGATGCTGCGGCGAATGAGCCTGGTCGGCGACGCCATGGCGCATGCCATCCTGCCGGGTGCGGCGATCGGCTTTCTGCTGTCGGGCCTCAACCTCTTCGCGATGACCGCAGGCGGGCTGATCGCAGGCTTTACGGTCGCGATCCTGGCCGGGGTCGTGGCGCGCAGCACCGAACTCAAGGAAGATGCCTCACTGGCCACGTTCTACCTGGCGTCGCTCGCGCTCGGCGTCACCATTGTTTCGATCAAGGGCACCAATATCGATCTTTTGCATGTGTTGTTCGGCAACATCCTCGCGATGGACGACCCGACCCTGCTGGTCGTCGCGTTCAACGCCACCATTACATTGATCGTGCTGGCCATAATCTATCGCCCGCTGGTGATCGAGAGCGTCGATCCTCTCTTCCTGCGCACCGTGAGCCGTGCCGGCGCGCCCGCGCATCTGGCGTTTCTCGCACTCGTCGTCGTCAACCTCGTCAATGGCTTTCAGGCGCTGGGTACCTTGCTGGCGGTGGGGTTGATGATCCTGCCCGCGGGCATTGCCCGATTCTGGTCGCGCGATATCACCGGCATGATCTGCATCGCGGTCGTGAGCGCGATCGCCTCGGGCTATGCCGGACTGGTGCTGTCGTTCCAGACCAGGGTGCCGACGGGTCCGGCAATCATTCTGGTAGCGACGGTGCTTTATATCGGCTCGGTCTTGTTCGGCAACGTCCGCGGCGTGATCAGGCAACTGTTTCCCGGCCGCCATCTCGAGGCGTAGCCATGCGCGCGATGCGGTGTTTTCAGTGGTGGCTGATCTGTCTGGCGCTCGCGACCTCGCCGGCGCCGCTGCGCGCGCAGGATCGGCTCAACGTCGTCGCTTCCTTCTCCATCCTCGGCGACTTCGTGAAAAATGTCGGCGGCGAGCGCGTCGATGTGATGACGCTGGTTGGTCCCGATGGCGACGTGCACGTTTATGCACCGGCACCTGCGGACGCCAGGAAGATCGCCGATGCAAGACTCCTCGTCATCAACGGTCTCGGTCTGGAGGGTTGGCTGCCGCGGCTGCTGCAGGCTTCGGGCGGCAAGGCGCCGATCATCACGGCGACCAAGGGCATCGCACCGCTCAAGCTCGGCTCCGATGCCGACCCGCATGCCTGGCAATCGGTTGCCAACGCAAAAAAATATGTCACCAATATTCGCGATGCGCTTGCCGCCGCCGACCCCGCGGATGCCGAGGTTTTTCGCAAAGAAGCGGATATCTATCTGGCGAAACTCGATGTGCTCGACCGCGAGGTGCGCCAAGCGGTCAAGCAAATTCCGGAAAGCCGCCGCAAGGTGATCTCGACCCATGACGCCTTCGGCTATTTTGCAGCCGCCTATGGCATCCAGTTCATCGCTCCGCTCGGCGTTTCTACCGAATCCGAGGCCAGCGCGCGCGATATCGCCGGAATCATCACCCAGATCAGAACGGAAAAAATACCGGCTGTTTTTCTTGAAAATATCAGCGATCCCCGCCTGATCCAGCGGATATCGGCCGAGACCGGCGCCAAGGTCGGCGGAACGCTGTTTTCCGATAGTTTGACGGGTGAAAAGGGCGATGCCCCCACTTACATTGCCATGGTCAGGCACAATATAAAGGCCCTGACCAACGCGCTGGCCGAGTAGGGCAGGGGCCCTCCCTGTAGCCGCGCCAAATCCTTGCGCCAAATCCTTGCGCCAAATCCTTGCGCCAAGTCCCGTTTTCGGAGCCATCATGCCAGAATTGACGTCCCAAAAAATTCCCGTGACCGTGCTGACGGGCTATCTCGGCGCCGGCAAGACCACCCTGCTCAACCGCATCCTGTCGGAAAACCACGGCAAGAAATACGCCGTCATCGTCAATGAATTTGGCGAGATCGGCATCGACAATGATTTGATCATCGGCGCGGACGAGGAAGTCTTCGAGATGAACAATGGCTGCGTCTGCTGCACCGTGCGCGGCGATCTGGTGCGCATCCTCGATGGTCTGATGAAGCGCAAAGGGAAATTCGACGCCATCATCGTCGAGACCACGGGCTTGGCCGATCCGGCACCGGTGGCGCAGACCTTCTTCGTCGACGAGGACGTGCAGAAGAACGCCCGGTTGGATGCGGTCGTGACGGTGGCCGATGCGAAATGGCTGAGCGACCGTCTGAAGGACGCGCCGGAGGCCAAGAACCAGATCGCGTTCGCCGACGTCATCGTGCTCAACAAAACCGATCTCGTCTCCAGGCCGGAGCTCACCGAGGTCGAGGCACGGATCAGGGCCATCAATCCTTACGCCAAACTGCATCGTACCGAGCGCTGCCAGGTCGCGCTGTCGGATGTGCTCGATCGCGGCGCGTTCGATCTCGACCGTATCCTGGAGATCGAGCCGGAATTTCTCGACGCCGGCGACGGCCACGATCACCATGACCACGACCATCACCACCACGGCCATGCTCATCACCACGATCACGACCACGGTCATGGCCTGAAGCATTACCACGACGAGGAAATGCAGTCGCTGTCGCTGCGATCGGACAAGCCGCTCGATCCCGCCAAATTCATGCCGTGGCTGCAGAACCTCGTCGCCAGCGAGGGACAGAAGATCCTGCGCTCGAAAGGAATTCTTGCCTTCAGCGACGATGACGACCGCTACGTCTTCCAGGGCGTGCACATGATGCTGGAAGGCGATCACCAGCGCGCCTGGAAGGACGGCGAACCGCGCCACAGCCGTCTCATCTTCATCGGCCGTGAATTGCCCGAGCAGACGATCCGCGAGGGCTTTGAACGCTGTATCATCACGTGATGACAGAGTTCGGTCCGGGCGAATCCGCCTCCATCATTTCCGTCACTGATCAGGTGCGCGCGATCGCGATTCCCGCGCCGGTCACCTCCGTGCATTTTCTTGGGCCTCGCGCAGCCTTTGTCGGCGCCGAGGAGAACGTGTTCCTCGCGAGTGCCGAGGGAGAGATCTCCCCCGTTTCTGTGCATGGCGGCGGCATCCTGTGCGCCGTATCGGACGCGGCACGCATCGTCATGGGCGGCGATGACGGCAAGCTCGTCGCGCTCGACGCCAAGGGCGACGTCGCGGTGCTGGCGACCGACCCGAAACGGCGCTGGATCGACAATGTCGCCCTGCATCCCGATGGCGCGGTGGCGTGGTCGGCCGGCAAGACGGCCTTTGTCCGCAGCGGCAAGAACGAAGAGAAATCGCTCGACGTGCCCTCGACGGTCGGCGGGCTGGCGTTTGCGCCGAAGGGCCTGCGGCTGGCGGTCGCGCATTATAACGGCGTGACCCTGTGGTTTCCCAACATGGCGGCGCAGCCGGAATTTCTGGCGTGGGCGGGCTCGCACCACGCCGTGACGTTCAGCCCCGACAACAAGTTTCTGGTGACGGCGATGCACGAGCCGGCGCTGCACGGCTGGCGGCTCGCCGACAACAGGCACATGCGCATGACCGGCTATCCCGGACGGGTGCGGTCGATGTCGTGGAGCACAGGCGGCAAGGCGCTGGCGACATCAGGCGCCGACAGCGTCATCCTGTGGCCGTTCGGCAGCAAGGACGGCCCGATGGGCAAGGAGCCCGCGATGCTGGCGCCGCTGCAGGCGCGCGTCACCATGGTCGCCTGCCACCCCAGGCAGGACATCCTCGCCGCCGGTTACAGCGACGGCACCATCCTGATGGTGCGATTGACCGACGGCGCGGAAATCCTGGTCCGGCGGAACGGCGGCGCGCCGGTCGCGGCGCTGGCCTGGAACGCAAAGGGCACGCTGCTGGCTTTTGCCGACGAGACGGGCGATGCGGGGCTACTGGCGTTGTAGAGTCTCGCTAGGCGCTTGTTTAGGCTTCTTTCCAGATTTGACGAGTGTCTCGATGGGCGCAAGAGCATCACGGGCCGATCCGAGCGTTTCGTAGGCTAGCGCTGATTTTCTCATGGCCGCGTATGCCTTATCAGCTTCGGTCGAGATGTGGTCGGATTTCAGAGTGGTAAGAAGAATGCGCTCCCAACTGGATCACGTCTAACGCCGTTTTGACTGACGCTGCCGCTCCTCCGGTCTCGCTTGTGTCACGCTGCTGCCCCATAATCCGTCACCGCATGCAAGCGCAGATGACCCGAGGGGCCGAACCATGAAAATCGAGGATGTCAGGAAATCCGCCTATTCGATGCCGCTGACCAGCCCGTCGTTCCCGCCGGGGCCCTATCGCTTTTTCAACCGCGAATATTTCGTCATCACCTATCGCACCGATCCGGAGGCGCTCGCCGCCGTGGTGCCGGAGCCCCTCGAAGTCACGGATTCGGTCGTCAAGTACGAATTCATCCGGATGCCCGATTCGACCGGGTTCGGTGATTACACCGAAACCGGACAGGTGATTCCGGTCCGCCTGAACGGCGAGGAGGGCGCCTATACCCATGCGATGTATCTCGATGACGATGCGCCGATCGCGGGCGGGCGCGAGCTTTGGGGGTTTCCCAAAAAGCTTGCTTCGCCAAAGATCACCGTCGAGAGCGACGTGCTGGTGGGAACGCTGCATTACGGTTCGGTGCTCTGCGCCTCCGCCACCATGGGCTACAAGCATCGACCCGTCGACCACGACACCGTGGTGAAGGGGATGATGGCGCCGAATTTCATCCTCAAGATCATTCCGCATGTCGACGGGTCCCCGCGGATCTGCGAGCTGGTGCTTTTTCATCTGGAGGACATCACCTTGAAGGAGGCCTGGACCGGCCCCGCGGCGCTTGGTCTCTTCCCGCACGCGCTCGCCGACGTGGCGCGGCTGCCGGTGCGCGAGGTGGTCTCGGCCACGCATTTCAAGGCCGATCTGACGCTGGGCTTAGGGAGCGTGGCGTTCGACTATATGAAGAAGTAGGACTGTCATTCCGGGGGCGATGCGCAGCATCGGACCCGGAATCTTGCTCAGCGACGTTTGGCTAACCATCCGAATCGGACTCACTTGACCAATTGGGTGGGGCTGCTTTCCTGTCCTATATGAACGAAGCCGAAACAATCTACGCCAGCATCCCGGGTGGCGGCGATTTGGTCGCATGGTTTGGACGTGTCCCAAGTTTTCACGATGCTGAGATCGTGAGCCTCAGTCTGCACCGGCGAGCGCCGAGTGCGCTCAGCCTTCACGCCTGGAATACGACGAAAGAGGTGGATGATCGCGGTTATTTCGTTCTCGACAGGCACGCCGTCGTGACGTTTTCCCTTGAGGATATAATGGACCTGCAACTTGATGGTTTCAGCCATCAGAATGTTGTCGGCGGCCTTCGTCTCCGCCGCGCGCCGAATCGCACGGACCGCCGCCCCTTTTACGGGCTCGATCCGTCGCCAAACGACTATGAGATCGAGCTGGAACCTTGCTTCGGTCTGGACGGGATAATCCGCTGTCGCAAAGTCTCGGTCGCCCTCGTCCCCGGCAAGCCTGACGATGTGCGCGACCAATCGAGAGTTACAACCGCACGCTAGTTCATGCAAACTCTGGATTCCGGGTTCGATGCTGCGCATCGCCCCGGAATGACGGCAGTTGAATCACCGCACCAGCACGTTCCTGAACTGCCAGGGATCCGACGTGTCGATGTCTTCCGGGAACAGTCCGGGCCGGTCCGCGAGCGGCGTCCAGTCGGTGTAAAAACCTTTCACCGGGCCGAGATACGGCATCTGGATTTCGAGGCAGCGGCGGAAATCCATCTCATCGGCCTCGACGATCCCGGCGTTGGGATTCTCCAGCGCCCATACCATGCCGGCGAGCACCGCCGACGACACCTGCATGCCGGTGGCATTTTGGTAGGGCGCGATGCGGCGGGTTTCCTCGATCGAGAGCTGCGAGCCGTACCAGTAGGCGTTCTTGCCGTGGCCATAGAGCAGCACGCCGAGCTCGTCGATGCCGTCGACGATGTCGTGCTCGCTGAGGATGTGCCACTCGTCCTGCCGCGTCCACTGCGCGCCGGCCATCTCGTGCAGCGACAGAACGGCATCGTCGCAGGGATGGTAGGCGTAGTGGCAGGTCGGCCGATAGACGACCTTGCCGGCCTCGCGCAGCGTGAAATAATCGGCGATCGAGATCGACTCGTTATGGGTCACGAGAAAGCCGTGCTGGGCCTTGGCGGTCGGCGTCCAGGAGCGCACGCGGGTGCCGGCGCCGGGGCGCGGCAGATAGATCGCCGCCTCGCAGCCGAACGAATGCGTGCTGCCGCCGGGCGGCAGGGTCTTCTCGTGGGTGCCCCAGCCGAGCTCGGAGGGCTGCAGGCCCTCGGACACGAAACCTTCGACCGACCAGGTGTTGACGAATTTGCCACGCGGTTTCGGGTCGCGCGCGCGCTGGGTGTCGCGCTCGGCGATGTGGATGCCCTTGACGCCGACGCGCTGCATCAGGCGGGCCCATTCCTCGCGGCTGCGCGGCTCGGCGAACGCGATGTCGAGATCGTCGGCGATGTCGAGCAGCGCCTGCTTCACCATCCAGGACACCATGCCGGGATTGGCGCCGCAGCAGCTCACCGCCGTGACGCCGCCGGGCATGCGCCGGCGCAGGTCGAGCAGGCTCTCGCGCAGCGCATAGTTGGAGCGGGCCGACGGCGACAGGGCGCGGTTGGTGTAGAGGCCCGGCCACGGCTCGACGACGGTGTCGATGTAGAAGGCGTCGAGCTCCTTGGCGAGCGCCATCATGTCGACCGACGAGGTGTCGACCGACAGGTTGACGACCATGCCGCGGCCCGGCCCGGCCGTGAGGAGCGGCGTCAGCACCTCGCGGTAATTGTCCCTGGTCAGCGCCGCGTGCAGGAAGCGGATCTGGCGCTCGTCGAGCAGATGCCGATCCGTGTCGTCGGGGGCGATGACGACAAACTTCGAGCGGTCGAAGGCGATGTGCCGCTCGAGGAGCGGCAGGGTGCCTTTGCCGATCGAGCCGAAGCCGACCATCACGATCGGGCCATCGAAATGGGTATGCACGCCGTTCTGGCTCATCTGTCTTACTCCAAAGTCGGAAGAGGGTATGGGGTGCTCAGGCCGCCTGCGCAACCGCAGGGGCCGCGCTACGGTCCGCGCGGGCGATCAGCGCCGCGAGTTCGGGCTTCGGCGCCAGCGTGCCGGTGGCGCTGATGAGGCCATGCGCGCCGTCGAGCGCGCCGGGATCAAGCTCGCGCGCCAAGAGCCGCTCCTGCTCGAAGGCGCCCGGCAGCCACAGCGCGGCGGTCTGCGTGCTGGCGAAGCCGAAGCGCGCATAGTAGGGCGCATCGCCGACGAGCAGCACGGCGCGATGGCCGAGGCGGCGCGCTTCGCGCAGCGCCCGCTCCATCAAGGCCGAGCCGATGCCGCGGTTGCGGTTTTCCGGCGCGACCGCGAGCGGTCCGAGCAGCAGGGCCTGATGTCCCGGCCCGGCGGTGACGTGCCACAGCCGCACGGTGCCCACCAGCCGACCGCTGTCGACGGCGACGAACGACAGGCTGGACGCGGGCAGCCGGCCCTCGCGCAGGCGCTCCGACGTCTTGGCGAAGCGTCCCTCGCCGAACGACACGTCGAGCAGGTTTTCCCGCCCCGCAATGTCGATTTTTCTCTCGTGACG
>JBKQRS010000210.1:0-8446 GCA_052143915.1 Bradyrhizobium sp.
GCGAATTCGCGATCGCCGGCATGGCCGACAGGTTTTCGGCCTCGATACCGGGAAATACCTCCCTGATGTCGCGCGTACGGTGCAAGTGAGCATCCACCGTGATCAGGCGATCCACAATTCCCGCCAGCAGCCGGCCGATCGCCCTTTGGCTGATCGCTTCGCCTTCGCCAAAGGCTGCATCCTGGCGCATGTAGCAGAGATAGGGAGCGAGCAGCACGAGCCGCCTGGTGCCCGCCCGCCGCAGCGCTTCCGCGGCAAACAGTATGGCAATCAGTTTGTCATTCGGCTGGTCGAGGGAGGCATAGATAATCGTCGTCGCGGCGGCAGGGCCGACGGTCACGCGCATTTCCCCGTCGGGAAATCGGTGCAGCGTGATTTCTCGCAAGGGAAGGCCAAGCAACGAGGCCAGCCGCCTTGCATCGCCGGCACCGGATGGCAGGCTCTGAATGGCGATGTTGCTCACGGCTTGGTCTGGCCGTGAAGCGACGTCGGATTTTCGATCGCGTAGCCGGTATCGATCTTCGCGCTCGCCGTCGCGAGATCGTGCCCCGATGGATCGAAAGCGTAGATCCGATACAGCGGCTCGCCGCTTTCGACGCGGTCACCGATTTTCTTGAACAGCCGGATCCCCGCTCCCTTGTCGAGCGGAGCGCCCGCGGTTCGCGCCAAGCGGTTCATCTGCAGGCAGTCGATGCCGGAGATGACGCCATCGCTGCCGGCCCGCACATCGAAGGTCAAATCCCCCAATCCGGTACGGCAGTTCGACGGCCCCTGTGCATCGATGATCTTTTGCATTTGCTTGAGGGCCGCCCCGTTATCGAGTAATTCGCGGGCCCGGGCATAGCCGGCACCGCCGCGCAACTTCGGATCGTATTCGAGCAGATGGGCGGCGAGCCGCAGCGACTTTTCGCGCAGGTCGATCGGGGCTGCGGGATCGTTCGCCAGAACGGCCATGACGTCCTGGGCTTCGAGCACGGGACCGATCCCGTTACCGATCGGCTGGCGGCCGTCGGTTGTGATGACTTCCACCGCTATGCCGAAGTGGTCACCGACGAACTCGAACAGTTTGCGCAGCCGCATGGCTTCCGTGCCGTTGGTAACCTTGGCCGTCGGGCCGACCGGAAGGTCGATCAACAGATGGGTCGAACCGGCCGCGAGTTTCTTTGACATGATCGAGGCCACCATCTGCTCGCGGGTGTCGAGGCTGAGCGGCCGCTCGACCGAGATCAGGATATCGTCGGCCGGCGACAGGTTGACGTGCCCGCCCCAAACCAGACAGCCGTTGCAGGTTGCAACGATGGACTTCATCTCGTCGGCGCCGACATTGACCCGGGCCAGCACCTCCATCGTATCTGCGGTACCAGCGGGAGAGGTGATTGCGCGCGAAGAGGTCTTCGGAATCGGCAGGCCGTGGGCCGCCACGATCGGCACCACGATCATGGACGTTCGGTTACCCGGAATGCCGCCGATGCAATGCTTGTCGACCACGATCGGTTCGGTCCACTTCAGCTGCGTTCCCGCTTGCGCCATGGCCCGGGTCAGCGCGATCAACTCGTCGCTGGTCATGAAACTGGCGGAGCCGATCAGGAACGCCGCGATCTCCATGTCGGAGTACCGGTAGTGCGTAAGATCGTTGACGATAGCGGTTATCTCCTGCGCGCTCAGGGTCTGGCCGTGAATCTTGGCCCGCACCGCTTCGAGACTTTCCGGCGGCGCCGCCGGCGTCACGGTCACCAGATTGCCGGCGGGTTCGGCGAAGCGCCGGAACGCCGGTTCGGAAAGGCCGATTTCGTCCGGGCCTACCAAGGAATCGTCGTCGGTGATGAGGAGGGTGGCGAGCAGCACTTTCGAGCCGCGGCGCAGTTCGACGCGGCTAAATCCGCGAAAGATTTCCGCGCGCAGGGCCTTTGACTGTCGCGAAATGACAACAACGTTCTCTCGTCCGGTATCGAGATTGACGCTTCGAATTTTCAGTTGCGGGCGGGTCGTGTCGGCTGGGTCCATTGGCAAAACCGGTGGTTGAGGCCTCAGGATCTCATAGGGCGCTATCGCTTCAGGCCCCTTGACCCAAATCATGATTTCCAACCCGGACCGAGCGTTCGTGCGAAAGATGCAAGAATTCCGACCTGTCAGGTTAACCTGTCTTTCAGCGTGTTCGTCAATCTACCCGCAACCATTAATATCTAGATTGCGGCGGGGCGCTGGGCGGGAAGAATGCTTTGAGGCGGCGACAGGAGTCTTGAATGCGGCAGCTGATTTCAACATTCCTGGCGGATCAGTCGGGCGCCACGGCTATCGAGTATTGTTTGATCGCCACCGGGATCGCGTTCGCGATCATCGCGACGGTTCAGGGCATCGGACCCCAGCTCAACACCAAGTTCAGCTCGATCAATACGTCGCTCAAATAGCGGCGCTACCCGGCCTTTTTCGACCGAACCGGCGCGCGCACCGGCTTGTCGGCCCTCTTGGGCGCCGGTGATTTTGCCTCTTCCTTGGCCGCGCGCTTGCCGCTGATCGGCAGCAGCATTTCACGCTGACCTTCGATGCGCTTCTTCGGCTTTTTGCCCTTGACCCTGGCGGGAGGAGGGGCCTGCCGTTCATTGGCGAGGCTGCGCTTGAGCGCGTCCATCAGGTTGATGACGTTGCCGCCAGTCTTCGGCGCGGCTTTCGCCGCGGTGCGAATGCCGCTGCGTTTCCTGTTGATGAGATCGATCAGCGCGGATTCGTAATGATCTTCGAACTTTTCCGGCTCGAACGATCCGGACTTCTTCTCGACGATGTGCTTGGCGAGATCCAGCATGTCCTTGGTGACCTTCACCTCCTGGATATCGTCGAAATATTCCTTTTCGCTGCGCACTTCGTAGGGGTAGCGCAGCAGCGTGCCCATTAGGCCCTTGCCGAGCGGCTCCAGCGCGATGATGTGTTCGCGGTTGGTCAGCACGACGCGGCCGATCGCGACCTTGTTCATGCTGCGAACAGTTTCGCGGATCACCGCAAAGGCGTCGTGGCCGACCTTGCCGTCGGGCACGAGATAGTAAGGGCGGATCAGATAGCGGGTGTCGATATCGGCCTTCGGCACAAATTCGTCGATCTCGATCGTGTGCGTCGACTCCAGCGCGATGTCGTCGAGTTCCTCCTTCGACATCTCGATGTAGGTGTCGGTGTCGATCTTGTAACCCTTCATGATGTCTTCGGAGGCGACTTCCTCGCCGGTGTCCGCATCGACCTTGGCGTATTTGATGCGATGGCCGGTCTTGCGGTTGATCTGGTTAAAGCTGACCTTTTCGGTGTCCGACGTCGCCGGATACAGGGCGACCGGGCAGGTCACGAGCGAAAGGCGCAGGAAACCCTTCCAATTGGCGCGGGGGGCCATGGGATACTCCTAGAACGCAACCGACGAAAAACCAAGGATACCACCGGCGAACCGGGTTTCAAGCAAGCCAGGCGAGGAATCTCCAAACGGCGTTAACCGTGGCGGGATGCCGGTTTGCCTGGTCGGGGGCAGGGCGACAGGCCAAACGGGAGCGGCCGGAAACGGCGATTTCCTTCTTCATGCGACGCGGCACCAGGTCGCTCTAAAACCCGGAACATCCACTGAAATCATGGGTTGCCTCGGCATCTCGCGCCAATCTGGCGGCATCAGGCTTGCCCGAGACCGGCATGGCAACGGGACAGCAACGGCGGCCGTCGAAGCCCCAACCGAAACGTCTTGACCCCAGGCGTGCTCCGGTTCGTGTTCTTCCGCACCTGAGACGGAAATGCGGTCCTCTCACATGGGCCTATTTGCTCAGCACGATTTTTCTAAACGGCGCGGTTTGGTGTTTTTCCTGATTGGCGAATCGCGCATGATGGCGACTGAGAGCTTGCGCCAGCCATTGTTGCGGCAACTTCGCTGCACAAAAGTTTCCGCAAGCGGCGGCAAAGTTGTGGGCGTTCAGAATTATGATGTTGTCACAACTAGCAATCAACATGTTGCCGGGGCGACAAGCGGACGAATTCTATGCTTAATCTTCTCATCCAGTCGTCGATCTTCATCGCTGGTTTCTGTCTTGGATGCGCCGCACATGCTTGGCGGTCGCACAGGCGCCACGCGCAATACTTGACCTACGCGTCTCGCGATGCCCGACCGCACACCTCGATGTTCGGGCATGCTCGCCGGGCATTTTAAGCTTGCTGCCGGATGCTTCCGGCGGAGCGCGATCGGGTTGGAGTTGCAGGTGTTGCCTGGACAGCAAGCAGCCAAAATTTTGATGTCCGGCGACGGCTCCGGGGCAGCCGGTACGGGACCGCGTGCGTCACCTCGGGCATCACCGGCGCTATTCATTTCCCGCAGCTAGTCCGAACCCCGCAGGCTATTGCGGAAATTTAGGATATCTTAACCAAGATAGCGTGACGTGGAGTATATTGCGCCTAGGACCGCGGCTTGGACCGGACACACATTCATGTTTCAGCTTTTCTTGCGGGCCCGTGCGCACAAATACCTTAGAGCCCGGCGGGATGACCAGAGTTTCAGGGCTCGCTCAGCCGACCGGGATGCTGAAACCGACCGGTCGCGCGTCGGGTCTATTCTGGAGGCCATCGAGCATGCTTTGCACGAGGCAGAGCAGGAACAATCGGGCCTTAGCCGCCGGGTGGAGGATGTGCTGGCACGCGCTGCGGTTACCCTGGGAAACGGGACCGACGAGTATCTGGAGCGCGAGGCGCTCGATAGCCATCATCAAGACTTGTTCGGCTCCGAGATCGCCAATGGGCAACGTCGCCTCAACGAGCTCGCGACCGCGATCACGCATTTCAAGTTTCTCAAGGCCGCAACCTTGAGCAGGTTTCCGGACTATAAGCCTGTGGTCACCAGCACCTGACAATTGAAGTGACGATCGCGATGGCTGTAAATGCGCCTGACCGGCCGCCCGGCGGAGCCCGACACTCAAATGCGCGGCTTATCGAGCTGGGATCAACTCAATCGATAGCGGCCGGCCGGAAAATGGTTTGGTGAAGGAAATGGCGCGCGATGTAGCAATTCTTGTGACGGGGGGAGCTGGATATATCGGTGCTCACTGCTGCAAGGCGCTGTCGGAAGCCGGATATCTGCCGGTCTGTGTCGACGACCTTTCGACTGGAAGCCGTGACTTTGTGAAATGGGGCCCGCTCGTTGTCGGCAGCATTCGTGACACCGCGCTGGTAGCGGAAACCATCAGGAGTCATCGTATCGCCGCGGTGATGCATTTTGCCGCTTTCAGCCAAGTCGGCGAATCCGTCCTCGATCCTCAGAAATACTATTCGAACAATGTCGGCGGCACGCTTTCCCTTCTGGCGGCAATGCGCGAGACAGGTTGCGGCCATCTTGTCTTTTCCAGCACCGGCGCGGTCTACGGCAATGCCGGGCGCGATCCTATTTCGGAAGACGCCGCCGGCTCCCCGGTCAATCCCTATGGCGTTTCGAAGTGGATGATCGAGCGGATTTTGGCCGACTTCCGCGCTGCCTATCGGCTGAATTCGACCTGCCTTCGGTACTTCAATGCCAGCGGCGCGGAAAAATCTGCCTCGATTGGCGAGTTCAGGAATCCGGAGACGCACCTGATTCCCCGCGCGATGATGGCGTTGCAGGGGCATGTCGGTGACTTCGCGGTTTTCGGCGATGACTATGATACGCCCGACGGAACAGCGGTCCGCGACTACATTCATGTCGAGGATTTGGCGGCCGCTCATATTCTGGCGGTCGAGGCGCTCTTGGACGGATCAATCGGCGGTTGCTTCAATCTCGGTACGGGTTCGGGCCATTCGGTGCGAGAGGTGATCGCCGCAATTGAGGCGGCAGCCGGCCGAAAGGTTCCGCTGGTCGTCAAGCCTCGTCGTGCCGGCGATCCGCCGTTTCTTGTTGCTGACCCATCGTCCGCCCGCAAATCCCTGGGTTTCCGTCCGGTAGCTTCCGACCTCGCCACGATCGTGACGTCGGCCTGGGCGTGGCACCAAAAGGCGCATCCAAAGCGTTGATCTGCGGCGAGCAATCCTGACCGGCTTGAACTGTCCGCCTTGAACGCGATCATTGCGGGTGCCGGAACACCACGCTGATTGAACGACCGATCAACGATGGTTAACAACCGCCTCCCGTAAGCGGGGTATTTGATCCAACTGCAGACCAAAATGGAAATTCGCTGTCGCTATCGTCGTTCTCAAGAAGACGGGGAGAGCCACAATGAAAAACAACATTTCCATCGTGACGGCCGCTATCGCAGCACTCTGCATGGGCTTGCATCCGGCGAGCGCAAGCCTGCTCGGAATGCCGCTCAATCTGAAGTCCGCGATCGAACTGCGTGAGGTCGTTGTTCCGGCCCCGGCCTGCCAGTTCTATACCGATGACGTCTTCACAGGCCCGCTGTTGGTCAAGGGCTGCTGAGAACCTTCAGCCCGCGGGAAGAGTCGCTGCGGTCAGCGCGTAAAGCGCGTTGCTGCACGGGCCTGCGTGTGAGCAAGGGCTCGCGGAACGAAAATCAGATTGGACTGTCTGGTCGGGCCGATTTGAACCGCCAAAGAAACGACACCAGCTGACCAAAACTGATCCCGCAGACGCCACCCAGGGCCTTCACGAGCGCGTCCGCGACGCGGCCGTGGCGATCTGGCGTCAGCAGTTGCAGCATCTCCAATCCGACCGCGGCTCCCACGACGATAACGACAACAAGCAACACACGGCTGGGGTAAGCGAGAGCGAACGCAAAGCCCATCAGCGCGAATGCCGCGAAATGCTCAAGGTGAGGGCTGGTGAGTCCCGGCCGGGCCTCGATCGGAGAAAGCGTCGCGTAGACGATGAAAGCGAGCGCCAGCCAGCCTGCGATATCGGCTATCCTTTGAATCATGGCTGCTAGATAAGCTACAACCAAGTTGATCTCAACCTGTTCGCCGCCGTACAGGTTGGTTCCGAAAGATGATTGGTTGAATATCGTTAATCCACGGGCGATCCGCGCCTGTATTGCAGCAGCCCATGAGCCTGACTTACGTCATCCCAGACATCCACGGCCGATATGATCTGCTTTGCGATGGCCTGGCTGAAATTGCCGCGCATTCGAAAGGCACGGCCGGCGTGATCGTCACGATCGGCGACTACGTCGACAAGGGGCCGGAAAGCAAGGCGGTCGTTGATCGGCTGCTGTCGGGCGTCGGCGAAGGATTTAGCCTGATTGCGCTGAAGGGCAACCACGACGCCTTGATGGTGGAAGCACTGCGGGATCCCTCGAAGATTGCGGCATGGATCGCGAAGGGCGGCGACGCCGCACTGGCGTCCTATGGTGGCGATCCCGCTGCCGTACCGCAAACTCACATCGACTGGCTCGACGGGCTGCGGCTGAGGCATGTCGACGCGCATCGCCTCTACGTTCACGCCGGCGTCGACCCCAAAATTCCCCTGGATCGGCAGGACGAAGCGACGCTGTTATGGAAGCGCTATCCGAAGGGATTTCCCGATGGATGCGGGAAGCTCCATGTCGTCCATGGCCACGACAATTGCCCCGACGGCCCGCTGCTGTACAAAGGCCGCACCAACCTCGATACCCTCGCCTGGCGGACGGGACGGCTGACGATCGGCGTTTTCGACGATGACAGATCGGGCGGTCCTGTCGATTTGATTGTGATCAAGGGAGCGCCGGCGGGACGTTAGGCGGAGGGTTGCAGTCGCCCTATTGGGGCTTGCGATTCGGCGTGTTAGGCCTCTGGCGCGGCGGCTGGATCGCTCAAAGAGCTCCGGGCGACCGGCGGCCAGTTTCGATGCGATCGAAGTATTGGTAAACGCGGTTGTGAAGAAAAAGTAATACTGCGGCGTGCGCTCGTTCATAGCCCGTTCACGCCGGCCGGGCTCATCTTGATGCCTGAAATTGTAATGCTCACATTCGGAGACCAGCGTGCGCCTGCTTGTCGTTGAAGATGACCCGGATCTCAACCGCCAACTGACCACGGCCTTGACGGATGCCGGCTATGTGGTCGATCGCGCGTTCGATGGCGAGGAAGGCCACTATCTCGGCGACAGCGAGCCCTACGACGCGGTCGTGCTCGACATCGGACTGCCGAAGATGGATGGCATCTCGGTGCTGGAAGCTTGGCGCCGCAACGGGCGTGCGATGCCGGTGCTGATCCTCACCGCGCGCGATCGCTGGAGTGACAAGGTGCAGGGTTTCGATGCCGGCGCCGACGACTATGTGGCAAAGCCGTTCCACCTCGAGGAAATCCTGGCGCGTATCCGTGCGTTGCTCCGCCGCTCGGCCGGCCACGCCCAGTCCGAGCTGACCTGCGGCCCGGTTTCGCTGGATACCCGTACCGGTCGGGTCAGCGTATCCGGCAATCCGATCAAGATGACCTCGCACGAATATCGGCTGCTTGCCTATCTGATGCACCATACCGGCCGCGTGGTGTCGCGCACCGAACTGGTCGAGCACCTTTACGACCAGGATTTCGACCGCGA
>JBKQRS010000211.1:0-12063 GCA_052143915.1 Bradyrhizobium sp.
TCACAAGCTCCGCAAGCGGTGGACGGCATCAGGGTCTAGCTCTGGAAGGCTAAAATAGGCGAAACGGGGCCGACCAAATAGCCCATCGATGGTGGGAAATAGCCCAATTTTTATAAGAACACTGAAATTTTCCGCGATTTATTGCACAAGTGGGCGGAGCGAGAGGGTTGACTGGAATTGAGGAATCGCACGACTATAAAGGGATTTAAGGCCAATATGGCGATGGCCAGGGGTAGTGGGCAAGATTAAGTCATGAGTAAATTATCTTCATATGGCCCACCTTCGTGCTAGGCTGGACCGTCCCCGGGCCCGCGGTCGCGGGCCTGATCTGCACGGCGAAGGCCTTTGTGGCTTCGACCCGCCACACTAGGTTAGGCACATGATCCCACTTTCCGTCCTCGACCTCTCCGTCGTCACCACCGGCACCAAACCTGCCGCGGCGCTGCGCAATAGCATCGATCTGGCGCGCCATGTCGATGCGCTGGGCTATGTGCGCTATTGGCTGGCCGAACATCACAATCTGGCATCGGTCGCGAGCCCGGCGCCGGACCTGATGATCGGGCAGATCGCGGCGGTGACGAAGAACATCCGGGTCGGCTCCGGCGGCGTGATGCTGCCGAACCATGCGCCGCTGGTCGTGGCCGAGCGCTTCAAGATGCTGGAGGCGCTGTTTCCCGGCCGGATCGATCTCGGGCTCGGCCGCGCGCCGGGCACCGATGGTGCCACCGCGCATGCGTTGCGCAGCCGGCTCGATCGCCGCGAGGGCGATGATTTTCTCGAGCGGCTGCACGAACTGACCTTGTGGGAGACCCGCGATTTCCCGCCCGGCCATCCCTACAACAATGTGGTGGCGATGCCGGACGATACGCCGCTGCCGCCGATCTGGCTGCTCGGTTCCAGCGATTACAGCTCGGAGCTCGCCGCGCAGGTCGGCATGGGGTTCGCGTTCGCGCATCATTTCGCGACTTTTGACGCGGTGGCGGCGATGACGAATTACCGCAGCCATTTCAAGCCGTCGGGCTGGCGCTCAACCCCGCACGGTATTCTGGCCGTCGCCGTGGTGGCGGCCGAAACCGATGCGGAGGCAGAACGGCTCGCCTCGTCGATGGATCTCAACCGCCTGCGCCGGGATCGCGGGCAATATCTGCCGTTACCGAGCGTCGAGGAGGCTCTCTCCTATCCCTATACCGAGAGCGAGCGCGCCTCTATCGCGCGCAACCGCGCGCGGCTGTTTGTCGGCAGCCCCGCGACGGTCATGCAAGAGCTGCAGCCGATGATCGCAGCCAGCAAGGCCGACGAGCTGATGGTCATCACCGCAGTGTATGACCATGATGCGCGCAAGAAATCCTACAGCCTCTTGGCGGAGGCGTTCGGGCTGGGCAAGAAGGCGGCGGCGTAGGAGCCGCCTTCGTCATCCGACGAGCAGCCCTGCAGCTTACCCGATTGCCGCGCCCGCCGCGATTTGCGAAAAGGCGCCGTCGCGGCGCCGGTGCCGCCCTTCCAACAAGGTCAAGTCCCATGCCCGCCTATCGCTCGCGCACATCCACCCATGGCCGCAACATGGCGGGCGCACGCGGCCTGTGGCGCGCGACCGGCATGAAGGACGGCGATTTCGGCAAGCCGATCATCGCCATCGCCAACAGCTTCACGCAATTCGTGCCGGGTCATGTCCATCTGAAGGATCTCGGCCAACTCGTCGCGCGCGAGGTCGAGATGGCGGGCGGCGTCGCCAAGGAATTCAACACGATCGCGGTCGATGACGGCATCGCGATGGGGCATGACGGCATGCTGTATTCGCTGCCGAGCCGCGAGATCATCGCGGACAGCGTCGAATACATGGTCAACGCCCATTGCGCCGACGCGCTGATCTGCATCTCCAACTGCGACAAGATCACCCCGGGTATGCTGATGGCGGCGCTGCGCCTTAACATCCCCACGGTTTTTGTGTCCGGCGGCCCGATGGAGGCCGGCAAGGTCACCATCGCCGGCAAGATCAAGAAGGTCGACCTGATCGACGCGATGGTGGCGGCCGCCAATCCCGACGTGTCCGACGCCGACGTCTCGGCGATCGAGCGCTCGGCTTGTCCGACCTGTGGCTCCTGCTCCGGCATGTTCACCGCCAATTCAATGAACTGCCTGACCGAAGCGCTTGGTCTGGCCCTGCCCGGCAACGGGACGATCGTCGCAACCCATGCCGACCGCAAGCGGCTGTTCGTCGAGGCGGGCCATCTCGTCGTCGATCTGGCGCGCCGCTATTACGAGCAGAACGACGAAAGCGTGCTGCCGCGCAGCATCGCCAATTTCAGCGCCTTCGAAAACGCGATGACGCTGGATATCGCGATGGGCGGCTCGACCAATACGGTTCTGCATCTGCTCGCAGCCGCCTATGAAGGTGGCGTCGATTTCACGATGAGCGACATCGACCGGCTGTCGCGCCGGGTCCCGGTGCTGTGCAAGGTCGCGCCATCAGTGCCGGACGTTCATGTCGAGGACGTGCATCGCGCCGGCGGCATCATGGGCATCCTGGGCGAACTCGACCGCGCCGGGCTGCTCAACCTGGACACGCCGATGGTGCACGCGCAGAGCCTGGGCGCGGCGCTTGAGCGCAACGACATCAAGCGCAGCCCCAGCGTCTCGGTGCGCGGGTTCTTCCAGGCCGCTCCCGGCGGCGTTCCGACACAGGTCGCGTTCAGCCAGGCCTCGCGCTACGAGACGCTCGATGAGGATCGCGCCGGCGGCGTGATCCGCGACCTCGAACACGCGTTCTCCAAGGATGGCGGTCTCGCCGTTCTCCGCGGCAACCTGGCCGAAGACGGCTGCATCGTGAAGACCGCGGGCGTCGATTCCAGCATCCTGAAATTCGAGGGTCCGGTGAAATTGTTCGAGAGCCAGGACGACGCGGTCAGCGCCATCCTTGGCGGCAAGATCTTGCCGGGCGATATCGTGCTGATCCGCTACGAGGGGCCGCGCGGCGGTCCGGGCATGCAGGAAATGCTCTATCCCACCAGCTATCTGAAATCGAAGGGCCTCGGCAAAGCCTGTGCGCTGGTTACCGACGGGCGCTTTTCCGGAGGATCGTCGGGTCTGTCGATCGGGCACGTCTCGCCCGAGGCCGCCGAGGGTGGCACGATTGGCCTGGTCGAGGCCGGCGATCGGATCGAGATCGACATTCCCGCCCGCTCCATCACGCTGGTCGTCCCCGACGAAGAACTGGCGCGCCGCCGCGCCGCGATGGAGCAGAAGGGCCTCGACGCCTGGAAGCCGACCAAGCCGCGCAAGCGCAACGTGACCACGGCGCTGAAAGCCTATGCCGCACTGACCACGAGTGCGGCGCGCGGCGCGGTGCGCGAGATTCCAGCGTCGCTGCGGTAGAGCAGGCATCGTTGCGCTGCGTGTCCGGGCGCGCGCTTTCCGGTAACAACCTTACGCCGGCGTTTCCATGAACGTCGCGCGGAACGGATGGGCGGGATAGACCCCGACAATCCTGAATTCGCGCGAGAAGAATTTCAGCTCCTCCAGCGCGAACGTCAGATTCTTGTCGTCGGGATGGCCGTCGACATCGGCGTAGAACTGCGTGGCGAAGAAATTGCCGTCGATCATGTAGCTTTCCAGCTTCGTCATGTTGACGCCGTTGGTGGCGAAACCGCCCAAAGCCTTGTAGAGCGCGGCGGGCAGGTTGCGCACCCGGAACACAAAAGTGGTGACCAGCGGTCCCGAGCCCTGTTTGGCCCAGTTCGCCTCGCGCGCCAGCACCACGAAGCGGGTGGTGTTGTGGGTCTCGTCCTCGACGTCCTCGGCCAGGATGTCGAGGCCGTAAATATCGGCGGCCAGCCGCGAGGCAATTGCGGCGGCGGTCTTGTCGCCGCGCTCGGCGATATATCGCGCGCTGCCGGCGGTGTCGGCCGCAACGATTGGCTTGACGCCGAGCTTGCGGATGATGCGACGGCATTGGCCGAGCGCGTGAACGTGGCTCTCCACGGTCTTGATGTCGGCGAGCCTGGCACCTCTTGGCGCCATCAATTGGTGACGGATCGGCAAAAACCATTCGCCGACGATGAACAGGCCGGATTGCGGCAAGAGGTGATGGATGTCGGCGACCCGGCCGGCGACCGAATTCTCGATCGGGATCATGCCGAGGTCGGCTTCGCCCGAGGCGATCGCGGCCAGCGCGTCCTCGAAGGTCGGGCAGGGCAGGGCTTCCGCCTCGGGAAAGGCCTCGGCGATGGCGATGTGGGAGTTCGCGCCCGGCTCGCCCTGGAATGCGATTTTCTTGCGTTTGGTCGTTGGTTTGATCATGGCGCGCCTTGTATCAGTCGCTCAGCTTTTGGCCAGTACCGCCACTCCGCGGCGCGAGTATTTGGCGGGCGGTTTCGAGATCGGCCGGCGTATCGACGCCGCGCGGCACGGTGTCGACGATCGTGACGTCGATCCGCATGCCCGCCTCCAGCGCCCGCAACTGCTCCAGTTTCTCCTGCTGCTCGAGCGGCGAAGGCGGCAGCCGCACGAAACGCTCCAGCGCGGCACGGCGATAGGCATAAAGGCCGATGTGATGGTAGCGCGGTCCCTCGCCCCAAGGGGCTGCGGCGCGGGTGAAATAGAGCGCGCGCAGCCGCCGCGGTCCTAACGGCGAGCCGACCGCCTTCACCACATTGGGGTTCAAGGCCTCTTCCTCGGTATGGATTTCCGCGGCCAGCGTTGCAATATCGACCGCGGGATCGGCAAGGGGTGCCAGCACGCTGCGGATATTGTCCGGCAGGATGGTCGGAAAATCGCCCTGCAGGTTGACGACGATCTCGGTGCCGCCCTGGGGGTCGAGCTTGCCCAGGGCCTCATGGATCCGGTCCGATCCGGAGGGATGATCGGCCCGGGTCATGACGGCCTCAAAGCCCTGCGCGGTCACAGCCGCCGCGATCTCCAGCGTGTCGGTGGCGACCGCCACACGGCCTATCCCTGCGGCTTCGGCCCGGCGCAGCACATGGACGACCATCGGCAGGCCGGCAATATCCAATAGCGGCTTGCCCGGCAGGCGCGTGGCGGCCATGCGGGCGGGGATCACTACCAAAATGCGTGGTTCGGTCATCAGAGTGAGGTCTGGACCCGGTCGCTAACAAGCCGGAAATGATGGGGATTGGTCGAAAGCTGGCGCATTTATACGGGTTGCCAGAGCACGGGCAAACCGATATCTGATCGTGGCTCGGGGTGCGGTGCGAAAGCCTGATTCCTGACGCTCATCCGCGGCCGTTTCTCTCCGGCCTAAAGTCGACATTTCCGGCCTGGAGCCTGATCCAAGATGGACTCCTTCGAACTCAATAAGATCATCGGTGCCGTTCTGGGCACCTGCCTCGTTCTCCTGGTGATGAACTTCACCGCCGGTGCGCTCTTTGCTTCCAAGATGCCGGAAAAGCCGGGTTTCGAGATCGCCGTGAAGGAAGCGGCAGAAGGCGGGGGCAAGCCAGCCGCGCCGGCTCCGTCCGAGCCGATCGAGAAGCTGCTGCAGACGGCGTCCGTCGAGAAGGGGGCCGCTTCGGCGAAGAAGTGCGGCGCCTGCCACGACTTCACCAAAGGCGGCCCGAACAAGGTCGGCCCGAACCTTTATGGCGTCGTCGGCCGCGACCGCGCCAGTGAGCCGGGCTTCAACTATTCCGCCGCCATGAAGGCCAAGGGCGGCAAGTGGACCTATGACGACCTCAACCAGTTCATCACCAATCCCAAGGGCTTTATCCCCGGCACCGCGATGGGTTTTGCCGGTATCCCGAAGGACAGCGAGCGCGCCGACGTGATCGATTATCTGCACACGCTTGCGGATAATCCGGTTCCGCTGCCGATAGCGGCGAAATAACGGCCCCGGTTTCAAATGGATTTTTCGCCGCAGACGGCCGGGCTCTTGCCTGGCCGTTTTGCATTCCGGTCAGGAAGCGGACGCGAACCCGGTTCCCACCCCCGGGGCGGGCCTGAGGGCTTGCTCTTGCCGGTCGCGCTTTCGTTACCGGGACGTTTGGCCGCACAGATGGCCGGCAACGGGTGCTATCATGAGCAAAAAGCAACTTAATCGGTCGAAACCTTGCCTTATACTGCGTCCTCAATAGCGCAGCGAGCCACAGGAATTCTTCATTTGGCATTTACCCGACGACATCTCTTGCAGGGCGGCGCGCTTGCCACCATCGCCCCGGCCCTTGGCGCTGCAACCGGCCTCCCGCTGATCAGCCCCGCGCAGGCACAGACTTCCACGAGCGAGCCGGTCTGGCGGCACGCGCTGTCGCTGTTCGGCGACGTCAAGTATCCGGCCGATTTCAAGCGCTTCGACTACGTCAATGCCGATGCGCCCAGGGGCGGCGTCGCGCGGCAGATCGCGCTCGGCACCTTCGACAATTTCAATCTCGTGGTTTCGGGTGTCAAAGGCTCGATCGCAGGCGGGGTCGCGCTGATCTATGAACCGCTGATGACGCCATCGCTGGACGAGGTCTCGACCGAATACGGCGCGTTGGCCGAGGCGGTCAGTCACCCGGCGGATTTTTCCTCCGTAACCTACCGTTTGCGTGCCCAAGCAAGATGGCACGACGGAAAACCGGTGACGCCGGAGGATGTGATTTTTTCGCTGGATGCGTTCAAGAAAAACCATCCGCAATATTCCGCCTATTACCGTCACGTCGTGAAGGCGGAGAAGGTAGGCGATCGCGATATCAAATTCAGTTTCGATGCGCCTGGCAACCGCGAGCTTCCGCAGATCGTGGGGCAATTGACCGTGCTGCCGAAGCATTGGTGGGAAGGGTCCGACAGCGAAGGCCGCAAGCGCGACATCTCGGCTACGACGCTTGAACCACCGCTCGGTTCGGGTCCGTACCGTATCAAGGAGTTCGTCGCCGGTCGCACGATCGTGCTGGAGCGGATAAAGAGCCATTGGGGTAACGATCTCAATATCAACGTTGGGCGCAATAATTTTGATGAATTGCGCTTTGAGTATTTCCGTGATTCGACCGTTGCGCTTGAAGCTTTCAAGGGCGATCAGGTCGATTGGCGCTTCGAAAACAGCGCGAAAAACTGGGCGACCGCCTATGATTTCCCGGCCGTGGCGGAAAATCGTGTTCTGAAGGAGGAATTTCCGAACCGCAGCTCCGGCGTCATGCAGGCATTCGTTCTCAATCTGCGCCGCGACCAGTTTAGGGATGCGCGGCTGCGTCGCGCCTTCAACTACGCCTTCGATTTCGAGGAGATGAACAAGCAACTGTTCTTCGGCCAATACACGCGGATCAACAGCTACTTTTTTGGTACGGAGCTTGCCTGCTCGGACCTGCCACAGGACCGGGAATTGGCCATTCTCGAGACGGTGCGCGAGAAGGTTCCGGCTGAGGTGTTCACCACGCCCTATGAAAACCCGGTCGGTGGCAATCCCGAAGCGGTCCGAGCCAATTTGCGCGAGAGCGCAAGATTACTGAAGGAGGCGGGCTACGAGATCAAGGATCGCAAGCTGGTGGATGCGACCGGCAAGCCTGTTACCGTCGAGATCCTGGTTCAGGAACCTGCCTTCGAACGTGTCGCGCTTTTCTACAAGCCGTCGTTGGAGCGCGTCGGTGTGACGGCCTCGATCCGCATCGTCGACGACGCGCAGTACGAAAATCGGCTGCGAAGTTTCGATTACGACATCATCATCCACTCCTGGCCAGAATCGCTTTCACCCGGCAATGAACAGCGCGAGTTCTGGAGTTCGCAAACGGCCGACGTGCCAGGGGCGAGCAATTACATCGGCATCAAGAACCCGGCGGTTGATACGCTGATCGATAAGGTGATCTTCGCCAAGAACCGGGACGATCTGGTTGCCGCAACGAGAGCGCTTGATCGCGTGCTGCTGTGGAATCACTATGTAGTGCCGCAATGGAGTTATCCGAAAGTCCGGACCGCGCGCTGGGACCGCTTCGGGCGGCCGGCCGAACTGCCGAAGTACGGGCTTTCGGCTTTCCCCGCGCTGTGGTGGTTCGACGCCGACAAGGCCGCCAGGATCGGCAAACGATCTTGAGGAATTCTCCACGCATGGCGCCACTCTCACGCCGGCATGTGCTCGGTATTAGTATCGGTGCGCTCGGCGCGGCGCGTTTCGCATCCGCGTGGGCAGCCGATGCCGAGGCCCACGGCATCTCGGTGTTCGGCGACCTGAAATACCGGGCCGATTTTCAGCATTTCGATTACGTCAACGTCGCCGCGCCGAAGGGCGGGATGTTTTCGCTGATTCCTTACGCTCGGGCCTACAATCAGTCCTACCAGACCTTCAATTCCTTCAACGCCTATATCCTTAAGGGCGAAGGCGCGCAGGGCATGGACATGACGTTCGCAGCCCTGATGGTGCGCGCCGGCGATGAGCCCGATGCGATGTATGGCCTCGTTGCCAAATCGGTGCGGATTTCGCCAGACAAGCTGACCTATCGCTTCACGTTGCGGCCGGAAGCAAGATTTCATGATGGTTCGAAGCTGACGGCGCAAGACGCTGCATTCTCGCTGACCACGCTCAAGACCAAAGGACATCCGCTGATCCTGCAGCAGATGCGCGACATGGTGAAGGCGGAAGCGGCCGACGACGCGACGCTGGTCGTGACCTTCGCCGAAAAGCGCGCGCGCGACGTGCCGCTCTATGTCGCGGGCCTGCCGATCTTCTCGAAGGCCTACTACGCCACCAAGCCGTTCGATGAATCGACGCTCGATATTCCCCTGGGGTCAGGCCCCTACAAGGTCGGGAAATTCGAGGTCAACCGCTACGTCGAATTCGAACGGGTGAGGGATTGGTGGGGCGCCGACCTTCCGGTCGCCCGCGGCAGCTATAATTTCGATGTTGTGCGTTATGAATTCTACCGGGATCGGGACGTCGCGTTCGAGGGCTTCACCGCAAAGAGCTATCTGTACCGTGAAGAGTTCACCTCGCGAATCTGGGCGACGCGTTATGATTTTCCCGCCGTAAAGGACGGCCGCGTAAGACGTGAAACCTTGCCCGACGACACGCCGTCGGGCGCGCAGGGCTGGTTCATCAACACCCGCCGCGACAAGTTCAAGGACCCTCGCGTCCGCGAGGCGCTGATCCAGGCATTCGACTTCGAGTGGACCAACAAGACCATCATGTACGGCGCCTATGCGCGCACCCATTCACCGTTCCAGAATTCTGACATGATGGTGAGCGGCCCGCCGTCGCTGGAAGAACTCAAGCTGCTCGAGCCGTTTCGCGGCCAGGTGCCGGACGAGGTGTTCGGCCTGCCGTTCGTGCCGCCGGTGTCTGACGGCTCGGGGCAGGATCGCGCGCTTTTGCGTAAAGCGTCGCAATTGCTGCAGGATGCCGGGCTCGTCATCAAGGACGGCAAGCGTCTGTTGCCGAACGGCGACGTCTTCAAGATCGAATTTCTGGTCGATGAGCCGAGCCTGCAGCCGCACCACGCGCCGTATATCAAGAACCTCGGCACGCTCGGCATCGAGGCCAGTTTGCGGCTGGTCGATCCCGTGCAATACCGCGCCCGGGTGGAAGACTTCGACTTCGACATGACCATCGAGCGTTTTTCCATGTCGGCGACGCCGGGTGATGGCATGCGCCCGTTCTTCTCCTCGCAGGCGGCCAGGACCAAGGGATCGTACAACCTCGCCGGTATCGCCGACCCCGTCATCGATGCGCTGATCGAAAAGATTCTTGGCGCGGATAATCGCGCCGATCTGACGGTCGCCTGCCGTGCCTTCGATCGGGTATTTCGCGCCGGACGTTACTGGGTTCCGCAATGGTACGCCCACACGCATCGGCTCGCTTATTGGGATCTGTTCGGACATCCGGAGAAGCCGCCGCGCTACGCCCAGGGCGTCGGCGCGCCTGAAAATTGGTGGTCCGATGCCGGCAAAGTGGCCAAGGCCGAGCAGGCGAAATAACCATGAGCGCCTACATCGCACGCCGCATTCTCCTGATGATCCCGACGCTCTTGGGAATCTTGTTCGTATCGTTCGTGGTGGTGCAGTTTGCGCCAGGCGGGCCGGTCGAACGGGTGATCGCGCAGCTCTCCGGCGCCGACACCGGCGGCACCTCGCGGATTTCGGGTTCTTCCGGCGGCGATTTCGGCGCGCGCGGCCAGGTCGGCGCGTCATCCGACGCGGTCAACTCGAAATACCGCGGCGCGCAGGGGCTGGATCCCGATTTCGTCAAGAGCCTTGAAAAGCAATTCGGCTTCGACAAGCCGGCGCCGGAACGCTTTCTCCTGATGCTGTGGAATTTCACGCGGTTCGATTTCGGCAAGAGCTATTTCCGCGATGTCAGCGTGCTACAGCTGATCAAGGAGAAGCTGCCGGTTTCGATGTCGCTCGGGATCTGGATGACGCTCCTGACTTATCTGATCTCGATTCCGCTCGGGATTCGCAAGGCGGTCAAGGACGGCTCAAGGTTCGACACCTGGACCTCGGCCGTGGTCATCATCGGCTTTGCGATACCGGGCTTTTTGTTTGCGATTCTCCTGATCATCCTGTTCGCCGGCGGTTCCTTCTTCAACATCTTCCCGCTACGCGGGCTGACCTCGGACGGCTGGGCGCAATTTCCCTGGTACTGGAAGATCCTCGACTATTTCTGGCACATCACTTTGCCGCTGATCTCGATGGCGCTTGGTGCCTTCGCGACCATGACGCTGCTCACCAAAAACTCGTTCCTCGACGAGATCCGCAAGCAATATGTGATGACCGCGCGCGCCAAGGGCTGCAGCGAGAACCAGGTGCTCTACAACCACATTTTCCGCAACGCCATGCTGATCGTGATCGCCGGATTCCCCGGCGCATTCATCCACGCGTTCTTCTCGGGCTCGCTCCTGATCGAGACTATCTTCTCGCTCGACGGGCTCGGCCTGCTCGGCTTCGAGAGCGTGCTGAACCGCGATTATCCCGTGGTGTTCGGCACCCTGTTCATCTTCTCGCTGGTCGGCCTGGTCGTCAATCTGATCTCCGATCTCGCTTATATGTGGGTCGATCCGCGGATCGATTTCGAGGCGCGAGAGGTCTGATGACAATCACAGCACCTCCGCCGGTCGAGACCACCACGCAGTCGCCGCTCGGCGCTGCGGTCCCGATCACGCGGCATCGGTTTGGCCTGTCGCCGCTCAATCGCCGCCGCTGGCAGAATTTCAAATCGAACCGCAGGGGCTACTGGTCGCTGTGGATTTTCCTGATCCTGTTCTTCGTGTCGTTGTTCGCCGAGCTGATTGCCAATGATCGTCCGTTTCTCATCAAGTTCGACGGGCATCTGTATTGGCCAGCCTTCATCAGCTATTCCGAGACCACGTTCGGCGGCGACTTCGAGACCGCGGCCGACTATCGCGATCCCTATTTGCAGAAGCTGATCGCGGACAAGGGCGGCACCATCGTCTGGCCGCTGATCCGCTATTCCTACGATACGCACAATCTCGACCTGCCGACGCCGGCGCCCTCGAAGCCGACCTGGATGCTGACCGAGGCAGAGTGCAAGGAAGTGGTGGACAAGAAGAGGCTGAATAGCTGCCGTGACCTCGAATACAATTGGCTCGGCACCGATGATCAGGGCCGCGACGTGGTCGCGCGCCTAATCTACGGTTTTCGCATCTCGGTGCTGTTCGGTCTCAGCCTGACCATCGTCTCGTCCATCATCGGCGTCGCCGCCGGCGGCGTGCAAGGCTTTTTCGGCGGCTGGATCGATCTGGGCTTCCAGCGCTTCATCGAGGTATGGAGCGCGATTCCCTCGCTCTATCTCCTCTTGATCCTGTCCTCGGTGCTGGTGCCTGGTTTCTTTGTGCTGCTCGGCATCCTCCTGTTGTTCTCATGGGTGTCGCTGGTCGGCCTGGTGCGGGCGGAATTCCTGCGCGGGCGCAACTTCGAATATATTCAGGCGGCCCGCGCGCTCGGCGTCTCCAACGCCGTGATCATGTTCCGGCATCTGTTGCCGAACGCCATGGTGGCGACCATGACGTTCCTGCCGTTCATCGTCTCGTCATCGGTGATGACGTTGACGGCGCTTGATTTTCTCGGCTTCGGCTTGCCGCCGGGGTCGCCTTCGCTCGGCGAATTGCTGTCGCAGGGCAAGGCCAACGTCCA
>JBKQRS010000212.1:0-3684 GCA_052143915.1 Bradyrhizobium sp.
ATCACTCGCACTTGCGCCCGAAACAGAAGATCGCCACGTCGGTCGCAGGGGGATGGCTGAACGCTCTCTGCCGGAAGCTGCCGATCATCGCCGCCCCTGGGGTTTCGGTGCCTCTATATCCCTCGAATCCAAAATAACGCCAGGAATAGATAAGGTCTCTTGTGAATGCGTTCGAGGCGAGGCAAACCCAGTCTCCTGGAGCCAGGCTTGCGGTGATTGTACGGTAGACCGGGGCCGGACTGCTGCCCAGCGGTGGCCCGACCGCCTCTGGCGAGCGATCGAGGTTCTCAATCAAGCCGGTTGCGCGACACACCACCAGCGGATCGTGTCCGGCGCTCACCACGGTCAGTCGGTGAGCCTGGGAATCGAGACCGGCCAGAGCCACGCACACGCACACGCAGTTGCCCTCGCCGCCGGCATCGGCAAGCAGCCAGTTCACCCGTGACAGGACATCCGGGAGCTCCAGGCCCGCCAGCAGCAGTCTGCGGATCTCGAGCTGAACGTCGGCCATGATCATGGCGGCCCTGATTCCCGTGCCCGCCACTTCGCCCATCACGATTGTTCCACCGGGCGGAACTGCTCCACCAGCTCGATCAGTCACACGAGGGATGAACTCGCGGAAGTTTCCTCGGAATTCCCGTCCCGGAACGAAGAGACCAGCAAAGTCGTATCCCGGCAATTCGCGGCTTTCCCCATGGTCGAGGGTCGCCTGGATCTGCCGGCATGCCGCGTCACCTGCCTGCTGCTCGAGCATCGTGTTGACGTGACAACGCTGTTCGTGATTTGTTCGGAGATCATGGACCGCCAACTTCGCGGGCCGATTGCCGGGAGCATCCAGGATGACGCGTTTTTCGACCAAGACCTATTTGATAGCAACGGCGCTGGCCGCCCTGACGACATCGGCGTTTGCGCAGTCGCCCACGCCCTGGGAGCTGAAGCCGGACATGGGCTACGGCTACGGCAAGGATGGCAAGACGTTTGCCTACAAGATGGGGACCAACAATGCGGGCCTGCTCCTGAAGGGCGCGAAGAAGGTGCCGAAGGGCACGTTGTTCTTCATCGGCCAGAACGGGCAGCTCTATATGCGCACCGGACCGTTCCTCGAAGGCGACGGCAATTTCATGTTCGGGCCGAACTGAAGACTAGCGATTGCGCGGATTTCACCCTCCCCTGGAGGGTGACTAGAACGCCGCCGCGAGTTCTTTCGCGCCCGGCAAATTGCTGTTTGAGTCCATCCGGCTGTCGGTGATCGCCAACAGTTTCGCCACCGTATTGTGGCGGATCGCAACGGGATTGCGCTCGTAGCCGGAGCGCTGGAAAAAATTCGAGGTCGGGACCTGATCGCGCATCGCCTGCGGCATCGTCACCATGTCGAGCCCGGTGCCGTCGCCGGTGAGGTTCATCATCTCGAGTTCAGCGGCGGTAAGCGGGCGGGGATAGCCCTTGGCGCGCGCGAAAATCACCGACGTCAGCAGCTTGTGGGTCTGCAGCAGTGGCCCGACGTCGACATCCAGCACCATGGCATGGATCGCCCAGCCCTGTGGCGTATCGGCGAGCTTCTCATGCTGCGACCAGTCGTCCGGCACCGAACGCGCATACGCCACCATTTTCTTCAGCACCGCGATCTTGTGGTCCATCGTCTGGCGCGGCGCCCCCGACAATTGCGCGGCCCTTTGCGTCAGGTCGTGAACGAATTCGTGGCCTTGCTCGGCGATCAGTTCGACGCTGTTGGTGGTGAGCAACTGATTGTAGCCGATCGCGGTCGAGATCGCGCGGCCGCTGCGCAGGCCGGACTGCATGTCGTAATTGCCGTTGCCGCCGGTCTCGAACGAATAGACCCGCACCGCCTGCTCGCGCGTCAGCCCGGCGGCCGACGCCACGCGCGCATAGGCGCGCTTGAACGCGACCTCGCTCGCCGGCTTCTGCGGTGTCCACTGGAAATGTTCACTCGCGGCCTGCAGCAGATCGGCGACGAGCGGAATGGCCTTGTGCTCGTGCGGCTTCGCTTCCCGCTCGGGCTCGGGTTCCGGATTCACCGGCCGCTTCGGCCCGGTATAGACGGGCGGCTGCGTCAGCACGTAGTCGTCGAGGCCGATCGGCTGATGTTCGCGCCGCTTGGCGTTGCGGCCCCGCCGCTTCTCGGCAATCGAGCCCCAATAGGCGCCGGCCTCCTGCTCGAACGCCGCGCGCGCCTCCTGATATTCGAGGAGCTTAAGGCGGTATTCGGCGATCGCCTGGGGCGACGCCGCATGTGCCATGCTATCTGCGCTTGCTGCGGCAAGCGCCGATGCATCGAGCGCCCGCGCCGGCTGCGCGATCAGCAGCAGCACAAGCGCAAAATACCCGGGGCAAAAACGAATCGCGTGAGGAAGCATGGCTTCGTTGTAGCAAGCGTATCGCGCAAGTCAGCCCCTCACTCCGGCTCGACGCCGCTGGCCTTGACGAGTTCCGACCACTTCCTTTCGTCCTTGTCGATGAAATCGGCATAGGCTTCCGGCGTCCCCGGCGTGATCTCGGTACCGTCGAGCGCCAGCTGCCTCTTCACCTCGTCGGAGGCGAGTGCGGCCCGCAATGCCCCGTTGAGCGTGTCGATCACCGGACGCGGCGTGCCGGCCGGCGCCACCAGGCCATAATAAAGCGACGCGTCGAATCCGGGCAGACCGGCTTCAGGCATCGTCGGCACGTCGGGAAGCAGGGGACAGCGGGTGGTGCCTGTTACCGCCAGCGCGCGCAACAGCCCGGCCGAGACGTTGGCATGGGTGGCCGGAATCGGCGCAAAGGCCATCGGGATATGTCCGCCCAACAGATCGCTCAGCGCCGGGCCGGTGCCCTTATAGGGAATGTGCACCAGCGTGATACCGGCCGAACGGGCAAAATATTCGCCGGTGATGTGGCTGACCGTGCCGGCGCCGGCGGAGCCGAAATTGACTTTGCCGGGATTGGCCTTCGCATAGGCGATCAGCTCGGCCACCGTCCTGACGGGAAACGACGGGTGCACCACCAGCGAAGTAGGTGCGTTGCCGATCATGCCGATCGGCGCAAAATCCCGGCGCGGATCATAGCCCGCGTTCCTGTAAAGCGATGGCCCGATGGCCAGCGTGCCGGTGTAACCGACCAGGATGGTGTAGCCATCCGGTTCGCTCTTCGCCACGGCCCTGGTGCCAACGGTGCCACCCGCCCCTGCACGGTTGTCGATGACAATACTTTGACCAAGCAACTGGCTCATCTTGTCGGCGATCACGCGCCCGACGATCGAGGTACTGCCGCCCGGCGGAAACGGGATCACGAACGTAATGGTCCGGTTCGGATAGGATTGCGCCCGCGCGGCATCGAGGCCGCAGCCTATGCCGAACAGGAGCGCAAGAATGCAGAGCGAGGCGTTCCGGCTGCGCATTTGGAGAAGCCTCCCAGGAGCCATCGTTCTTGGTTGGCCGCATCGTCGTCGAAAGATCGGGCGTCCGCAAGGCGGCTTCGGGATGACGGCACCATGTAAGAAGTGAAGCGACGAAGCAATCGATATCCATTCTGTCATTCCGGGATGGTTCAACTCAGATGCGCAATTGCGCATCGGGGAATCCTAGGATTCTCCGATGTGCAACTGCACATCCTAGTTCGATGCTTCGCATCGCCCCGGAATGAAGGTCGCTTTATTTCCAGGCAAAGACCGGTTGCTCCAGTTCCGCC
>JBKQRS010000213.1:0-9588 GCA_052143915.1 Bradyrhizobium sp.
GCGGCTCGACCCTCTCTCTCTGCCCGTCAGCTTCGATGCGCTGGATGTCCGCGCAGACGGCGGCGTGCGCAGGGTGGAACTTCACCGCGAACATGTCGTGCTGCGGCGTGCCGTCCAGGGCATGCGGATGGCCATCAACGTTCGCGTCAGCGATTTCCGCGGCATTGCGCTGCGCGGCATCGACGATGCCCAGATGCTCGTGCTGGTTCACCGCGATCCGTCCCTGACGATTCCCTTGGGCGTGAGTTCCGATCGCGACGAGATATCGGCGGCATGGCAGATGTGGAGCGACATTTTCGCGCTTCCACAATTGCCGGATGATCAGGCATGCGAGCCGGCAGCGCGGCGGCGGCGGCGCAACGCGATCCGGGCCCGGCGTCCGAAATTCCTGGTGCGGCGGCGCGGCGGTGGTCCGCTCGATCCCGCCAATGTGCACCGAGACGAGCGCGAGATCATCGCGCGGAACTAGCGCCTATTTTCGAAACGATCGTAGCGCAAAGTGGGGTACGGCGCAGATGCTCCTTTGCCCGCCCTACCCGCTACTGGCCCGCATCACCGCATCCGCGAGTAGCCCAGCAAACAGCAATAGCCCGGCATCGCGGTTGGACTTGAAGATGCGCAGGCAGAGCGCGGGGTCGCTGATCTTCAGCCGCCGAATCTGCCAGACGAGATGTGCGGCGAACGCGGCAAGCCCAATCCACGCCGGGAGGCCGGCGCCCGCGAGCCACATCGCAGCGCCGATCAAGACTACCGCCAGCGCGTAGAACACGATCAGCGCCCGATGGGTGCGCGCGCCGAACAGGCGCGCGGTCGATTTTACTCCGATCAGCGCATCATCTTCGGCGTCCTGATGCGCATAGATGGTGTCGTAGCCGATCACCCAGGCGATCGAACCGGCATAGAGCAAGAGCGCCGCCGCATCGATCCGCCCGAGCGTGACGGCAAATCCCATCAACGCCCCCCATGAGAAGGCCAGGCCAAGCACGACCTGCGGCCACCAGGTGATCCGCTTCATGAAGGGATAGACCGCGACGATGACGAGCGAGGCGATGCCGGTTGCCACCGCGAAGCGGTTGAACTGCAGCAGCACCAACAGCCCGATCAGCGCCTGCACCACCAGGAAGACAAGCGCTTGCGGCACGCTTACCTGTCCGGCCGGTATCGGCCGCGACCGCGTGCGCTCCACCCTGGCGTCGAGATCGCGATCGGTGATGTCGTTCCAGGTGCAACCGGCGCCGCGCATGGCAAAGGCGCCCACGAAGAACAGCGCAACGACGAGGGGCAGTCGGCCCAGATGATGGGAGACGCCGGCGGCGAGCGCGGCCGACCACCAGCACGGCATCAGCAATAACCAGGATCCGATCGGCCGGTCGAGCCGGGCGAGCCGCAAGTAGGGCCGCGACCATGGCGGCGCGAGCGTATCGACCCAGTTGCCGGTCGCGTCCGCAACGCGGGCCGCAGCGCCGCTCATCCGAGGCTTGCGCCCTGTTTCCGAAGTTCGCTTGGATCGGCGGCCCCGGTCATCGCGCCAGCGCGTTGCCATTCAACGTGTCGAACGTACCGCCGCCGCCCTTCTTGGCGGTAGCCTCTGGCAGCGCCGTCGCAGAGCCCAGCACCTCGCTCAGGCTCGGACCTGTTGGTCCCTGCCTCTGCATCTGCTCCGCCGCCGCGCAGACCTTCTGCTGCATGGATTCGGTATTCTTGTGGCCGTTCTTCAGCTGATCGGCGATCTGCGGCGGAATCCCGCAGCTCGCTGTGTGGCTTTCGACGTATTTGATCATCTTGATCTCGGACTGGGCGAAGTTTCCGATCAGCTTGCAAGCCTCATTCGGGGGGGCATGCCGGTCGCTGGCGGCCTTGATCAGCTTGCCGCGTTTCTCTGCCTCTTCGCGCAGCGGCATGAATCCCTTCATGCAATCATCGGGAGGACCCGCCTGCGTCGGAGGCGCGGCCATAGGCGCGCTCGAAAATGGCGTCCCACCGGCGGCCGGAAACCCAGCGGGCGCAGGCGCCGCGCCAAAGGAAGGCGCAGGCGCTCTTCCATTCACCGGCGGGAAAGCCGGATCGTTGGCCGTGCCGGCTTGGCCGGGCAGCGGCGCCGGAAAGGCACCTTGCGCAAACACATGGCCCGCGTAGAGCGTGACGACGGCCGCGGTCAGCGGCACGATCAGACGACGGATCATCAAAGCTGTTCCCTCAGGCAAGGTCCAATGGCCCCTAGCGTCTTCCCGATAGAAGAGCGATTCCGAATTGAGGCATTTTACGATTCCCGCCAAGCCTTAACAACCCGTGGAATTTGGCAACAGCGCGGCGTTGCGCCGCGCCGAATGGCCGATAATCGCGTATTTTCTCATCCTTTGGGCTAAAAGGCCCGCGGATCGGAGCCTTGACCATGCCCCTACTCGATTTTCGCAAGCCGCGGCTGTTTGTCGACGCCGCCCTCGCACCGGACGCGACGGTCAGGCTCGAACGCGACCAGAGCAATTATCTCGGCAACGTGCTGCGGCTCTCCGCGGGCGAAACCATTCTGGTGTTCAATGGCCGCGATGGCGAGTGGCAGGCGTCGATCTCGGGGCGCAAACGGCCCGATAGTCTTACGATCATGACCCAGATCCGGCCGCAGGATCGCCTGCCCGACCTCGCTTACGTCTTCGCGCCGCTGAAACACGCCCGTCTCGACTACATGGTGCAGAAAGCGGTCGAGATGGGAGTTTCCTCACTACAGCCGGTCTTGACCCGCTTCACCCAGGTCTCAAGGGTTAACAGCGAACGGATGCGCGCCAATGTCGTCGAGGCGGCCGAGCAATGCGGCATCCTCAGCATCGCCGATGTCGCCGAGCCGGTGCCGCTCGATCGATATTTGGGCGCACGCAAGGGACAGCGCCTGCTGGTCTTCTGCGACGAGGCCGCCGACGCGACAAATCCGCTGCGGACGCTAGACGGTGAGCGGGCCGCCGCGGACGGGATCGATATCCTGATCGGCCCCGAAGGCGGATTTGCCGAGGAGGAGCGCAGCCTGCTGTTGCGGCAGCCGCGAACATTGCGGCTTTCGCTCGGACCGCGAATCTTGCGCGCCGACACCGCTGGCGTAGCCGCACTTGCCCTGGTCCAGGCGGCGCTCGGCGATTGGAGCGCGGGCGGCGAGCCCGGCTAGGTTCCGGCCTCAACCAGTCCTGTTTGGCCGCTGTTAAGGCCGTTGTATTAAGGCACCTGATTAAGGCACTTGCATTAAGACACTTGGCCGATCTTGGTCGAAACCCCGCCCGGGCCATGCTAAGGGGCTGCGCGAGAGCGTTTTTCCGGCGAGATCGATTATTCGCAAGAAAATGCTTTCAATCAATGACTTGCGCGTATCTTAATCGCAAGATTGGCTAGTGGATTACGCGCTGGAGCCCGTTTTCGGGGAATTGGACGTCGAGATGACCGTGACCGCCGCCCCTCGTGCGACCGGGTCCGCCGCGTGGGCGGACGCGCTGCTATTGTCGTTCGCACAGGCCGGCTACACCCTGGCCGATCCGGCCATATTGCAGCCCGCCGAACCGTTTCTCGATCTCTCGGGCGAGGACATCCGCAAGAGCCTTTATCTCACCACCGACGCCGGCGGCGAGGAACTGTGCCTCCGTCCCGACCTGACCATCCCGGTCGCGCGGGATTATCTCGCCTCCGAAAGGGCCGGGCAGCCCGCCGGGTTCAGCTATCTCGGGCCCGTGTTCCGTTATCGCGGCGGCCGGCCCAGCGAGTTCTTGCAGGCCGGCATCGAATCCTTCGGACGGCAGGATCGCCCGGCGGCGGATGCCGAAATGCTCGCGCTGGCGCTTGAGGCCACCAGCGCATTCGGCCTGACCGAGGTCGAGATCCGCACCGGCGATGTCGCGCTGTTCACCGCCCTGATCGATGCCCTCGAGCTCTACCCGGTCTGGCGGCGGCGCCTGATCAAGGATTTCAACCGCAAGATCAGCCTGGAGCAGGATCTCGAGCGGCTGACGCTCGCGACCGGATCGACCCGCAATGAATATGAGGGTGTACTCGCCGCGCTTGCAGGCTCCGATCGCAAGGCGGCGCTGGCGCTGGTGACCGATCTGATGTCGATCGCCGGCACCACCAATGTCGGCGGGCGCACGGTTGCGGAGATCGCCGACCGCTTCCTCGAACAGTCAACCCTGAAGGGCGGCGCCCTGCCCCGCGACGCGCTCGATCTGATCAAGCGCTTCCTCGCGATCTCGGGCGACCCCGACGATTCGATCGCGCGGTTACGGGCGCTCGCCGCTGACGCAAAGCTCAATATCACCGCCGCCATCGATGCGTTCGAGAGCCGCGTCGGCTTCATGGCCGCGCGTGGCATCGAGACCGGTGCGATGCGCTTTTCCACCTCGTTCGGCCGCGGCCTCGACTATTACACGGGCTTCGAGTTCGAACTGCATGCCAAGGGCAACGGCGTCGAGCCGCTGGTGGCGGGTGGACGCTATGACGGGCTGATGACCCAGCTCGGCTCCAAGTCGCCGATCCCCGCGGTCGGATTCTCGGTCTGGGTCGAGACCTTGACCCAGCTCGGCGGCAAGCCTGCCAAGAGCCGCACCGGCAGGAGCGCATCATGACGGCGCCATTCGTTCTCGCGGTTCCTTCAAAAGGCCGCCTGCAGGAAAACGCCGAGGCGTTCTTCACGCGTGCCGGACTTGCGCTGGCAAAGCCGCGCGGCGCCCGCGACTATCGCGGCACCATCTCCGGGCTCGATCATGTCGAGATCGCCTATCTCTCCGCGAGCGAGATTGCCTCGCAGCTCGCGCGTGGCACGGTTCATCTCGGCGTCACCGGCGAGGACCTGGTACGCGAAAGCATTGCCGACGCCGACAAACGCGTTCTCTTGATCGACAGTCTCGGCTTCGGCAGCGCCAATGTCGTGGTTGCGGTGCCGCAGGCCTGGATCGACGTCCGGACCATGGCCGATCTCGACGACGTCACCACCGGCTTCCGCGCGCAGCATAACCGGCGGATGCGGGTGGCGACCAAATACATCAACCTGACCCGGACATTCTTTGCTTCGCATGGCATCGTCGACTACCGCATCGTCGAGAGCGCGGGCGCGACCGAAGGCGCGCCGGCGGTCGGCACCGCGGAGATGATCGTCGATATCACGACGACCGGTGCGACGCTCGCGGCCAATGGTTTGAAGGTGCTCGACGACGGCGTGATCCTCCGCAGCCAGGCCAATCTCGTGGCCTCGCGGGACGCCGACTGGTCGAACGAGGCGCGCGAGGCTGCGCGCGTGATCCTGGATCACATCGCCGCACGAGCCCGCGCCAGCAAATACCGGGAAGTCCGCACCCGCTTTGCGGGATGCGACGCGGCGCTGCTGGCCGAGGCCCACAACCGCTTCGGCGTGGTGTCACCGTTCGGCGGGCCGACCTCCTCCGGAATGGTGACGCTGCACTGTCCGCCGGCGCAGCTTTACGCGCTCGGCAGCTTTCTTCGCACCCACGGCGCGGAAACGGTTTCGGTGGCGTCGCTCGACTACGTGCTCGACCGTGACAACCCGCTGTTTGCCAGGCTCGAGGCATTCCTGCGGCGGTAAGACGAAACGTCGCGGCCTATCCCCCGTGGCGACAATTCACCCCGATTGCCATATGCTGTGTCTTGGAGCGTTTTCGAGCGAAGTGGATACCGGTTCGCGTGAAGAAAAGCGCCAAAAAAAGATTGGAGCTCCGGTTCTGATTCAGTCAGAACCGAGGCGCTAGGATGGTTGGAACCTGATCGATGATGCTGGGTACGGATGTCTCGAGCTTGTCAACGACCGCGGCGACGGCTGCGGCGCAGGGCCTATCCATCGTGGTCCCCCTCTATAACGAGGCGGCCGGGCTTGCGTTGCTGCACCAGCGGCTTTGCGGGCTGGCAAGCACGCTCAAGGACCGTTATCGCCTGGCTTGCGAGGTCGTCTATGTCGACGACGGCAGCGCCGATGCGACGCTCGCCATCGCACGAGGACTTGCCGCCGATACGCTCGATGTTCAAGTGGTGTCGCTGTCACGCAACTTCGGCAAGGAAGCCGCCCTGATGGCCGGATTGGACCATGCAAGGCGCGGTGCGGTCCTGTTCATGGACGGCGATGGTCAACATCCGCCTGACCTCGTGGAGAAGCTAGTCGGCCACTGGATCGATGACGGCTACGACGTCGTCTATACGGCGAAGGCCCATCGCGACAATGAATCCCTGCTGCGGCGGCTTGCCGTGCGTGGCTTCTACGCGCTGATCAATTGGGGCGCACGACAGAAAATCCCGGAAGATGCCGGCGACTTTCGCCTGCTGTCGCCGCGCGCGGCGGCGGCCTTGCGGCAGCTCCCCGAACGCAATCGCTTTTTCAAGGGTCTCGCAAGCTGGATCGGCTTCCGCCAGATCCGCGTCGACTATGAACCCGCCGCCCGCGCACACGGCATGACCACGTTCAGCGCCGGCCGGCTGGTCGGGCTTTCGATCGAGGGCCTGACCTCGTTCTCGGTGGCGCCGCTGCGTTTTGCCAGCCTGCTCGGGGTATTGCTCGCTTCCGGCGCCTTCCTGTTTGGTCTTTCGATCCTCTGGGAAACCTGGGTCGATGGAAAGTCGGTTCCCGGCTATCCCTCGCTGGTGGTCGGCCTGATGACCATTGGCGGCGTGCAGCTCATCATGATCGGCATCGTCGGAGAATATATCGGGAAGATTCTTTCAGAGCTGAAGGCACGCCCGATCTATTTCGTCGCCGAGCACAGCGAGAAACGCGCTGAGGCGAAAACCGAGGCCAGCGTCAGCGAAAGGACCGCTGCCGAATGAACGATGCCGCGCCACCGCGCCGCATTTGGTTGTGCGCCGACGACTACGGCATCAGTCCCGGCGTCAACCGCGCCATTCGTGACCTGATCGAGCGCGGCCGTCTCAATGCCACCTCGGTCATGGTGGTCGGCCCGGCGATCGGCCGTGACGAAGTGAGCGCACTCAAATCCCTGGCCGCGAACAGTCCGCGTTGCGCCATCGGCCTGCATGTCACGCTAACGGCGCCCTTTCGGCCCCTGACGATGCACTTCAAGCCGATCGGCGGCGACATGTTCTTGCCGTTTCCGAAGCTCTTGCGCGCCGGCGTGATGCGCAGGCTCGATCCCGAAGTCATCCGCACGGAATTGATGGTGCAACTTTCGGCCTTCGGCGAATTGTTCGGCCGAGCCCCGGACTTTGTCGACGGCCACCAGCATGCGCAGCTGTTTCCGGGCGTGCGCGATGCCTTTCTGACGGCGGTGAGCCATGCGGCGCCCAACGCCTGGGTTCGCCAGGGCGGACGCAATCACCCCCTGGTCCGGCGGCTCGGCACGCCCAAGGCATTGGTTCTCGACGTCTTGAGCGCGCAATTCCGCCGCCGCGCCTCGCGCGCCAATATCGCATTCAACCCGGCATTCGCCGGTGCCTATGATTTTTCCCGCCATCCCGATTTCGGGGCGCTGATGCAGCAATTCCTCGATGACCTGCCCGAGGCCGGTGTCATTATGTGTCACCCGGGGTTGGTGGATGAGATCCTTGTCAGCCTCGATCCGCTGACGGTCCAGCGCGAACGCGAATACGAATTTCTCGGCGGGGAGCATTTCCCGCCTTTGCTGGCCGCGAACAATGTTACCCTGGGTTGAAATTCCCGCGGACCGCGCGGCGCATTTTCCGGCTTCCAATCAATCATTTGCGTGTATTTCCGGCCGACGCCGGCAGCCGCGTTCGGGGCCTTGCCCCCTACGTAAATTTAATTCCTGAGCGCACTACTGGCGACACAAAGGGCGCCTACATCTGCCCGGCGCTGCGAAGCGAGGGAGAGCTCGATGACACCGCAAGAACGCCAATTGGTTGACGACCTTTTCGATCGGCTTTCAAAAATGGAAGGCGCACCGCGCGATCCGGACGCCACGGCCGCGATCGCGCAAGGCTTGCGCGCCGCGCCCAACGCGGTTTACGCGCTGGTGCAAACGGTCCTGGTCCAGGACGAAGCGCTGAGGCGCGCGAACAGCCGTATCCAGGAACTGGAGGCGGCCGGCGCGCCGCAACAGGATCACGCCGGCGGATTCCTCGATTCGATGCGCGATACGATCTTTGGGCAAGGTCAGCCGCGCGGCTCCGTGCCGAATGTGCGGCCGCCCGAAGTCGGCGGCCGTCCGGTCTGGAACAGCGGACAGGTGATGCAGCAGGCGCCGTCCCAGGGACAGTATGATCAGGGTCCCTACGGCGCGCCCCAGGCCCCGATGGGCGGCGGCGGCTCGTTTCTCGGAACCGCGGCAGCGGCCGCTGCCGGGGCGGTCGGCGGATCGCTGCTGCTCAACAGCATCCGCTCGATGATGGGTGGCAGCCGTTACGGCTTCGGCGATAGCAGCGTCATGACTGAGAGGGGCACGGGCCAAAGTCCGTGGACGGATCAATCCGGCAGCAGTCTCGCGCGCGACGCCGGGATCGACGATATCGGCTCAGCCGGCGGTCGCGCCGATGACGGTTCGCGCACCGGGCTTTTCGATTCCGCCGCGAACGACGGCGATCATGACGACATGGACCTCGATTCGGACGACTTCGGCGGCGATGGCGACAGCGACTTCGCCTGAGGCAATTGCGCTGGCACAATCACAATAAGAAACGGCCGCCCCGATTCGGACGGCCGTTTCTGATTTTCGTCTGCTGGTTTTCTGCTTGGCGATCGATCAGATGACCACGACCTTGGCGCCGACATTGACGCGGCCATAGAGGTCGATCACATCCTCATTGCGCATCCGGATGCAGCCGGACGACACGTTGGTACCGATCGTCCAGGGTTCGTTGGAACCGTGAATGCGATAGAGCGACGACCCCAGATACATCGCGCGGGCGCCGAGCGGATTTTGCGGGCCGCCTTCCATGTGTCGCGGCAAATCGGGCCGCCGAACCAGCATCTCCGCAGGTGGCGTCCAATCCGGCCATTCCTTCTTGGCGGAAATCTGCTTGATGCCCGACCAGGTGAACCCGGGGCGGCCGACGCCGATGCCGTAACGCATCGCCTTGCCGTTGCCCTGCACCAGGTACAGGAACTTGTTGGGGGTATCGACGACGATCGTGCCGGCGCCTTCCTTGCCGGAATAATCGACGACCTGCTTCTCGAATTTCGGATCGAACGCGGGATGCGCGGGTTCGCCGAGGTCCTGCTGGCGCATGACCTGCTGCGGCTCCATCGGCGGCAACAGCGGACGCTGCGACTGGTACGATGGCTGCTGCTGATAGGCAGGTTGCTGGGAATAGCGATCACCTCTATTCGGTGTGTCACCGAACAGGAATTCGATGAAGCCGCCGCCCATATTGGAGCGTTCGGCCGAGGCCGTTCGCATCGCCGCGACAGGCCGCTGGGCGGATGGGTCGGCGTAGATCACGGTGGGTTCCGAGACAGACTCGGCCTCGTTCGCCGCGGCCTGATCAAGTCCGAAGCTGAGAAAAGACACGCTCGCAAGCAGCGCAAGATACATTCTGTTGGACATCGACGTACTCTGTACTGTTTCGTCGCGGGAGCGCCGGAGCGGCGCCTTTGCACGCCACCAGCTAAGACAACAACCGCATCGGTTTGGTAAACAGAAA
>JBKQRS010000214.1:0-9880 GCA_052143915.1 Bradyrhizobium sp.
AAGCGGGCTTCGCGAACGCGCAAGCGGCTCGCAATGACGCTACCCGACGTCAGCGCGCCAGCACGGCGAGGAGGAGCAGCGCGACGATGTTGGTGATCTTGATCATCGGATTGACCGCCGGGCCCGCCGTATCCTTGTAGGGATCCCCGACCGTATCGCCGGTCACGGCGGCCTTGTGGGCGTCGGAGCCCTTGCCGCCGTAATGGCCATCCTCGATGTACTTCTTGGCGTTGTCCCAGGCACCGCCGCCCGACGTCATCGAGATCGCGACGAACAGACCGGTCACGATCACGCCGAGCAGCATCGCGCCGACGGAAGAGAACGCCGCCGACTTGCCCGCCGCGCCGCCGCCCGCAATCCCGTAGATCGCGAAATAGACGAAGATCGGCGACAGCACCGGCAGCAGTGACGGGATGATCATTTCCTTGATCGCCGCCTTGGTCAGAAGATCGACCGCCTTGCCGTAGTCCGGCTTGTCGGTGCCCTGCATAATGCCCGGCTTTTCGCGGAACTGACGCCGCACTTCCTCGACGATGGCGCCGGCCGCGCGACCGACCGCCGTCATCCCCATCGCGCCGAACAGATAGGGCAAGAGGCCGCCGAACAGCAGGCCAACCACAACGTAGGGGTTGTTCAGCGAGAAGTCGGGCAGCACGCCCTGGAAGTACGGATACTTCGCGGCATTGGCGATGAAGAATTTGAGGTCTTCATTGTAGGCCGCGAACAGCACCAGTGCGCCGAGACCGGCCGAGCCGATCGCATAGCCCTTGGTCACCGCCTTGGTGGTATTGCCGACCGCGTCGAGCGCGTCGGTGGCTTTTCGGACTTCCTTGGGCAGGCCGGCCATTTCGGCAATGCCGCCGGCATTGTCGGTGACCGGGCCGAAGGCGTCGAGCGCGACGATCATGCCCGCCAGCGCCAGCATCGTGGTGGTCGCAATCGCAATGCCGAACAGGCCGGCAAGGCTGTAGGTGACGAGGATGCCGGCGATGATCACCAGCGCGGGACCCGCGGTGGCTTCCATCGAGATCGCCAGACCCTGGATGACGTTGGTGCCGTGACCGGTGACCGAGGACGCCGCGATCGACTTCACCGGGCGATATTCGGTGCCGGTGTAGTACTCGGTGATCCAGATGATCAGCCCGGTGACGACGAGGCCGACGATGCCGCATTCGAACAGCGCCGTGCCGGTAAACTTCACGCCTGCCAGCGGACCGAAGCCGACCAGATAATAGATCACGCCGGCAACGCCCGCCAGCGACAGGATGCCGGTGGCGATCAGGCCCTTGTACAGCGCGCCCATGATGGACTGGCTGGCGCCGAGCTTGACGAAGAAGGTACCGACGATCGAGGTGATGATGCAGACGCCGCCGATCGCGAGCGGCAGCGTCATCATGTTCAGCAGCAGCGGCGTGGTCGCGAAGAAGATCGCGGCCAGCACCATGGTGGCGACCGTGGTCACCGCGTAGGTCTCGAACAGGTCGGCGGCCATGCCAGCACAATCGCCGACGTTGTCGCCGACGTTGTCGGCGATGGTGGCCGGGTTACGCGGATCGTCCTCGGGAATGCCGGCCTCGACCTTGCCGACGAGATCCCCGCCGACGTCAGCGCCCTTGGTGAAGATGCCGCCGCCGAGACGCGCGAAGATCGAAATCAGGGAAGCGCCGAAGCCGAGCGCCACCATCGCATCGACGACGGTGCGGCTGTTCGGGGCCAGATGCAGCGAAAAGGTGAGGAAACCGAAATAAAGCGTCACGCCGAGCAGAGCGAGACCGGCGACCAGAAGACCGGTGATCGCGCCCGCCTTGAAGGCGAGCTCAAGTCCGCCGGCCAGCGAGATGGTTGCGGCCTGCGCGGTGCGCACGTTGGCGCGAACCGACACATTCATGCCGATGAAGCCGGCGGCGCCCGACAGGACCGCGCCGATTGCGAAACCAACAGCAACCAGCGTGCCGAGGAAGTAGGCGAGCAGCGCGAAGATCACGATGCCGACCAGGCCGATCGTCATGTACTGGCGCTTGAGATAGGCCTGCGCGCCTTCACGCACCGCGGCTGCGATTTCCTGCATGCGCGGGTTGCCGGCATCCGATTTCATAACCGATGCCGTCGCCCAGATGGCGTAAACGATGGAAAGCGCTCCGCAGAACACAATCGCCCATAATGCTGTCATTGAATTTGCCTCGGATCTATCTTGATGCTCACCCCACGCCGGTCGCCGCGAGCGCGGCGGGCGCATAAAAAGAAGGCCCGCCCTGCCCAAAAGGGTGGCCTCAAATCGGGCGGGACCATGCCAAAATCGTATCCCCGGCGCAACGCCGTGGCGCGCCAAAATGATCGATTTCGGCAGGTATTTACGCCCAAACTGGTGCTTTTCGGCAAAATCCTAGAAATGGCTGTAGGAGAGCCGCCGTAGCGGGATATCCCTGCCCTGCGCATCGAGAAATTTCGGGGGTGACGCCGCAGCAATCACGGTCCCGATCGAACTCACCACCACCCCCGCGACATCGGCAGCTCGCGCAAACGGCTCAAAGCCATCCTCAGGGATGGCGCACAAAATCTCATAGTCGTCGCCGCCGGAAACCAGCACCTCCATGCCGACGGCGCCTGCCGCAAGCGCCGCCGCGGCCGCGGCCGATAATGGGATGCCTGGCATGTCGATGACGGCCGACACGCCTGACGCCGTGCAAAGCTTGGCCAGATCGCCAGCAAGGCCGTCCGATACATCCATCGCCGCATGGGCATGATCGCGGACCGCGTGCGCCAGCGCATTCCGCGGCTGCGGCACCCGGTAGCGGTCGACCAGCATTTCTTGGGCCGCGGCGTCACCGGCAAGCGCGGCAGCCACCCTGCCCCCTCTGAGAATGTCGAGGCCGAGCGCGGCGTCGCCGATCGTCCCCGTCACCACGACGCGGTCGCCGGGCCTGGCGCCGCTGCGGTGGACCATCTGGCCCGGGGCGACCCGCCCGAACGCGGTGATCGAGATCATCAGCGGACCCGGCGTCGAGACGGTATCGCCACCCAATAGCGGACATCCGAACCGGCTGGCATCCGCACCCAGTCCGCGCGCGAAAGGCTCTAACCACGCGTCATCGGCCGCGCGTAACGCCAGCGTCAGCACAAAGCCCGCCGGCGCAGCCCCCTTCGCCGCGAGGTCGGAAAGGTTCACCCGCAGCGCTTTTTGCGCGACGGTTCCGGGAGGATCGTTCGACAGAAAGTGTACGCCTTCGACGAGGGCATCGGTCGTTACCACGATATCCTCGCCAAGTGCCTTCAGGATCGCTGCATCATCGCCAAGGCTGAACGCGCCGGGGTCGAAGGCAAGCGGTCGAAAGTAACGCGCGATCAGGTTATCCTCTCCGGATGCGCCTGCACCGGGGGCGATCATCTCAGCGGCCCGCCCGCGCAAACTCGTCGGCGCGAAACTGGCGGCCGATCTGGTCGAGCACCGCATTCACCATGCCGGTCTCGTCCGCCTCGACAAAGGCGTGCGCGACATCGACATATTCCGAGACCACGACGCGGCCGGGCACGTCCTTGCGATGCTCAAGTTCGTAGGCGCCGGCGCGCAACACCGCACGCAGGATGGCATCGATCCTCTTCAGCGGCCAACCCTTCGATAGCGCGTCGTCGATCAGGGGATCGAGCCTGGCCTGATCACGCACCACGCCGGACACGATGTCGCGGAAAAACGCCGCTTCAGCCGGCAGATATTTGTCACCTTCGACCTCGCCGCCGAGCCAGTGGCTCTCGAACTCCGCGAAAATATCGTTGATGCCGGCGCCGCCGATGTCCATTTGATAGAGCGCCTGCACGGCGGCAAGCCGCGCCGCCCCGCGCCGGTTCGCTTTCCTGTCCGAACCTTTTGCCTGCTTCTTCTTGTCTTCTGTCATGATCAGGCCCGCGTCAGCCGGCGTTTGATCCGCAGCATGGCAAGCGCCGCGCGCGCGGCGTCGCCGCCCTTGTTGAGCTCGCTTGCACGCGCCCGCGCCCACGCCTGCGCGTCGGTGTTGACGGTGATGATGCCATTGCCGAGCGGGATTCTTCTGGCCACCGCAAGGTCCATCAACGCGCGCGAGGATTCCATCGATACGATTTCGAAATGAATGGTGTCGCCCCTGACCACGCAACCTAGCGCGATCACCGCGTCGTAGGGCTTGCCGTGTTTCTCGGCGGCATCGAGCGCGATCGCGATCGCGGCTGGGATTTCCAGCGCACCCGGCACCGTGATCACCTCAAAGGTGACGCCCGCTGCCTTCAGCTCAGTGACCGCACCTTCCAGCAGCGCGTCCTGGATATCGTCATAAAAGCGCGCCTCGACGATCAACGCGCGCGCGCCGGAGATATCGGTCTGATCCTTTAACTGGGCGCGCCGCGCGTCTGCCATCTTGTTCTCGTTATATTGATTGATCGATCGGTGCGGGTTTTAGGCGCGTGAGCGCCCAAAGCCAAGGGCCGCTTCTATTTCATTTCCGCAAGCCTTGCGGCGTAGCGTGCCATCAGGTCGACCTCGATATTGACCTCGCCGCCCGCATGCCAACCGTGAAGCGTCGTGACACTCAGCGTGTGCGGGATGATCAGCACCGAAAAGGCGACGTTGTCGACGGTATTCACCGTCAGCGACACGCCATCGAGCGTCACCGAGCCCTTGGCCGCGATGAAACGCGCCAGCTCGCGCGTGGTACGCAGTTCAAACCGCGCCATGTCAGGCAGATCGTCGCGTCTGACGATGGTGGCGATCCCATCCGCATGTCCGGCAACGATGTGACCGCCGAGTTCGTCGCCGATCTTCAGCGCACGCTCCAGATTAAGTTTGGTGCCGACGGTCCAGTGCTTCGCGGTAGTCATGCCGAGCGTTTCGGCGGCGGCATCCACATCGAACCAGGTTTTGCCCTGTTCGACGCCAGAGGCGACCACGGTCAGGCAAACGCCGTTGCAGGCGATCGAGGCGCCGTCCGCGATGGTGGAGCGGCCGTAGCGGCAGGCGATGCGAAGCCGGTGCAACTGCCGCTGCGCGGTCGGCGTCAGGCTGACGATCTCGCCGACGTCGGTGACGATCCCGGTAAACATTACGCGCGCTCGTATACGGTAAGAGTGTCCCTATCGAGGCTCTCGCTAGCACGAACGCGAAAGCCCGGCGACTGCGTGATTGACGTGAGCGGCAAGGCAGCCAGCGCCGCGACGCCGTCGGCGCCGATCGCCTCGGCACCGCGCAGCAGCCAGAATTCGTCGACGAGGCCTGCTGCCACAAAGGACGCGGCCACGCGCGCGCCGCCTTCGACCAGGAGCCGTGTGATACCCCGCTCCGCCAATGCGTGCAGCACGGCCAGCAGATCCAACCCCGGCGACGGTGTGGCCGTGGCGGCGACGCGGATCACCTGCGCGCCGGCGGCGCCCAGTTTCGTGGCTGCCGGCGCTTCCGCTAGGCTCGACGTCATGAGCCACAGCGGCGTTGCGCGGGCCGATTGAACCAGCCGGCTGGTGCCTGAAATCCGCAACGCGCGATCCAGCACCACGCGCACCGGCGAGCGCGCCTGCATGCCCGGCAGGCGGCAGGTCAACAGCGGATCGTCTGATAGCACGGTGCCGATCCCGACCAGGATGGCGTCGCATTGCGCGCGCAACAGGTGCGTGCGCGCTCTTGCCGCCTCCCCCGAGATCGCCGCGGGCTTGTGGCCGGATGCGGCGATCCTGTCGTCCGTGGAAACCGCGAGCTTGAGGATCACATGCGGACGCTTGTCGCGGACGCGCCTGAAATGCCCGGCGTGATCGCGCGCAGCCTCGCACGCACCGAGCCCGATATCGACCGCAATCCCCGCAGCGCGCAGCCGGGCGTGCCCCTGCCCGGCCACTTGCGGGTTGGGGTCCTCGATCGCCGATACCACGCGTTTGATGCCGGCGGCGATCACCGCATCCGTGCACGGCGGCGACTTGCCGATATGCGAACATGGCTCCAGCGTCACGTAGAGGGTAGCACCGCGGGCGGCTTCGCCAGCGCGCGCAAGCGCGACGGGCTCGGCGTGCGGCCGGCCGCCGGGCTCTGTCCAGCCGCGCCCGACAATGACACCGTCCTTGACCACCACGGCGCCGACGGCGGGATTGGGCCAGGTGCGGCCCTGCCCGCGCCGTCCAAGCGCCAGCGCGAGCTGCATGAAGCGCTGGTCGGCAGCCTTCAGGTCCTTGGATTTTTGCGCGAGCTGCTCTTCCAGAATGCGGAAGATCATTTGCGTAACAGGGCAATCCGCGCGTCGTCGTCGCCGGAGAGTTCGCCGAGCACCGCCTCAAAGTCCTTGGCTTCGCGGAAATTGCGGTAGACCGAAGCGAAACGCACATAGGCGACGTCGTCGAGCTGGCGCAGGTGCTCCATCACGATCTCGCCGATCGCTTCCGACGAGATCTCCGCTTCCCCACCGCTTTCGAGTTCGCGCACGATGGCGGAGACCATCTTCTCGACCCGCTCCGGATCGACCGGCCGCTTGCGCAGGGAGATCTGCAGCGAGCGCACCAGTTTGTCGCGATCGAACGGCACCCGTCGGCCGTTGCGCTTGATGACCGTGAGCTCGCGCAGCTGCACGCGCTCGAAAGTGGTGAAGCGGAAATTGCAGGCGACACACACCCGCCGCCGCCGGATCACGGCCGAATCCTCGGTCGGACGCGAATCCTTCACCTGCGTATCGAGACTATTGCAGCTTGGGCAACGCATCCGGCCAGAACCCTGTTAATAGATCGGGAAGCGATCGGTGAGCGCTTTCACCCGTTCCTTGATGGCGGCTTCCACCATTGGTGCCGCGCCGTCCTGCGACTGCGCCACCGCGTTCAGCACCTCGGCGATCATGCCGCCGACCTGCTTGAATTCGGCGACCCCAAAGCCGCGCGTGGTGGCCGCCGGCGTACCCAGACGCAACCCCGACGTGACGAACGGCTTCTCCGGGTCGAAGGGAATGCCGTTCTTGTTGCAGGTGATCGCCGCGCGCACCAGTGCCTTTTCCGAGATGTTGCCCTTCAGTCCCTTGGGCCTCAGGTCGACCAGCATCAGATGGTTGTCGGTGCCGCCCGAGACGATGTCGAGGCCCTGCGCCCGCAGGCTTTCCGCCAAAGCCTTGGCATTCTCGACCACGTTCTTCGCATAGAGCTTGAAATCCGGATGCAGCGCCTCGGCGAACGCCACCGCCTTCGCCGCGATCACATGCATCAGCGGGCCGCCCTGCAGACCCGGGAAGATTGCCGAGTTCAGTTTCTTGGCCAACGCCTCGTCATTGCACAGGATCAGGCCGCCGCGCGGGCCGCGCAGCGACTTGTGCGTGGTGGTGGTCGTGACATGCGCATGCGGCACCGGCGAGGCATGCACGCCGCCGGCCACGAGGCCTGCGAAATGCGCCATGTCGACCAGCAGATAGGCGCCGACCTGGTCTGCGATCTCGCGGAAACGCTTGAAATCCCAGGCGCGCGAATAGGCCGATCCGCCGGCGATGATCAGCTTCGGCCGCACCTGCTCGGCCTGTTTCGCAACCGCATCCATGTCGATGATCTGGTCCTCGCGCCGCACGGTGTAGTGCTGCGCCTTGAACCATTTGCCGGACATGTTGACCGGCGAGCCGTGGGTGAGATGTCCGCCGGCGGCGAGATCGAGGCCCATGAAGGTATCGCCGGGTTGCAGCAGCGCCAGGAACACCGCCTGGTTCATCTGGCTGCCGGAATTCGCCTGCACATTGGCAAAGCCCGCGCCGAACAGCTTCTTGGCGCGCTCGATCGCCAGCGTTTCGACGACGTCGACCCATTCGCAGCCGCCGTAATAGCGATTGCCCGGATAGCCTTCGGCATATTTGTTGGTCAGGACCGAGCCCTGCGCTTCCAGCACCGCGCGGCTGACGATGTTTTCCGACGCGATCAATTCGATCTCGTGACGCTGGCGGCCGAGTTCGCCGCGAATGGCGGCGGCGATGTCCGGATCGGCCTCGGCAAGCCCTGCGGTAAAGAACGAGTCGGGGGCGGAGGCGGTCTTGGCGCTAGTGGAAGAAGAGCTCATGGGCGAAATATCTCCACCGCCGCAACCAGATAGGGGCCTTGCGGTCGGTCATGGATGGCGGTCGAAAGAGTGCTCGCGGGATACCACATCGCCCGGCAATGGCCAAGCACTTGCGGTACCGGCTCGATATTTATGCAAGATATGGTGGCGAATGCCAGTTCTCGTTAGCCCCCCATGCGGCGCCCTGGCTCCCCTCCCTCTTGGTCCCTCTTGGGGGTTGGGGGTGGGGGTTTCACGTGCAGATTCGCCTGTGGCTCCCCCCTCCCCAACCCTCCCCGGCAAAGAGCCGGCAAAGGGGGAGGCAGTGACAGAAAGTTCGCGTGGTCGATAGCCCTTCCCTCCGGCTAGCTCAGCTGACCCCGTCGCGGTTGTAGATATCCTCGCGGAACTGGACCACGCCGTCGGGCGTCGCCCAGGCGGTCACATAGACCCAGTACAGCGGCAGCGGTTTTGCCACTTTGGCGTCCTTGCGCTCGCCGGATTTGATGACCTCGTCGATTTCCGCCTTCGACCAGCCCGGAGTCTCGGCCAAAATCCAGTACACCAGTTCGCGGACGTTCTGCACGCGCATGCAGCCCGAGGAGGCAAAGCGGAAATCTTCGCCGAACAGGTTCTTCGACGGCGTGTCGTGCATGTAGACGCCGTCGGGGCTCGGGAAGTTGATCTTCATCGAGCCCAGCGAATTGAAATCGCCGGCATCCTGCTTGAATTTGTAGTTGACGGCTTCCGCCGAATACCAGTCGATCTGCGAAGGTGGCTGCTCGTTGTTCTTGGCATCATAGATGCGGATGTGGTTTTTGGTGAGATAATCCGGCTCGGCCTGCATCTTCGGAATCAAATCCTTGCGGATGATCGACACCGGCACAGTCCAGAACGGGTTGAAGTTGATCTGGGTGATCTTGCTCCGGACATCCGGCGAGGGCCGGTCCGGCTTGCCGGCGACCGCGGTATGGCGCGTCACCGCGACGCCGTTTTCGATCGCCTCGATCTGGGCGGCCGGAATATTGGCGACCACGATGCGATTGCCGAGATTGCCGGTAAGGCTCTTCAGCCGCACCGCGTTGGTTCGCAACTGCGCCAGCCGCCGCTCGGCCGGCACATTCAGTGCATGCAGCGTCGCCTCGTGCACGATGCCGTCGGCATGCAGCCCGTGGCGGACCTGGAAGCGGCGCACCGCGGCGTCGACATAGGAATCGAACACCTGCCGGTCGCCGGAATTGAGTTCGAGATCGCCGGCGATCGCCAGCCGCTCGCGCAGCGCCGGCACCACCGGGCTCTTGGCGCCGACCCGCAAGCCCTCGGCCGGCTGCACTTCCGGCCAGCCGCCCTTGGCGACGATGGCCTCATATTGCGCGATCGAGGTTTGCGTGGTTTCCGCGGTCGAGGGCGACAGCGTCGGCAGCGATTTCTTCGGCAGCTTGACGTTGCGCGAGGCGTTGTCGAAGCCGCTGCCGATGCCGTTTTCCTGATTTTCCTTGATCAGCTCGTCCAGCATCTGATCGGACGTCTGGCCCTCGGCCGCGCCTGCCCCGCGCGCGAGCGCGCTGGCGGCGAGCCCGGCGCCGGCGGTGGCGAGGAAAGATCGGCGGGTGAGAGAGCTCATCGGGTGGCGATCGAGGTTCCTATCGCGCGTCATTCCGGGCGTGAGAAGCGCGAACCCGGAATGACACTTCATAGCAAACCCCGTGCTCGCGGATAACCCGGCAAATCCCGGCTTCGCAAACTCGTGAAGGCTGTTCATCTTCAAGGTGTTAGGCTCCGGCCAACCAACGGTATCCCGTGACTGGTACCCGCTTTCCGAAGTTCGTGATCCGGCTCCGCATCCTCGCAAACGAACTTCGGAAAGCAAAGGGTACT
>JBKQRS010000215.1:0-5006 GCA_052143915.1 Bradyrhizobium sp.
CTTGATCCCCACCCACAATCCGCCAAGTGCGCGGGTGGACGATAAATCCATGTTCTATTTCAATATGTTAGAGTACAATTCGACAAGGGCCGGATTTCCCTTGGCGGATTGCCCTCCCAAGTCGGGGCCGAAAGACACCGCTCTTGCCGCCCGTGTCAAGCCGCCCCTGGTTCCCGGCTCCGCCCCAGCGTCCGTCGGTCGCGTGGCTTTCCCTTGCCTCCGCGCTCAAAATCCGTATAAACCGCGCCATCCGTGGATCCCGGCCGGGAGCTGAACGGACGGTCTCAGCAATTTCACCGTATCGGCGAACTTGATGTGGCAGGGCCAGTCGGTCCGTCGTCCCGTGCTTCCGCCTTCTGAGCATATCGAGTCCTTTCCGAAGGGTTCGAAGGGCTTGCCGCCGTGACCCGCGCCAACACATGGAAAGGACACCCATGCCTCTTTATGAGCATGTTTTTCTCGCGCGCCAGGATGCGAGCACCCAGCAGGTCGAAGAACTGACCACCCAGATGACCGGCATCGTCGAACAGGCGGGTGGCAAGGTCACCAAGACCGAGAACTGGGGCGTGCGTTCGCTGACCTATCGCATGAACAAGAATCGCAAGGCGCACTTCGTTCTGCTGAATATCGAGGCGCCCTCGGCCGCTGTCGCCGAGATCGAGCGGCAGGAGCGGATCAGCGAAGACGTCATCCGCTATCTCACCGTTCGCGTCGAAGAGCATGAGGAAGGTCCCTCGGCGATGATGCGCAAGGCTGATCGCGACCGTGACCGCGACGACCGCGGCGGTGGTTTCCGCGGCGACCGCGACGGGGGATTCCGAGGCGACCGCGACGGCGGTGGTTATCGCGGCGACCGTCCGCGCCGCGGGCGTGACGATGCCGACGCAGCGATCGAGGAGTAAGAATCATGGCCGAAGCTGGTGCACGCCGTCCGTTTTTCCGCCGCCGCAAGACCTGCCCGTTCACGGGTCCGAACGCGCCGAAGATCGATTACAAGGATTCCAAGCTGTTGATGCGTTACGTTTCCGAGCGCGGCAAAATCGTGCCGAGCCGCATCACCGCCGTCTCCGCCAAAAAGCAGCGTGAACTCGCGCGCGCCATCAAGCGCTCGCGTTTTCTCGGTCTGCTGCCTTACGTTATTCGCTAGGACAATCGCGATCCGCGTCGCTCGCGCCGCGGATCGCAAATCTTCATAAGGCTTCCGGGTCGTCCGGTTGCCGATGGTTGGGGTTGGTAGACCTCTAACCGCTCGAAAGGAGCGGGACAGCTGATGATCGCGACCGTTCTCATAGCCATGGCCGCCGGCTGCGCGTCGGCGTTGATGTTCGCCTCGATCATTTCGGGCGCGCTGATATCGCTGTTGCTGTTCTACCTGGCACCGCTGCCGCTCATGGTGGCTGCGCTTGGATGGGGTCCGCTCAGCGCCACCCTCGGCGGAATCGCGGCGGCGAGCGTTCTCGGTGCGGTATTCGGCCTTCCCTATTGCATTGCCTTCGCCGTCGCCATCGCGCTGCCGGCCTGGTGGCTCGGACATCTTGCACTGCTCGGGAGACCGCTCACTACGGACATCGAGCCTGCCAACGATGCAGCAGCGCTCGAATGGTATCCCGTCGGTCGAATTCTGCTCTGGATCGTTATTTTTGCAACGGTCACCACGGCCGCAACGCTCCTCACGCTCGGCTCGGACGGTCCAAGCATACATGGCACAATGCGCGCCTCGCTGGCACGCATTCTGGAATCGGCAGATGTTGCGCCCACCGACCAAAGGATCGATGCGCTGGTGATCATCGCGCCGGCCGCGGCTGCAATCGTCGCCATGATCACGCTGACGCTCAACCTCTGGCTCGCCGCAAAAATCACCGCGACATCGGGACGATTACACCGCCCGTGGCCTGACTTGAAAAGTACGGCATTGCCGTCGTTGACGCTCGCGGCCTTATGCGCCGCGACCGCATTTTGTTTTTCCGGCGGACTGCTGGCAATCCTGGCGCAAATCCTCACCGCGGCCTTGATGATCGCTTACGCCCTCACCGGTTTCGCGGTGCTGCACACGCTGACGCTTGCGCTGAAGAACCGCGCGCTCTGGCTCAGCTGCATCTACGCGATCGTGGGAGTGTTCGGCTGGCCGGTCATGGCGATGGTGGCACTCGGGATAGCCGACGCCGTTTTCGGACTACGCCAGCGCTATCTGCGAGGGAGACCGCCGCCCCTCCCCGCATCCTGAATCGTCAACTCACCCCCTCAAATCCCGATCACCTTAAGGAGAACGAATATGGAAGTCATCTTGCTGGAACGCGTCGCCAAGCTCGGCCATATGGGCGAGGTCGTCCGCGTCAGGGACGGGTTTGCCCGCAACTTTCTGCTCAAGCGCGGCAAGGCGTTGCGCGCCACCGCGGACAATCGCGCCAAGTTCGATGGCATGAAGGCCGAGCTCGAAGCCCGCAACCTGCAGGCCAAGGGCGAGGCAACCAAGGTCGCGGAGAAGATCAACGGCCGCAACGTCATCATACTGCGTCAAGCGTCCGAGACCGGTCAATTGTTCGGATCGGTGAGCGTTCGTGACATCATCGCATCGTTCCTGAGTGATGGCGTCATCATTAGCCGCAGCCAGGTCATGCTGGACGCACCGATCAAGACCATCGGCAAGCACGCGATCGCCATCGCCGTGCACCCGGAAGTCGAAGTCGGCGTCACCGTCACCGTCGCGCGAAGTGCGGACGAAGCCGAACGCATCAACCGCGGCGAGGATATCTCGACGCGTCAGGAAGATCAGGATGCAGCGGCCGAAGCGCTCGCCGCCGCCGGCGAATTCTTCGATCCGGAGGCCCGCCACGAAGATGTGGAGCAGCAGGAAAACGCTGCTTCCGAGAAATGACGTCGCTCTAAGTCAATGACACCCGACAAAGCCCGGCCCAATCAGGCCGGGCTTTGGATTCCTGCCGGCGCTTTTGGGGAAGGCCTATTGCGAGATCGGCGGAGCGGGTGGCCCGGTGGCGACCGGTGGTGCCGGTGGCGGCGCTGAAGCCGCAACAGCTGCGGGTGCCTCGGAGGGCGCAGGCGTCGACGGCCGTGCTGCGGCAGGCTCGGGCGCTGCGCTGGGAGCCGGCGCGGAGGACGCGGCTACTGGAGCGGCGGCTGGCGGTGCCACCGAGGCAGCCGGCGGCGCCGGCGTGACGGGCGGTACCGGATCGGGCCGTAGCACGGGCGCGCCGGCGCCGCCGCTCTCTTTCGGCATCTCCATTCTGGCGGCCTCAGACTTGCCCTCACCTGCCGGCTTGGTTCCCTCGGGTTTGCCGCTGTCTTCCTTGGCGGTTTCAGCCTTGGCCTTGTCATCCATTTCCGGTTCGGGCTTTGCCGGCTCGTCCCTGGCAGTTGGTGGTTCTTCACCGCCCGGCTTGCCATGCTTGCTCAGGCGTTGTTTGGCCGTCAGCTTGCGGCCATCGGGGCCGCGCTCGGTCGCCGCTTGTGCCGGTGCCTGGGCGTCCGGAGCAGACCGCGCCGCGTCGGGTGGCTCGCCCGGTCGGGCCAGCCGCTTGGCATTGCGGCCCTGACGGCCGGCTTCGCCCGGCGGGGGTGCGTCGGCGTCTGGCCTGGCAGCCTCCTGGGAGGGCGCGGGCCGCGATCTGCGGCCCTGCCGGTCAACCTGCTCGGTCCCGCCGGCAGGCTTGGTATCGGCCCCCTGCTTTGCCTGATAGCGGGTGTCGCTTGCGCCGTTGGAAATCAGGAAGGTGCTGAGCTGCGAGGCCATGTCGCTGCTGGTCGTGTAATGCTGCCGCAGGAAGCCTGCCAGCGATCCGGCCGAAACCGTCTTCAGCAGGCCACGCGGACTCTTGTGGCAGGCGTTGCAGGTGTTCGCGAAAAGCTGGGAAGCGCTCTTGCCGGCCTCGAGATTCTGCGCCTGCGCCCACGCCGAAGGCGCCGCAAAACAACCGATCAGAAGCGTCCCCGCCGCTAAACTGAGCGCTCGGCTCAACATTCCCTATTCTCCAGATGCGGAAATCGCTTCCGGCGCCCCCCAAACGGGCACCGGCGGCGGTCACCTTTTAGCCGATTATGCCGCGAATGGAAGCGCATCTATGACGCAACTGCGTGAACGCCACATTCCGGAATATCCGCTTTGTGTACAATGCAGTAGCGCAGCGGTTCCACCGCCCTTATGATCTTTACCAGACGTGAGGGAGCCATTCTGATCCCGGTGCGTCGCGTGTGACGGCCGGCACCTAAGCTTCTACGGGATCGCTCTATTCGGTGGTTTCGATGGACCGTTTGTTGCGTTATTTCCTGCAGCAGTTCATTCGCCGCGGCGCGATGATATTCACCACCGCGAGCGGGGCAAGGTTCAGCTGCGGCGATGGGACCGGTGAGCCGGTTTCCGTGCGATTCCTGACGGCCGATGCCGAACGCAGGATTCTGATCAACCCCGAACTTGCGCTCGGCGAAGTCTACATGGAAGGCACCTTCGTCGTCGAGAATGGCTCGATTGCGGATGCACTCGCGATCCTGATGGATCAGCCGGAAATATTGCCGCGATGGGCCAAGTTGCAATGGTGGCTGCGCTATCTGATCAGGCATATCAGGCAGTTCAATCCGCGCGGTCGCTCGAAAAACAATGTCGCCCGCCACTACGACCTCGACGGACGGCTGTATTCTCTCTTTCTCGACGCCGACAAGCAGTATAGCTGCGGCTATTTTGAAAGACCGGACGCGACGCTGGACGACGCCCAACTCGCCAAGAAGCGCCATATCGCGGCCAAGCTCTTGATCCGGCGCGGCGACAAGGTGCTCGATATCGGTTCGGGTTGGGGTGGCCTTGGTCTGTATCTGGCCGAGGTGACCGAGGCCAATGTTACGGGCGTTACACTGTCGACCGAGCAACTGCAGGTGTCGAATGCCCGCGCCGCCGAAAAGAATCTCGCGCAATCGGCCAAGTTTTTCCTTGAGGATTATCGCGACATTCCTGGCCCGTTCGACCGCATCGTGTCGGTTGGCATGTTCGAGCATGTCGG
>JBKQRS010000216.1:0-7416 GCA_052143915.1 Bradyrhizobium sp.
GAAATTCTGATCAGTTCGCTGATGGCGGCGGCGACGATCCTGATTATCATTTCCGTCGTGCACCGTTTCGGCACCGGCGTGTCGTTTCTGTATCCCTATCTGAACGGCATCCACATCACCTGGGCGCAGGAGCTGTGCATCTACATGTTCATCTGGATGGCGAAGTTCGGCGCGGCCTATGGCGTGCGAACCGGCATCCATGTCGGCGTCGACGTCCTGATCAAGCGGCTCAATCCGCGATGGCAGAAGGGCGTCGTGCTGTTCGGCCTGCTCGGCGGCGCGCTGTTCACCGCGATCGTCGGCACCATGGGTGCGAAATTCGTCATCGAATTGATGAGCACCGACCAGGTCTCGCCCGATCTCGAATTGCCGAGCTGGATCGTCTATGCCTGCATCCCGCTCGGCTCCTATCTGATGTGCTTCCGCTTCCTGCAGGTGTCCTGGAGTTACTTCTGGACCGGCGATCTGCCGCACCACGACGCGACCAATGTCGACGGCATCGAGGTCTCTCCTGAAGCGCCGGTCGCGCTGGGAGAGGCGTGATGAGCGCTGCGCTTATCTTCGGACTGCTGTTCGCCCTGATGCTGACGGGCATGCCGATCTCGATTTCGCTCGGCCTCACGGTGCTGACCTTCCTGTTCACGATGACGGAAGTGCCGATCGAAAGCGTAGGCCTGAAACTGTTTTCCGGCCTCGATAATTTCGGCATCATGGCGATTCCGTTCTTCATCCTTGCCGGCACCTTCCTGACCCGCGGCGGCGTCGCTCGCCGCATGATCGCCTTTACCACCTCGCTGGTCGGCCATCTGCCGGGCGGGCTGGGCTTGGCCGGCGTCGCGGCCTGCGCGATGTTCGCGGCGATTTCCGGCTCCAGCGTCGCGACCGTGGTGGCGATCGGCTCGATCATGATGCCGGCGATGGTCGAACACGGCTATCCCCGGCGGTTCGGCGTCGGCGTGATCTCGACGTCGGGCGCGCTCGGAATCCTGGTGCCGCCGTCGATCATCCTGGTGCTGTACGGCGTCTCCACCAACACATCGATCGGCGCGCTATTCATGGCCGGCATCGTGCCGGGGATCATGCTGGCCCTGATGCTGGCCACGGTGACCTGGTTCATCGCCTGGCGCAACGGCTATCCGAAAATGCCGCGCGCGACGCTGAAGCAGCAATGGACCGCGTTCCGTGAAAGCGTCTGGGGCCTGCTCTTGATCGCGATCGTGCTCGGCGGCATCTATGGCGGCATCTTCACGCCGACCGAGGCCGCTGCGGTTGCCGCGGTGTACGCCTTCTTCATCACGGTGTTCATCTACAAGGAGCTGAAGCTCTCCCAGGTCGGCAAGGTGCTGCTGCAGGCGGCGAGCATGAGTTCGATGCTGCTCTACATCATCACCAACGCGGTGCTGTTCTCGTTCCTGATGACGCATGAGCAGATCCCCCAGGAAATGGCGGCCTGGATCATCGACAAGAATTTCGGCGTCTGGACCTTCCTGCTCGTGGTCAACGTCATCCTGCTGGCGGCGGGCAACGTCATGGATCCGTCGTCGATCCTGCTGATAATGGCGCCGATCCTGTATCCGCTCGCCACCAAGATCGGCATCCATCCGGTCCATCTCGGCGTCTTGATGATCGTCAATACCGAGGTCGGGCTGTGTCATCCGCCGGTCGGCCTCAATCTCTACATCGCCAGCGGGATTGCGAAGATGGGCATCAGCGAAATCACGATCGCGGTGCTGCCGTGGCTGTGCGCGATGCTGATCTTCCTCGGCCTGATCACCTATGTCCCCGAAATTTCGCTCTGGCTGCCGAGGCTGTTGGGAATGATTTGAAGCTGCAAGATTACATCTTGGTAAGGCAGGGCGTTCTTGCCAAACTGTAAGTTGATTGCGGGCGTGAGTAAGCTCATCTTTCGAAAACCTTCAAAGGAGGTTGACATGAGGAAGTTTGCTATCGCCGGCGTCGCTGCGCTCGCCATCGCCGGCTCGACGGCGGTCTATGCCCAGCACAATCATTGGTTTCATGAGCACATGGGGCACATGCGAATGAGCCCGGAGGACAGGGCGGCCTTTGTCGACGCGCGGATCGCGGCGGTGCACGCCGGGTTGAAGCTTAACGCCGATCAGGAAAAGCTGTGGCCGCCGGTCGAGAGCGCGGTGCGGGATTTCGCAAAACTGCGGATCGATCGCGCCAATGCGCGGATGAATGCGAAGCCGGAGGAGGATGCGCAGAAGGATCCGGTGACGCGCCTGCGCGAGCGCGCCGACAACATGGCGACGTCGGCGGTGGCGCTGAAGAAGATCGCGGACGCGGCCGACCCGCTCTACAAGACGCTGGACGATGGCCAGAAGCGCCGGCTCACTATCCTGACGCATCGCGGAGGCCGGTTCGGCGGCGAGGGCGGCTGGCGGCACCGTTTCGAGCACGGCATGATGGGCGGCGACCGGGACCACAGCGACGATCGTGATGGCGGCCCTGAGCGGCTCTAGTCGCGCAGGCCTTCGCCCGCAACTTCGGAACTTAAGGGAAAGCCGCCGGATTCCGGCGGCTTTTCCGATATTTACGGCCCCCGGACAGGGCCGGGAAAACCCCGCTAGCTTGCTGGACATTGCGGGGTCGCTTTGCTAAACGACGCCCTCTTGCGAAGGCTTTCCGGGCCGGTTCCGGGCGCATAGCTCAGTTGGTAGAGCAGATGACTCTTAATCATCGGGTCCCAGGTTCGAGCCCTGGTGCGCCCACCAAGCTTTTCAAGCACTTAGCGGTTTAGCTAAGCTTCCATTCCGACAAACGATCGCCCGTCATTCCGACAAACCGGCTGGTTTTGTTCGCTCCGCGCGACGCTTTTGGACGCCGGAGATTAGCTGCTTACGGGTGCGCTTGGCGTACGTGGGTAGCTGCCGGGCAGACCGATGCCGGCCCGCTGCGCGCAGCTCCGCATCGGAAAGATCGGAATCCGCACCTTCCGTAAAGCCGCCATGGCGAAATGATGTGAATGACAGTTCGTCGCGAAGCTCGGCCGCGCGGATGATGCGCTTCACGGTAGAGCGCAAATAGTCGAGCCCCCCCCGCGAGGCGTCATCCAGGGGAGGGGTACTCGGCCGCGGCGATGGCCATGGTCGCGCCGAAACACGAGACCGCCAACCGTCTGCTCCTTGATGGCGTCCAATTCTGGCATCAGCTCCGGAAACAGCTCCTTGCCCGTCTCATCGAACAGGGGCCACCACGCTTCCTCACCAGTTTTGGGGTGAACGACACAGACGCTATTTGGCCGCGCCTTTGGACGATAATGAGAAATTTCGAATGCGCCGAACAAATGTTCTTCTCGTTGTAACCATTCCCACGCAGTAAGAGCCGCTGTGGCAAGTGACGCATAACCAAGTTTCACTGCGGTCTTGCGGAATGCTAGCAATTCGTCCCAGGTCGCAGTCGGCGTTTCAGGTTTCTTCTGACCTGGCGCCAGCTTCTTCAGTCCCATTTTTGCAAAGGGGTTGTCGGCGGGGACAATCGCTTCTTCTGCACGCTGCATCACGAACCAGGCCCGTCTGCACGCACCCATGGCTGCAATTGCCATGCGCCGGCGCTCGCGACGCACCACGTTGCCCTCAGCATCGAGGCTCTCGACCACGAGCAACTTCGCGTAGACCGCGTCCACGAAAGCCTTGGTGAAATCTCCGACCTGCTTTGATCCCGCGCGGCTGCCGTCCTTTAAGATGTGATCAGCAAACAGCTGGGTGCCGTTGTCGTACGTCCGTTTTGTGTGGGCGTCGACATCTTTGTATTTCTGTTGCTGCTTGAACCCTTGGATCAGCCAATCAAAACTACCTCGCGTGACCCCGATAGGAGCAAGGTCAGACAGGCCACGCGTCCGCCAGGAATCAAATGCCGGCAGCAAGACGTTTTCGGCGCGGCTGACTGCAGCATCATAGTTCTGGCCGAGCGCTTCGGCTTCCAATGGACACTCTTGCTTGCGCGCCCAAGTCGGCGGTTCAAAGAAGTATGCCCAGCGGCCGTTCTTAAGCGGCTTGCGGCGGCAGTATCGAGGCAATTTTAAAGCGGTTCTCAACGGCTTCATGCGAGCGCTGCCAAGTCGACCTTTGCTGGATTCTGCCTGACCCCGATTCCGGGTGCAACGTGTTCGTCAACAATAACCTTGACCCAGATGGCTTCCCTGGCCCGACCCACGCCGCGATACCGGGTGGGAGGCGGTGCTTCACCGCGAGAAACAGCGAGCACTAATTCGCGCACGCTCCTGAAATCGAGATATGCCGCCAGCATGTCTATTCGCATTTCGGCCGGCCACGCACCGTTCACAGGATAGCGGGCGCAAAGGGAGCTGCGGCGAACCGAGGCACAGCGCATTTCGGGTGCCAGCACCGGCTCTGGCTCCTTTAGCTGAGCGACACCCTTGCGCTTTTGAGCGACGGTCTCTTTCATCGTAAGGCCGTTTAATGCCGATTGCACGGTGATGATCCCGACAACTATCGACACTACGATGGACAACAACAAAGGAAATCAGAGTCGAAGAATGGGATAGAGCTGGCGTCTTCAGTCGCATGGCTTCTGGTCCTGGCGTACCGGATAGAAGTCTATCGTCGCACGAAAACTTGCGCGCTTCGGTCCGCTCGGAAGCTAACAATAGTTTCGTCACGGCTCTGTCCTCTCAGGCCTCGAATTCGGAACGCCGATCCGCCACAAAAATTTAAAACGGAGTTCTCTCGAACAATTGGTTGCATATGCTTGCCGAATGCGGTGGAAGAAGCTCGCTATTTCGACAATTTGCGGACGTCGATCGTACGCGAGGTTGCCAGGACTGTAATTTCGAAATGATCGGTTTGCACGATGTCTATAATGTTGCGCGGCCGGTGCGCGACAACGTTGACACCAGTTTGACGTCGGAGGCTGTCATAGATTAGCCCTGCTCCACCAGATGAGCGAACCTCCTCGCCAAGTTTCTGCGACGCGTCGTAGCGTTCGCTTGCATAAACGTCAGGACGTGCCACCTGCTGTTCTCTAATATCGAGATAATCCCCAAGCAGCGTTGCGGCATAGGCCCGGTATCTGCGGCTCATCGTGGCTACGCCGCGAGCAACCGTTTCGCGTCGCAGGTGGTGACCGACCTCTGCTGCCGCAGTCCGAATATCGTCAGCTGCGTACCAGGCGCCGAGCTCCGGTCCGTTGAATCTCATTCCGCCGGGAGCGACGTGGAGAAACGCTGCCATAACGATACTAGCGTTGGGAACGCCATACACCCATTCGCTCTGGGGCAGCCGATCAATGCGATCGGCCACGAGCCGGTCGTTCGTCCAGCCGACGAGCTCCATCACCGCTGAAAGATCGGCCGCCGTCGAAACAGTATCGAACAGCCCGATGGGCGGAAATTGCGATGGGATCAGGCGATGGGCGGGCTGCGGCGAGGGTGCGAACGCGTCCGTCACCGGAAGACGATCTCCGTGTCGTCGTAAGGCGTGAACGCTTCGTCTATCATGTTCGGCTGCATGTAGAGGCCACCGCGCGCGCCGTCGAGGAAGCGACGCACCGAGAGCAACCCATCCTGGGAGCCGTTCGTGACGAGGTCGAGCGGCGGGTGCCCACCGAAGACGACCGCGTTGTGTGGGCTTCGCAGCCAATCAACGCCGAGCCGTTCTTGTGGAAAGAGAATCCCCAACGCTTGATGGATCCCGAACACCGCTGAAATGCGGGTGAGAACGTCCACATCAAGGGTGAAAGCGCCGTGCTCTCGCGCCTGCTTGCACCAGTTATGATATGTGGACCGCGAAGGGTATCCGAGGACCAAGAGGCGCTGCTCCTCCGTCAATCCCCACAGATCCACGATGGCGAGGAAGGTCCGCAAAGCAGGGGGACTGAGCCGCCTTCGGTTGGCCGGCGCAAATCGGGAGTTATCTAGTCGCTGAGGCCCTTTTGATGTCTCAGCCGGACTTTTCTCGCGGTTATTTAACATGGGGCCGATCCGTTGTCAACTATGGATATAGTCCAAATATGGACAAGCAGCAACCCCAATTTTAGGTCCAAAGGCGGTATGGACGGGAACCATCAGGCTCATAACCTGAAGGTCATAGGTTCAAATCCTATCCCCGCAACCAAATATTGTAATGAAAACAGCCGGTTAGGTTCTCACCTAGCCGGCTTTTTCATGGAAAAAGTCCTAGTGCTAACTTAGGGCAATTTGACGCCCTAGCAAAAACCTGATACTCTTTGGTCAATAAGGCCTTTCAAACCCCTTGTTTCGCGTGGAATCGCGAGGGAGGTGCCCCGTGCCGACCATTGATTTGTTGGATGGAAAGCTTCAGCTTTACCAGCGCGACAGCAGCCGGTTCTGGCAAGCGCGAGCCTCCGTTGGCCGGAAACAGCGCCAGCTCAGCACCAAGCGCGAATCGCTGGAGCAGGCCTCAAAGATCGCCGAGGATTGGTATCTGACGATGGTGGCGAAGGAGCGCGTCGGCGCGCTCGATTCTGGCCCCACGTTCAAGAAGGCCGCCGATCAGTTCCTCAAGGAATACGCAGTTATCACCGAAGGGGAACGGAGCGGCAAATGGACCGAGAGCCATGCCATACGCCTTCGTATTCACCTGGTTCCTTTTTTTGGACCCCTCCCCCTCAACAAGGTCACCCCCGGCAAAGTGCAGGAATACCGGGTCCACCGGATGACCACGTTTCAGGAGATCAACCCCCTCTCCAAGAGCAAGCACAAGCCGAGGACTAAACCCCCGTCGCGTAGCACCCTCCACGATGAAATCGTGACGCTGCGCATGGTCCTCAAAACAGCCATCCGGCATGGGTGGCTTCAACATCTTCCCGACCTGTCTCCCCCCTATAAGACGCAGGGCATGGTGGTGCACCGGCCCTGGTTTAGCCCCGAAGAGTACAAGCAGCTTTATGAGGCTGCGCGGGTTTACGCCAAGGAACCATCTAGGGGTCGTTTCAAGTGGAACGCCGAGCAGGTCTACGATTTCATTCTGTTCATGGCGAACACCGGGCTTCGCCCGGATGAAGCCTTCAATCTTCAACATCGAGATGTGGCGATCGTAACGCACGACGCTACCGACAACCAAATTCTCGAAATTGAAGTGCGCGGCAAGCGCGGCGTCGGTCACTGCAAGAGCATGCCGGGCGCTGTGCGCGTTTATCAGCGTTTGCTTGCCCGCCCGAAACCCGTTCAAGGCGAAACGCGCCGGCAACGGCAACTGCGGCGCAAGGAAGGGGGAGAGCCACCACCGCCGCTAGCGGTCGAAGCCCCCAAGCCGACCGACCTGCTATTTCCTGGCAATCACATCAAACTATTCAACAACCTCTTAGATCGTATCGGCCTCAAACTCGACCGTGATGGAAAACCAAGAACGGCCTACAGCCTTCGTCACACGTACATCTGTATGCGATTAATGGAGGGGGCAGATATTTATCAAA
>JBKQRS010000217.1:0-8465 GCA_052143915.1 Bradyrhizobium sp.
CGAACAAGACTCGTAAAAGGACTCGCAACCATTTGCGGGGCTAGTGGAGCCGCGCCATCACGCCAAGCACCATCATGCCAGGCACGGGCACGCCCACCACGCCATGTGACGCCCGTCATCGCGGAACAGTTCACGGGTGCGGCATCGCTGATTTCAGACGGTTTTCTGCCTAACGGTGGAAATCGCGGGCTATCCGATTCGTTTCGCTGGGATGGGTGGGCGTGTTGCGGCATACAGGCCCGACGACCTAACCAGGCCCCGGTGCATCATGACCCCTTCCCGCGATATTTCACGCCTGCTCGATATCATGGCGGCGTTGCGAACGCCCGGCAGCGGCTGTCCCTGGGATCTCGAACAGAATTTCGCGACCATTGCTCCTTACACCATCGAGGAGGCCTACGAGGTCGTCGATGCCATTGCGCGCGGCGATCTCGATGATCTGCGTGACGAACTCGGCGACCTCCTGCTGCAGGTGGTTTTCCATGCCCGCATGGCGGAGGAACAGCACGCGTTCACCTTCGGCGACGTGGTCGAGGCGATCTCCCGCAAGATGGTCCGAAGGCATCCGCATGTCTTCGCCGACAAGGATGGCCGGTTGACGCCATCGGACGTCAAGGGCGCGTGGGAGCGCATCAAGGCAGAGGAGAAGGCGGAGCGCGCGGCGCGCCGCCCGCCAGAGGAAGCTTCCCACCAATCATTGTTGTCGGGTGTCAAAGCGGGGCAGCCGGCGCTGGCGCGCGCCATGGAATTGCAGCGCAAGGCATCAAGCGTCGGCTTCGACTGGAACGATCCGCGCGCGGTCCTGCGCAAAATTCGCGAGGAAGCCGACGAGATCGAGGCGGCGCTCGATCATGGCGACGCCGGCGAAATGGCGGATGAAACCGGCGATCTGTTGTTCGCCCTGGTCAACCTGGCGCGCCATACCGGCGTCGATCCGGAAATGGCTCTACGGGGCACCAACGCCAAATTCGAACGCCGCTTTGGCTATATCGAGCGCACACTGGCGGCGCAGGGCCGCTCGCTCGAGAGCGCATCGCTTGAGGAAATGGACGCGCTGTGGGATGAGGCGAAGGCGAAAGAGTAAATCTTACGACGTTCCGGCAAACGCGGTCAGTTTAGGAAACCGCATGCGGCACGGCGTCGAAGCGGTTGACGACGATGTCGCGCTTGGTCTGATCGACGCGCACGGTCATATCATACTTGCCATCATGGAATCTCTTGTTGAGAATTTCCGAATTGCGATGCAGCCAACTGATGCCCGCACCGTCGGCGGCGTCGATTGACAGATCGAGCGTCATGCGCGTCGCCGCGAGCCTGTCTTCGATCGCCGCCAGCAGCGCGTCGATACCCTCCCCGGTCTCGGCGGAGACCAGCAAACACGGGCGCTCCGGCGGGCGACGGGCGGCTATGTTGCGCAGGTTTTCGCGGCTCTCCGCATCAAAGCGATCGATCTTGTTCCAGACTTCGAGAATGCGCATGCCAACATCGGGGTCGATGCCAAGCTGACGCAGCACGGTATCGACGTCGCGCTGCTGGGCATCGGTGTCTTCATGCGAGATATCCCGGACGTGGAGAATGACGTCGGCTTCCAGCACCTCCTCCAGCGTCGCGCGAAAGGCCGCAACCAGTTGCGTCGGCAGGTTGGAAATGAAGCCGACCGTGTCCGACAGCATTGCCTTGCCGCCATGCGGCAGGCCGAGCGCCCGCAATGTCGGATCGAGCGTCGCAAACAGCATGTCCGCCGCCTGAACGTCGGCGCAGGTCAGCCGGTTGAACAGCGTCGACTTCCCGGCATTGGTGTAGCCGACCAGCGCCACCACGCGGTAAGGCACCCGCTGCCGACCGGCGCGATGCAGCCGCCGTGTCGCCTGGACCTTCTTCAGCTCGTTCTCGAGGCGCGTGATGCGCTCGCCGATCAGCCGGCGGTCGGCCTCGATCTGGGTTTCACCGGGGCCGCCCATGAACCCGAAACCTCCGCGCTGGCGCTCGAGGTGGGTCCAAGACCGCACCAGGCGGCTGCGCTGATAGTTTAAATGCGCCAGTTCGACCTGAAGCGCGCCCTCCTTGGTCTTGGCGCGACGGCCGAAGATTTCGAGGATCAGCCCGGTGCGGTCGAGAACCTTGGTGTTCCAGGCCTTCTCGAGATTGCGCTGCTGGATCGGCGACAACGCGCAGTCCATCACGACAAGTTCGATCTCGTGACCGGCAACGAGGCCGACGATCTCCTCGACCTTTCCCTTGCCGAGATATGTCGCGGGCCGGATCTCGCCCACCGGCGCAATCAGGGCTTCGGCGACGGCAAGATCGATGGCGCGCGCCAGACCAACGGCTTCCTCCAGCCGCGCCTCGGATCCGCGGATGGCATAGGAATCCGTCTGCGCGTTGGCATCACCACGGCGCATCCGCAGATAAGGGCCGATGACGATCACCCGCCCGGTTTGCTTGCCCGCCACCGACCGCGGACGGTCGGCACCCCCATCAGGATTTCGGGGTTCCAATCAGTTCACTCTCAAGCCGGCGCATCCTCGCCGCCTTCGAACAACTGGATCGGAGCACCCGGCATGATGGTCGAAATCGCATGCTTGTAGACAAGCTGCGAGTGGCCGTCGCGCCGTAGCAGCAGACAGAAATTGTCAAACCAGGTGACAATTCCCTGCAGCTTTACTCCGTTGACCAGAAAGATCGTCAGTGGCGTCTTGGTTTTTCGAACGTGATTAAGGAAGGTGTCCTGTAGATTTTGTGCGCGGTCTGCCGCCATTGTTGTTATCCCGCAGTCTTGTTTGCTTCTTTTTATTGAACCGGATGTTGCTCTCTATCGGAGCGTCCCCGGTTACCGGCTCCCCTGAGATCCCCCTCCGGGAAGCGCGATCGTGTGATTAGAAGGCAGGCTTGGTTTTTAGGCAAGCAAGTTCGCGTATCTGCCTCGCCGAACAGGGCCCAATCCTCCGGAAAATCCCGGAAAGAGATGAAATTTCCAAGCCGATGAACAAACCACCCCTCTGGCCGGCGCTTAACCCACGCCAAGGGCCTTCAGCTTGCGGTGCAGGGCTGACCTTTCCATGCCGACGAATTCCGCTGTGCGAGAGATGTTGCCGGAGAAGCGGCTGATCTGGGCCATCAGATAGTCGCGCTCGAACACTTCCCGCGCCTCACGAAGCGGCAGGCCCATGATGTGCTCGCCATTGTTGCTGGTTGGCATGGCCGGCACCATCGAGCCCACGTCCTGCGGCAGCATATCGGCAGTGATGATGACCTCCGGTCCACCGCCGGCCAGAATCATGACCCGCTCGACATTGTTGCGAAGCTGCCGGACGTTTCCGGGCCAGACATGCGACTGCAGTACCGCCATCGCGTCCTGGCCGATCTGACGTTTCGGAAGACCCGTCGCGACCGATATCTGGTCCATGAAGTAGTCGATGAGTTCCGGGATATCCTCACGACGCTCCGACAGCGGCGGGACCCGAATCGGCACCACCGACAACCGGTGATAGAGGTCTTCCCGGAACCGGCCGGCGGCGATCTCCTCTTCCAGATTGCGGGCGGTCGAGGAGATGATGCGAACGTCGACGTTGACCCTGGTGGTGCCGCCTTGCCGCTGGAACGTCTGATCCACCAGCACGCGCAAGATCTTGTTCTGGGTTTCGCGCGGCATATCGCCGATTTCATCAATAAACAGGGTGCCGCCGTGGGCTTCCTCCAGCGCACCGGCCTTGCGTGGATGCTCGCCGTTGGACTGCTCGACACCGAACAGCTCGATTTCCATGCGCTCCGGCGTAATGGCCGCAGCGTTGATGACGACGAAGGGCCCCTCGGCGCGGCTCGACGCATTGTGCAGCGTGCGCGCCGCCAGTTCCTTGCCGGAACCCGAGGGACCCACGATCAGAATGCGGCTATTGGCCTTGGCGGCGCGGTCGATGGTCTGGCGCAGCTGGTTCATGCAAGCCGAGTGGCCGGTCAGGACACTCGCGGCGGGAGCGAGCTGCTTGAGTTCCCTCACCTCGCGCTTCAGGCGCGATGTCTCCAGCGCACGCGTCGCGACCAGAATCAGCCGATCGGACTTGAACGGTTTCTCGATGAAGTCGTAGGCGCCGCGCTTGATGGCCGCGACCGCGGTCTCGATATTGCCGTGGCCCGAGATCATCACGACCGGGAGATCGGCGTGATCGCGCTTGATCTGCTCCAGCAACTGCAAGCCATCGAGCTTGCTGCCCTGCAGCCAGATGTCGAGAAACACCAGATTCGGACGGCGATTTGCTATTTCCGCGAGGGCTGAATCGCTGTCGCGCGCGGTCCGCGTGGTGAAACCCTCGTCGTCAAGAATCCCCGCAACCAGATCACGAATGTCGGCTTCATCATCGACAATCAAAATATCACTTGCCATGGGGGCGCGCCTGTCTTGTCAGTTGCCTGTTGCGGCTTCGATTTTGGTCTGAGTGTTAGTCGTTTCTGCCGGCTTGGTGGTTTCAGATGCCGGGAGATTTGTTTCGGGAGCCGGCTCTTTCGCTTCTACATTCGGTGCGTGACCGGACACTGCGAATCGCAACCGCATCCACGCTCCCCGCGCACCCGGCCGGATCTCTGCGGCATCATGGAGCTCGATCCGCCCGCCGTGATCCTCCAGAACGCGCCCGACAATGGCCAGCCCGAGACCTGTGCCCTTCTCGCGGGTCGTGACATAGGGCTCCAGCAGGCGAGCGCGGCTGACCTTCGGAAGACCAATACCGTTGTCGATGACGTCGATCACAATGTCGTCGTTTTCCCGCGCCGCGATGACGTCAATACGGCCCTTGCCAAGCTCATTTGCAGGCACGGCCTCGATGGCCTCCGTCGCGTTCTTGATGATATTGGTCAGCGCCTGTGAAATAAGCCGGCGGTCGAACTGCGCCCGCATCGCCTCGTCCCTTATCTCGGCTTGAATTTCGACGTCGGGATGGCCGACCCGCATCAGGAATACGGCCTGCCGCACGGTATCGGCGACGTCCTCCCCTTCGATCACGGGCTTCGGCATTCGCGCGAAGCGCGAGAACTCGTCGACCATCCGCCGGATGTCGTCAACCTGGCGCACGATCGTCTCCGTGCACTGCTCGAATACGGCCTTGTCCTCCGTGATCACCTTGCCGAACTTGCGGCGAATGCGTTCGGCCGAAAGCTGGATCGGGGTCAGCGGATTCTTGATTTCGTGCGCGATGCGGCGCGCGACGTCGGCCCATGCCGAGGTCCGCTGCGCGGAAACGAGCTCCGTAATGTCGTCAAGCGTGATGATGTAGCTGTCGCGCGTCTGACTGGTCTGTTCGGCGGTGACGCGAACCGAGAGATTGCGTTCATGGCCCTCGCGATTGATCGTGATCTGCCCTTGCACCAGCCGCTGGGTGCTCTCCCGCGCGGTTTTCATCATTTCGTCGAGTTCGGGCAGCACGTCCGACAGCGGATGATCCAGTGTCTCCGATTCCGCGTGACCGATCAGCTTTTCGGCGGAGCGATTGAGAATGCCGACGCTGCCGGAGGCATCGACGCCGATAATGCCGGCGCTCGCCGACGACAATACCGCCTCGATGAACCGGCGCCGGCTGTCGATAAGGTCGCTGGCGCTCACCAACTCATCGCGCTGGGTGCGCAGTTCCTGCGTCATCTTGTTGAAGGTCTCGCCGAGTTGCGCCAGATCGCCCTCCGAGCGGAGCACCGGCACCTGCACATGGAGGTCGCCGGTGGAGACGATATTGGCGGCACTCATCAGACGCCGTATCGGGGCAACCAGCCAGTTGGCAAAATTCAACCCGATCAGGATGGAGGCCATCAGGATGGTCAGCGCGATTACGGCGAATATCAGCGCGAAATTCACTTGAATGCCGAGCCGGCGCGACTCGATCTCGGCATATTCGGCGACGCTCGCCTCCGTCTGCTTGAGTTGGGCGACAACATGGGGATCGAGCTGACGGGCGACGTAGAGGAAGGTATCGTTGAAGGCCCGCAGCCGGATCACCGCCGCGACGTAGTTCTGTTCCGGCAACACCGCGATCTCGGGCTCGGCTTCGGTGACGTTGCTGAGAAACTCGGCCGGCGGCGCAGCAAAGGCCAGTTGGATCCCGGTTTGCGCTGTCTCCAGGACGTTGCGGTCCTTGTCGATCAGCATGGCCCCCGGCAAGTTGCGCGAAGCCGCGCTCGCCGTCAGGAGTTGACGAAAGGATTGGCGGTCCTGGTCGAATAACGGCCGGGCGTGGGCAATGTCGTTGGCCATTCCCAGGATATCGCCGCGGATGAGCTGCGCGTGTCCCTGCATATAGGCACGCGCGATGATCAGCGAGTTCTGGATCACGTCGCGCGTCGGGCCCGAAAACAAGCGATCGAGGCCGCGATCGATCGTCACATTGGCGACGATCGCCACCAGCACAGCCGGCAACACCGCGATGATCGAGAACAGGCTGACGATCTGGACATGCAGCCGCGCCGCCGCCCGGCCTCGGCGCCGGGCCTGCATCACCTGCCAGACTTCGCGGAAGATGATGCCGACCAGCACCAGGATGGTGGCGCCGTTCATCAGCATGAAGGAAACGGCGACTTCGCGCGTTGGCTCTATCCGGGTCAGGCCCGTAAGCACCACGAAGGTCAGGAAGGCCGACAGCAGCGCCAAGCCGATCGCAAACGGCGCCAGCAGCCTCCGCAGGGACGACCCCCTGGGTTCAGCGAGCGACGGGTCGAACGGTGCGGCCGAGGTGTCTACGCTGGTCATTCCGGCAATATGTAAACTGAAGGCAATGGCGTCCGTGTTCGGCGGACTGATGCATTCATATCACAATGTTGCCAAATTGCGACAATTCCGCGGCGCTACCCCGGTCTCGGCCGAGCGCCATTTCCGGCTCGCCGGCCCCTTAATTGCCGCTGCGGTAGACCTGAATGTCCAGATCGCGGATTTTCTTGCGCAGCGTATTCCGGTTGAGACCCAGGAGGTCGGCCGCCCTGATTTGATTACCCCGGGTCGCCGCCAGCGCCGCGGTGAGCAGCGGCACCTCGATTTCCTTGAGGATCCGGTGATAGAGGCCCGGCGGCGGCACGCCGTTGGGGAAGCCCGAAAAATGCGACGACAGATAGGCTTCGACGGCACCGCCGAGGTTGTCGATGCCGTGGTGGGCGTTGCCCCCCGACGTTACGGCCGGAGGCGCCAATTCGCCGTCGATGACCGATCCGGTGATAACGTCCTGCGGGTATAGTGCCGCCAGCCGGCGTGCGAGGTTTTCAAGTTCGCGCACATTGCCGGGCCAGCGATGCTGCTTCATGCGTTCCAGCGCCAGTGCATCGAGCTTCTTCGGCGGCAATCCGTCCTTCTCGGCCAGCGCGAAGAAATGCCGGATCAAATCGGGTAGATCCTCGATCCGCTCGCGCAGCGGGGGAAGCCGCAACGGCACGACGTTCAGGCGGAAGAACAGGTCCTCGCGGAACAGGCCCTGCTGAATCAGGATGCGCAGATCCTTGTTGCTCGCCGCGACAATGCGCACGTCGGTCTTGATCGGCGTGCGGCCGCCAACGGTGGTGTATTCGCCCTGCTGGAGTACCCGCAGCAGTCTGGTCTGCGCTTCCATCGGCATGTCGCCGATTTCGTCGAGAAACAACGTTCCGCCTTCAGCCTGTTCGAATCGGCCGGAAGCGCGAGTATTGGCGCCGGTGAAGGCGCCGCGTTCATGACCGAACAGTTCCGACTCGATGAGATCACGCGGGATTGCCGCCATGTTGACGGCGACGAACGGCCCGTTGCGCCGCTTGCCGTAGTCATGCAGCGCCCGCGCCACCAGCTCCTTGCCGGTTCCGGACTCGCCGGAAATCATCACCGTGAGGTCGGTCTGCATCAGCCGCGCCAGTACGCGGTAGATTTCCTGCATCGCCGGTGAACGGCCAACCAGCGGGATGGAGTCGAATTCGGATTCGTCGACGTTGTTGGCTACCCGCTCCTTCGGCTCCGCCAGCGCGCGGCCGACAATCGCGATCAATTCCTTCAGATCGAACGGCTTCGGCAGATATTCATAGGCACCGCGTTCGGAGGCGCGGATCGCCGTCATGAAAGTGTTCTGCGCGCTCATCACGATCACGGGAAGATTCGGCCGCATCTTCTTGATCCGCGGCAGCAGGTCGAACGCGTTCTCGTCGGGCATCACGACGTCGGTGATCACCAGATCGCCCTCGCCCTGGCTGACCCAGCGCCACAACGTCGCCGCGTTTCCTGTCAGTCGCACCTCGTACCCGGCGCGCGAAAGCGCCTGATTGAGAACCGTGCGGATGGCTGTGTCGTCGTCGGCGACGAGAATATGCCCTGACGGCATGAAATCGCTCCTTGCAGGCGCGCCCCGAACTCCAGGCCTCGGGCGCGCCAAATTTTCCGCCTACCGCGCCCGGCTCAGCTCGAGCCGCCCCGCGCGCGCAACCCCTCCGATCGACGTCCTATTCCGCGCCCGCCGCCGTCCCGGTCGGTTTTTGCG
>JBKQRS010000218.1:0-5682 GCA_052143915.1 Bradyrhizobium sp.
GGCTTTAAACGGAGACCGCGCCAGCATTCTCGTCGAAACCCTCGACGACGTGATCGCACCGTTCGACTGGCACGGCGACCGATTTGTCGACACAGTGCAGGCGTGGGGGAAGCGGAATTCTCGATAAGTATTTGATTTCTTTGGTGAGCGCGGAGGGACTCGAACCCTCGACCCCATGATTAAAAGTCACGTGCTCTACCGCCTGAGCTACGCGCTCACTTGCCCGGCTGTGTAGGGGGCTGCCGGGTGCGGGTCAATAGCGTGGCAAGACCCCGGATTGCCTCAGTAGTTCGGCCGGTTAAGCGATTTTCTTCAAGCGCCGTGCCGCCCAGAATCGGCCCGCCATCAGCTGGCCTCGGGGTGAATCTCCGAGGCCACCGGCTGCGCCGTGCCGACCACGTTGGGCATCGCCACCGGGCGCAGGCCGATCAGCTCGGCGGTCCGGATGCCGGTATCGCGCCAGAATGCGAACGCGTTGAGCCGCGAGCTCTCCAGAATGGCGATCGCTACCGCTGACAGGAACGGCAGGCTCTCGAGCACCAACACCACCGCAAAGATATAGATTTCGCGGATTTCCTTGAAATTGTTCGTGACGACGAGCACGGCTGCGCCCACCAGCAGCAGCACGCCGATTACGGCCTCCCAGAACGCCTGGAACTCGATCGACATCCGCGACAAACCGCCCTTGGAAGTGCGGGCGAAGGCCAGATGATCGGTGATCAGTCCGTTGGCCACCGCGCGCGACACCGTCCATTGCACCGACATCGCCGCCACCATGGCACCCAGCATCTGACCCCATTTCACGGGCACGCGCAGCCGGTACAGGATGACGAAGTGCAGCAGCGAGACCACAAACGCGCCGATGATCGGCAACGTCAGGATCCTGTCGGGGATGGCGATGTCGGCAAAGGCGACGATCGGCACCCAGATCAGATTGAGGATGGCAACCAGCACGCCGATGCTTTCGGCGCCAAGCCAGTTCAGCCAGCCCAGCGAGAACTCGCGCTTCTGGTCAGGCGTCAGCCGGCTCGCGCCCGGCAGGAAACGGCGCCAGTGCTTCTTGACGATCTGGAAGCCGCCATAGGCCCAGCGATGGCGCTGCTTCTTGAAGGCCTCGTAGGTGTCCGGCAACAGGCCGTGACCGTAGCGGTGGTTGGTATAGTGCGTGAGCCAGCCGTGCTCGATGATGGCCAGCCCAAGATCGGTGTCCTCGCAGATGGTGTCGCCGGCCCAGCCGCCCGCCATGTCCATCGCCGCGCGCCGGATCAGGCACATGGTGCCGTGAACGATGATGGCGTTGACTTCATTGCGTTGAACCATGCCGATATCGAAAAACCCGGCATATTCACCGTTCATGATGTAATGCATCAGGGAACGGTCGCCGTCGCGATGGTCCTGCGGCGCCTGGACCAGACCCACGCGGGAATCGGCGAAAACCGGAACCAGGTCCTTCAGCCAATCCGGTTCCACCACATAGTCGGCGTCGATGATGCCAATGATCTCGGCGTCCGCGGCGGTCCGCTCCATGGCGATGCGGAGCGCGCCGGCCTTGAAGCCTTCGACCTTTTCGGCGTTGATGAACTTGAAACGTTCGCCAAGCGCGCGACAATGATCCTGGATCGGTTGCCAGAACGCCGGATCGGGCGTGTTGTTGATGATCACGACGCATTCGAAATTCGGATAATCGAGCCGGGAAACCGCATCGAGCGTCTGCTTGAGCATCTCCGGCGGCTCGAAATAAGCCGGGACATGGATCGAGACCTTCGGGAAGGTTACGGTGTCGCCGATGGTGGCGGGCACCACAGGCGCGCCTTTGACCAGCAAGCGGCGCGGCTTTCGGCCAAACGCGATGGCCGCGATTTCCTCGATCCTGGCCATCGCGATCAACACCAGCGGAACCAGCAGGATCAGGCCGAGCGTCAAGGCAAAGGCCGAACCGAAAACGAAATAGTGCCCCGCCCAATAGGCGAACACGGTGGCAGCCCATGCGCCGATGCCGTTTGCCGCAGCCGACAGCGTCAGCGCCTGCATCACACTCGGCTGGGCAAGCCGCAGGATCGGCAGCGACATCAGGATGCCGACGAGAACGGCGATGGTCGCGAGCTTCCAGTAGTCGGGGTTGACGATCGGGCCTGTCCAGCTGAATTTCGGCTCGCGCGCCGCATTCAGAATGCCCCAATAGGGGCCGACGCCACCCTCGAAGAACTTCCAGGGCTGATCGATCGCCTCGACGATATTGTAGTCCATTCCGATGGCTTCGGCGCGGGTCACGAAGTTACGCAGCACGGATGCCTGCGCGAAAGGGCCGGGAACGGCGTTCCTCAAATTATAGCCGGCGCTCGGCCAGCCAAACTCGGCAATCACGATCCGCTTGCCCGGAAACTGATCCCGCAGCAGCTGGAACATGGCGACCGCCTGGTCCACGGCCTGCTTGTCGGTGAAGTTTTCCCAATACGGCAGCACATGCGCGGCGATGAAATCGACGGAATAGGCGAGCTGCGGAAAGTCCCGCCAGATGTTCCAGATTTCGCCTGTTGTTACGGGAACATTGACCGATTTCTTGACCCGTTTAATGAGTTCGATCAGGTCTTCGACCTTTTGCTCGCCGCGGTAGATCGTTTCGTTGCCGACGACGACGCCGATGACATTGCTGTTGTGCCGGGCAAGACTGATGGCGGCATCGATCTCCCGCTCGTTGCGGTCGGCGTTCTTGTCGATCCAGGCGCCGACGGTGACCTTGAGACCGAATTCGGCAGCGATCGGCGGAACCAGCTCGACGCCGCCAGTGGAGGAATAAAGGCGTATCGCACGCGTGATCGTCGACAGTTTTTTCAGATCGGCGCGGATCTTCTCGACGGTCGGGATGTTGTCGACGTCGGGGTGGGCGGTCCCCTCAAATGGCGCATAGGAAACGCTCGGCAGAATGCCGCGGAAATCGGGGGCCTGTTGCCTTTCCTGGAATAACCCCCAAAGCGCGGCGTGAGCAGCGGTTACAAACAACAAAACGGCGACGACGGCGCGCATCGCGACTAGACCATACGGGGCCTGCATGGGAAGAAAGCGAACCCGTCCCCTAGGTTCGACCGACACGGGAGCGATTCTGAGGATAATCCTGCCACGTGATTTAACAACTGGTATGACGTGGCCTTTTTAAGGGCGCAGCGTCGCGCCTCGTGAAAAATCGCATCGTTTGAATGTCGAAGGTTACTATTTCGCCGGCGCGGCTGGTGCGGCGGCGGGCGCAGCCGCCGGTGCCGAAGCGGCGTTGCCGGCGGTCGAGGGTGCGGGGGCCGGGGTCGCCGCTGCGGCGGTCTGGGGCTGGGCGTTGGGATTGATCCAGCAGGCGTGAACCCGGTCGTCCAGGCTCTTTTGCACCTTGTCGTCGATTTGCGCACCAAATCGGGTCAGGCAGCGGAACGTAGCCTGGACATGTCCACCGGGGCAGCCGAACCGGTCGTAAAGATCGAGGTGGCGGAAGGCGGTGTCGAGGTCGTCGCGCCACATCAGGCGAACGACCCGCCGGCCCAGCCAGACGCATTCCGGGTTACCCGCAGGACCATTGATCGCTTGCGCCGCTTCGGCGAATTCGTCGGTCCTGCGCTGGCTGTCCTTGGCGGCATCGGCCGAACTGGCGGCGGGCTTCTGATCCGGGTTGGCGGGGCCGCCACTCTGGGCGAGCGCGCCTCCGATACCGATGATGAGTGCAAGCCCGGGGACGGCGAGGTGGCGCAAAACCGCAGTCTGAAGCCTTAGCACCCGTTGACGCATAAATTCCCCGATTTTGTTCCTGCTCGCGTCTCTTCCGGGACGCGCTTGGTTGATGCCGTTCAAATAGGTCCCCAATGCGGCGGAGACGGTTTGGCAGATTCCCATGACGGACATTTCGGATTTTGTCCAGCAAACTCACAACTTTATCGCATTGTGGTAAAACCACCGGCAGAAAGGTTAAGCGATTGCGCCTTTCCCGCTCTTGGCAGACGGCCAGTGACCGGCTAATCGACGGTCCCCGCCCGGAGGATGGAACTGATTTCTCTTCGTACGCCGCTGGCGCTTCTCCTGATATCCCTTGGCACGATTTTCGCGGTTTGGTGGTGGCTGGCCACGCCGATCATGCTGGCGCGCGCGCCGATCGATCCCGACGCCAAGCTGCTGTGCGTGTCCTACGCCCCCTTCCGCGGCGACCAAACGCCGCTTTCGCCGACCACGCATGTCTCCGCGGAGCGGATCGCCCAGGACATGGCACAGCTCGCCAAGATATCCGAATGCGTACGGACCTATTCGCTCGAAAACGGCCTCGACCAGGTTCCCGAACAGGCGGCAAAGGTGGGGTTGAAGGTCATCCAGGGAATTTGGCTCGGCAGCAACCGGCTGAAGAATCTGGCGCAGATCTCGACCGCCGTCCGCCTCACCAAGGAATTTCCTTCGACCATTACCTCGCTGGTGGTCGGCAATGAGGTGTTGTTGCGCGGTGAAATGACTTCGTCAGACCTTGCCGCCACCATTCGCTCGGTCAAAGCACAGGTCGCTGTTCCCGTTACCTATGCCGACGTCTGGGAATTCTGGCTGCGCTATCGGGAGGTCTACGAGGCGGTCGATTTCGTCACCATTCATATCCTTCCCTACTGGGAGGATTTTCCGATCCGCGCCAAATATGCCGCGGCCCATGTCGACGCCATTCGCAGGCGAATGGCGGTCGCGTTTCCCGGCAAGGAAATCCTGATCGGGGAAACCGGCTGGCCGAGCGAGGGGCGGATGCGCGACGCGGCACTGCCCTCGCGCACCAATCAGGCCCGCGTTGTCTCCGAGATCCTCGATCTCGCCAAGCGCGAAAACTTCCTCGTCAACCTGATCGAGGCCTACGATCAGCCCTGGAAACGCCAGCTCGAGGGTACCGTCGGCGGCTATTGGGGCCTGTTCGACTCCATACAGCGGGCCCTGAAATACCCGCCCGGCGTCGCCATCAGCAACTATCCGCTCTGGAAGCTGCAGATGGGAGGCGGCATGGCATTGGCCATCCTGGTGTTCGGCGCAGCCTGGCTGACATTGCGGCGAAGACCCTGGACGCCGCGGCTAGCCTCATGGATCGCCGTCGGGCTATCGGCGACAACGGCCGGAATCCTGTTTGGGGTGGCCGCCGACAAGATGTTCTATGAAAGCTACGGACTGGGCGGCTGGCTCTTGTGGGGTTCGCTGCTCTTGGCCGCAACCGCTTCACCCGTGTTTTGCGCCAACGCGCTGATGTCGGGGCGCGCATTGCCCACCTTTCTGGAGTTGCTGGGCCCCCGCGACCACCGGACCCGATCGGCGCTTGCGGTGGTCCTGGGGCTGGCCCTGATCGTGACCACCGTGATCGGTGCTGAATCCGCGCTCGGCTTTGTGTTCGACCCGCGCTACAAGGATTTTCCGTTTGCGGCCCTGAGCATGGCGGTGGTGCCATTCGCGGCGCTGACCCTGCTCAATCGTCCAAAGGAGGGGACGCGGCCGATCGCCGAAGCCGTCTTTGCCGGACTTTTCGCCGCCGCAGCGCTTTATACGGGTGTCAACGAAGGATCGGACAACTGGCAGTCCTTGTGGACCTGCGCCGTCTACGTCCTGCTCGCCGTTACGCTGTGGCAGGCGCGGGCCGCGCAAAGCCCAAAATAAGCAGGCCGACCGCAATACCCGACAGACCCAGATTATACA
>JBKQRS010000219.1:0-4209 GCA_052143915.1 Bradyrhizobium sp.
TCCCATCACAATTCTGAGCACCCTGCCTTCCGCGGGCATCGGAGCGCTGCTCGCGCTTTTACTGTTCGGGATGGAGTTTTCCTTCATTGCCTTGATCGGCGTCGTCCTGCTCATGGGCATCGTGAAGAAGAACGCCATCATCATGATCGACTTCGCCATCGATGCGCAGCGGCACCACGGCATGACGCCGCCGGAGGCGATCCGGGAAGCCTGCCTGCTGCGCTTCCGGCCGATCATGATGACCACCATGGCGTCGCTGCTGGGCGCCGTCCCGCTGATCATCGGCATGGGCGAAGGCAGCGAGTTCCGCCAGCCGCTCGGCATCACGATCATCGGAGGACTGGTCCTAAGCCAGATCCTGACCCTCTATACCACGCCCGTCGTCTATTTGTATCTCGATCGCTTCCGGCATTGGAGCAGACGGATGAGGCGGAGCAGCTGATCATCGGCAAAGTTGCCCGCGGTACGCTGACGTCATTTTGAAACGACAAAACTCCGGCTTTTGATCTGAGCGGACGTCCGTCACGCAAAGCCCAAGGGTTGTCACATCTTGATTCAGATCAATCCATGGCCGCGATGGAAGATCAAAGGTTGACAGCGTTCACGACGGCGTCGGACGCAGAGGCACTGAAGTTATCAACTGAAGCCATCAATCGATAGGCGAACCGGTTCACACGCGGTCATCGGTCATCAAGTTTTTTCAAGAAACTGGTTTTTGGCTGCGCGAAGAGAGGCGCCGATGCAACGTCGCAAGTTTATCAAGTTGATCGGCGGCGGCATCGTCGTCGCGGCGGGGGCGGCAGGCGCGGGTGTGTTGGCGAAGGACGCAATTTTCGGTGTTCCCGACTCCGCTGTGGCCGCCTGGAAAGCGCCCGAGCCGGAGCTGGAGATTCGCCGCTTCGTCCTTTCCTACGCGATCCTCGCACCCAACCCGCACAACTTGCAGCCGTGGATGGCCGACCTGCGAACCGCGGATGAGATCACGCTCCGCCTTGACCCCAACCGTCTTTTGCCCGCCACCGACCCCTTCGGCAGGCAGATCCTCATGGGCGCGGGCGCGTTCCTTGAACTGATGGCGCTGGCGGCCGCCGAACGCGGTTACCGTGCCGATATTGTCCTCTTTCCCGAAGGCGAACCGGGCAAGACGATCGATGGGAGGGCGTTCGCCCGGGTTCGGTTGGTGCCGCAGCCAGAGGTGAGGCGCGATCCCCTGTTCAAACGTGTTCTTGACCGACGCACTGACCGGCGCGCCTTTGATCCCGGGCGCCTGATTTCCGCCAGCGGCGCCGAACTCCTGCGCGCTGCCGTCACTTCGCTTCCGGTTCGCTTTGGATTGGCGGGTAGCGCGGGCGGACCGCAGAGTGACGCCGCGAGACTGACTGAGATTCGCAAGATCGCCCGCGAAGCATGGCGCGTCGAGGTGACGACCGAGCCGACAATGATGGAGTCGATGCGCCTGACGCGCTTTGGAAGTACCGAAATCGGCGTGCACCGGGATGGGGTAGCGATCACGAGCCCCATTGCGGTCATTCTGGAGAAGACCGGACTTTTTGATCCCGGCAAGTTTCCTGCTCCGGACTCGCGGATCACGGCCGCGCTTCTCGCGGACTTCGACGCGATCACCACATCCACCCCCGCCTACCTTTGGATCGTCACGGAAGGTGGCGGCAGAGCCCAACAAATTGACGCCGGCCGCGCTTACGCCCGCGTCAATCTTGCCGGCGTCTCCGCCGGACTGGCGATGCAACCCAACGAACAGGCCCTGCAGGAGTATCCCGCGGTGGCCGACCAGTATCACGCCATCCATCAGCTGCTTGAGGCGCCCACGCCCCGATACACGGTGCAGATGCTGGCAAGAGTAGGCTACCTGCCGTCGAACGTGGCCGCCGCGCCCCCGGCGCCACGCCGCGGGCTGTCCGCGCTCTTGGCCGGATAAGCCGCCTCCCGGCGGCATGGACGGCAGGCCGCTTCGACCCGAAGCGTTCGCTGAAGCGTTTGCGCGGAGATCATGCTCAAATAAGAAGATAGAGCGAGATAAGGATTCAACGAAAAGTCATCTCGCTCTAAAACTCGGCATGCCCTTGCGGGTCGACCAGACGATTGATCCGCTGCGCGGCGGCGATCGCAAACCGCACCGTCATCAGCTTGCGGGTCGGTGCCGGCAGCCGATGCTCCGGTGCCGCACAATGCATATGCGCGCCGTAGGCGTCGGCGACGATCAGTCCGGTCTCAGCGGGAAAGATCTCGCATGGCAGATCCTGGGTGAAGGCGAAGAACAGCCGGTCGCAATGGGCCCTGTATTCCGGCCATTTCTGGTCGGCGCGCAAATCTTCGACCGATGATTTGATCTCAATGATCCAGATCTCGCCGCGTTCATTGATGGCGACGATATCGGCCCGTCTTCCCGAGGGCAGCGGCAATTCGCTGATGCAGGCAAATCCCAGCGACCGCAATAACCGAGCGGTGCCGCGCGCGATCGCAAGCGCCGTCTCCGACTGACGGCGGTCCGGCGCGGGCACGGGATTGACCTGGCGGGCTGGCGATTCCATCGCGACAAACATAAAGCGCCGCCGGCAAAAGAGGAAACCGGTTTTGCGTTGCTGGGGACGCTCGCCGCCAGGCGGCGCGACAAATTGCCGCCGAATTCGTCGCCGCCCGGCGGTGCAGGCCGCGCCCGCGAGGCGGGGATCGGTTGTCACATTCATGAACGAGGCGCCGGACGGGCCGGCAAGCGGCGAAGCCGGCTCGCTTTCTTCCAAGCAAGACAAACGGTGCGACGGCTCGTGCTCCCGCCGGTCCCGAATTGGCTTGGGAACACCGGCTGAACGGGCTATCGTGGAAACAGCCGGGAGCAGGAACAGTGACCGAGTTCAGTTTTTTTTCGCGCTCGGCTGGTCTAAGCGTGGCGGAGATCGCATCGCTAACCGGGGCCGAGCCCTGTGTGGGAGCGGATCTGTCCCGCCGCCTGACGGGCATCGGTCCGGTGGACCGTGCCGGCGCCAACGACCTGACCTTCGTCAAGGACGCCAAATTCGCGCACGCGCTTGCGGCGACCGGGGCCGGCGCGGTGCTGACCAGCGAGCGTTTCGCAAGCCAGGCGCCCGGCCGCGTCGCAGTGCTGAGCGTGCGCAAGCCTTATGACGCCTTTGTCAAGGTGGTGCGCGAAATCTATCGCAGCGCGCTTCGTCCGATCTCGGTGTTCGGCACCGAAGGTGTTTCGCCCAACGCCGCCGTGCATCCCTCGGCACGGCTGGAGCGTGACGTTACGGTGGATCCGTTCGCGGTCATCGGACCGTCGGCTGAAATCGGATCGGGCACATTGATCGGCGCGCACGCCGTAATCGGCGAACATGTCCGGATCGGAAAAAACTGCGCCATTGGCGCCCATTGCACGGTCACCCATGCCCATCTCGGTGACGGCGTGGTGATGCATCCTGGTTGCCATGTCGGCCAGGACGGATTCGGTTATGTCTCCTCCGCCGAGGGACACATCAAGATCCCGCAGATCGGTCGCGTCGTCATCCATAATGAAGTCGAGATCGGCTCCGGCACCAGGATAGATCGTGGCGGAATGCGCGACACCGTGATCGGCGAAGGAACCAAGATCGATAACCTCTGCCAGATCGGACACAATTGCATTATCGGCCGCCATTGCATCATCGTCGCTCAATCCGGCTTCAGCGGCAGCGTGACGATCGAGGATTTTGTCGTGCTGGGCGCGCGCACGGGCATCGTCCCGCACGTCACCGTCGGCAAGGGCGCGATGCTGGCTGCGCGCTCCAGCGTCTACGAAGACGTGCCGGCGGGCGCCGTCTGGGGCGGCATTCCGGCCAAACCGGCACGGGAATGGATGCGCGAATTGGTGGTGCTGCAGCGCCTGGGCGCCCACGGCCGCAAGAAATCCAAGGCTCGCCCGGCGTAGTGCCGTGAATTTGAGGTTCCCATGAACTGCGCCACAAGTCCGTCATAGGAACCTCAAATTCAAAGCGGCACTAGAAAAGCTTACATTTCTAGCGCTCCTTTGCTTCCGAAGTTCGCATCAGAGGTGCCGCGAATACTTGCGAACTTCGGAAATCGGAGCACTAGGTCGTGGTGACGATTTAGGGATTTGGGATTCCCAAGAGGGGGCAAATCAGATTCAACGCTGATTTTGGGGGATCGGCGATGGATTGCGATACTCTTCGAGACGATCAATGGGAGCGCATCAAG
>JBKQRS010000220.1:0-15022 GCA_052143915.1 Bradyrhizobium sp.
CTGAATTCCGCAGCCAGGGTAGGCCAGCACAATGCGTCAGGAAGCACAGTTCAGCCTCCTAGCCAACCGCCAGAGCAACTTTTCGTTAACGGTAGGCAGATTAGACTTAGTCACACTGCGTTGCAACATATGCTGGTTGCAGAACCGCAAGGAAATAGGGGCGCAAATGGTATTGCTGATTGTCGCATGCTTGGCCGGCATGTTCCTTGGATTATATTACAACTTTCTGGTCTTGATCCCACTTACCTTAGCTGCGGCCATAACTTGCAGCGCTGCCGCAGCGTTGCACGGCCAAACTATTTCAGCCTCGCTGCTTGCTATTATTGTTCCCGCCGTTGGCCTCCAAGGGGGCTATATGATCGGCTTAACCAGCCGCGACCTTTTGAGCCAATTTGTTTCGCGCCTTAACGGGGTACAGTCCAAGCGCATTTAGGACCGTTAAATTTAATAGCCCGTTCAAAGTCTTCCAAGGCAACAGGTTCAGTGATTACAGTCGTCGGCTGTAGCAGATCTGCTGAAAATAGGCCGCCAGTTTCTCGATGTCTTGGGCATCCCATTTTGACCCAGCCCGGCAGATCCGCATCTGAGGGATCATGCAATCCCACCTGCGAATTTTCGCTTGGGTCCTGTTCGTCGGCTTAGTTGCGCTGACGGTTGTTCTTGGCATCTGTGCGACCTATCACCGGTCTTCCGCAGAGCCTCGAACATTTTTTCGCCTTCGCCCTTGTAGCCACCTTGTTTGCACTGGGCTACCAAGTCGCCCTATAGGTCTTGCCCTGTTCGGCTCGGTCTAGACGTTAACAATTTAGCTAATCCAAGTCCCGCCGCCGACCCGGCACGCCCGGATCGGGGACTTCCTCTTCGACACTTTGGCGATTTGGATCGGGATCAGCTTGGCTTGTCTTTCGCAAAAGTTTTCTGAATTCGCCCTTGGCTTGATCGCTGACAATTCGTCGGCAGCCTGGAATTCGGAAGTTGCTGCGAGCAGTTTTTTCTTGGTCAAAGTGTTCGGATCGGGTTCCTGATCCGTTTGAAAATCAACGTCGGACGCTAACCTTGTCTCGGCCAGTGTCCGGGATTATAAAAGCCTCGATTTTTCCACCGGCCTTCAAGGCTGAAACCAACCAACGCGGCTGTTTACCCCGTCCAGACCAGGTTTCGGATGGTACCGCGGGATTTTGATATTTCGGAAAAACCTTGGGATATTTGCGCCGTGGACGTTCGGGATTTGTTTTGCTCGATTTTAACTCAAGTACTACGGATCCCTGCGCATCTTTTCCGCGATTAAGCTGAACAAGCCGATTCTCAAGCTGCTCCTTTTCCGCAATAATCCGCGCGGACAAAACGCTACTAATTTGCTCATGGAGAGTCCAGAGATCGTCCAGAGGCATTCCCTCAAGGTCCAACTTTTCCATTGCTTTTCAATCAAGTAACGTTGATTCGGTTTAATAATATCATATAATGGCTTTATTTTCTTCATATCGTCTTAACGTGATGTTAGAGCGATTCCAGGCCGCCCACCTAATCGAAGCGCGGGTACCCGCGGTTGGGCTTGGCCAAGGCCACTCTGCGGCTCCGGCTCGCGACGGGCCAGTTGTTCGCGGCGAAGCCGCAATAAGCGCTCAAGGGCGCATTTTTCTGAAACTCCTTCGATACGAACAGGACTTCCAGGGACGGAGCGAAGCCCATTCCGGGACCGAGCAAAACCGAGCCGCACCGAGCGACCTAGATACCGAGCATCTCGTGATTGGCACATGTCTAACGCAGCCAATCGCCATGTTCCGAACTGTTTCAATTACCTCCCGACCCGAAGTAGGTTCCATAGCGCTCCGGCGGCTCACGCCGCACTCGACGTAAATCCATCGGGGTTGCGCACAGCTACCCCTTCGCGCCTATACGCGAGTTCTGCTAAGGGTGCATTACGCGGCTGGGTTCGATCACGCGGGCGGAGTTGTAGTAGGCGTCGTCGTTTACCTCTATTCTGCTTCTCAACTAAAATTACATTGGGAACTTCACGCACCGTTTTGGAACTTCGAATGCAAATCGAACGGCTGAATATCGAAGACATCTTTTTGATCGCGCCAACCAAGCATAGCGACCACCGCGGTTTCTTTTCAGAAACATATCGCAGCGATATTCTGACGGCCGAAGGCGTGCGCGCGGAATTTATCCAGGAAAATCATGTTTACTCTGCTGGACGGGGCGTGTTGCGGGGATTGCATTTCCAAATTCCACCTCGCGCCCAGGGAAAACTCGTGCGATGCACGCGAGGATCGATACTTGACGTCTCCGTTGATATCCGTAAGGGATCGCCAACTTATGGTTGTCACGTTGCAGTTGAGCTTTCGGCGGCGAATTGGAGGCAGATATGGGTGCCGCCCGGCTTCGCGCACGGCTACTTAACATTGGAAACACAATGCGAAGTAATCTACAAGGTAACTGAGTATTGGGCGCCTGCTTGTGAACGGGGCCTTGCCTGGGATGACCCAAGTCTTGCAATAGATTGGGGCATTTCAGCCATGGACGTAAAGTTGGCGGACAAGGATCGGCTCAATCCGTGCCTTGCTGAACTTGAGCCATCGTTTCAATACGGTCAAAGAAGTTACTAGGCCATGCGGGTTATGGTTACGGGTGGAGCGGGTTTTATCGGATCGGCTGTCTGTCGTCATTTTATCCTGGACCTCGGTCACGAAGTTGTTGTCGTCGACAAGCTAACATATGCTGGAAATCTAGCGTCACTGACACCCGTAGCATCAAGCACACATTTTGCGTTCGAGAAGCTTGATATATGCGATGCCCTCGGCATCAGGGCGATTTTTTCAAAATACCGTCCAGATGCAGTTGTTCATCTTGCAGCAGAGAGCCATGTCGACCGCTCGATCTCTGGATCGACTGTATTCGTTCAAACAAACGTGGTCGGGACCTTTACTCTCCTCGAAGCAGCTCGCGAGTATTTTGACGCCAATAGGTCCGCACGCGAAGGGGCCTTTCGTTTTGTTCACGTCTCGACTGACGAAGTCTACGGGTCGCTCGGTGAAATCGGACTGTTCAAGGAGACAACACCATACGATCCAAGCTCGCCCTACTCGGCGACAAAGGCTGCATCCGACCACATCGCCAAAGCCTGGCACCGCACTTACGGTCTGCCGGTCATCATCTCAAATTGCTCGAACAATTATGGACCCTACCAGTTTCCTGAAAAGCTTATTCCGTTGACAGTGTTGAACGCGCTGCATAGCCAGCCTTTACCCGTCTACGGCGATGGTTCCAACGTCCGAGACTGGCTCTTCGTCGACGATCACGCACGCGCACTGGGACTGATCCTTGAAAAAGGTTTGCCCGGAGAAACCTATAATGTCGGCGGGCGCAATGAGCGACGCAACATCGATGTGGTAAGGCAGATTTGTGCGTGCCTGGACGAATTTCGTGTATCCGAGTCAAGCCACCACCGCTTAATCACTTACGTTCCTGATCGACCAGGTCACGATCAGCGCTATGCAATAGATGCATCAAAGCTAGAAACTGACGTCGGTTGGCACGCCGAGGAGACCTTCGAAACAGGCATCAAAAAGACCGTGCGCTGGTATCTCGAACGCGCCGACTGGTGGAAACCACTTCGCGATAATGTCTATCGCGGTGAACGCCTCGGTCTTTGCTCAAGTCAGGAGTAGGGTTGTGCGACTCTTTGTCGTTGGCACTGAGGGGCAGATTGCGCGCTCGCTGCGTGAAGCCGCAACCAATAACCCAGACATCACGATCCGCTGCGGTGGGCGTCCCAGCATCGACGTCCTTCGCCCGGAACTGGTCGAGAAGGAACTCCTCGCGTTTGCACCTGACATCGTGATAAATCCAGCCGCGTATACCGCGGTCGATCGCGCAGAAAGCGAACCCGAGCTTGCCTTCGCGGTCAACCGTGACGGAGCTGGCAATGTCGCGGCGGCCGCGGCGCGGCTTGGCATTCCGATCGTTCATTTGTCGACGGACTACGTTTTTGACGGCAAAAAGGAAGGTCTTTACGTCGAAACCGATGCTGTGGCGCCCAAGGGCGTTTACGGACGCTCAAAACTTGCAGGAGAGTATGCCGTGGCGGCAGCCAACGACCGCCATATCATTCTACGCACTTCATGGGTGTATGCACCTTTTGGAACCAATTTTGTCCGCACCATGCTGCGCCTTTCTGCTGACCACGACAGGGTGACGGTGGTCGACGACCAGGTCGGCTGTCCAACCTTCGCACCGGATATCGCGGTTGCAATTGTGACCATCGCGCGGAAAATAAGATCTTTTGGCTGGCAACAACGTCTTGCCGGGGTTACCCATCTCGCAGGACCGGACGAGGTCACATGGTGTGGCTTTGCGCGGCAAATTATGCACATCAACGAGAAAATGGGCGGCCGCTCTGTGGCAGTGGACGCAATTTCAACTGCGGCCCATCCAACCCCAGCGAGTCGGCCTGCAAACTCGCGGTTGTGTTGCGAGAGGTTAGCCGCCATCTTTGATATTCACATGCCGCCATTAGCGTGGTCACTTGAGAAATGTCTGGAGCGTCTTGGCGCGCAGTATTAGGCACTGGAGTGCAGCTTGAAAGGTATTATTTTGGCCGGTGGAAGCGGTACTCGGCTCTACCCTATGACGTTGGTAACGTCGAAACAGCTTTTGCCGGTTTATGACAAGCCGATGATCTACTATCCGCTCACCACGCTTATGCTAGCGGGCATACGGGACATCTTGATCATTTCAACACCTCAAGATCTGCCGCTGTTCCAAGCTCTGCTGGGCAGTGGCGAGCAATTGGGGATCTCGTTTTCCTACGCCGCTCAACCGCGCCCCGGAGGGCTAGCACAAGCCTTCATCATTGGGGCCAAGTTTGTCCAGGGCGGTCCGTCGGCGCTTATTCTCGGCGATAATATCTTCTTCGGTCACGGTTTGCCGGATTTGCTCTCGCGTGCCGCCGCTCGCGCTCTCGGTGCGACCGTATTCGCCTATCGTGTTGCTGATCCCGAGCGGTACGGCGTGGTCGGATTTGACCAGGTTGGCCGAGCAACCTCAATCGAGGAAAAGCCCAAAGCCCCTAAATCCTATTTTGCTGTCACCGGCCTCTATTTCTACGATCAACAAGTAGTCGATATCGCGGCAAACCTTCGCCCCTCGGCCCGTGGTGAGCTCGAGATCACGGACGTCAACAGAATTTACCTAGAACGTGGGCTTCTCTCGGTTGAACAAATGGGCCGGGGATTTGCTTGGCTTGACACTGGCACGCCTGATAGCCTCCTCGCTGCCGCCGATTTTGTGGCGACGCTTGAAAAGAGGCAGGGTTTGCGCATCGCCTGCCCCGAAGAAATCGCCTTCACCCAAGGCTTCATTGATCGAGATCAGCTAGAGAAACTAGGGGTGGCCTTGGGGAAAAGCGAGTACGCCATGTATGTGAAAACACTTGCACAAGCGCGCTGAAGAAGGCAAGAAGTTGAGCTGTCGGTTCGTCGCGTTGCCGGCCGATCTCGCTGTAAAACCCCTTTTGCTGCTGGTGCTAATCGGCAAGAACCGCCATCGCAGACACGCTGATCCGTCGCAACAGGTGGTCAATCAGGATCATCTCCTCGATGCTAAACTCATAGAAGAGCGGCCCTCGGTCCTGCCGTTCCCATCCCATCATCGCCTGACCTCTCCTGCCGCCGCCCAGGCAGCAGGAATCACCGGTTCGTTCGGCTCCTCAAGCCTTTGTTCGACAGCATCGACCCAAACCCCTTTATACCCGAGAGGTTCCATACGGCGACACAACAACAACTGATCCGCCATTGATGATCATCCCTATTCTTGTAGCAATTCTGTCAGGCATCTGGTGGTATCAGGCATTGTTCAGGCAGGCGGTTCCTAGGTGCATTATTGAACCGACCTGGCATTGCCATTGCACTAGCCTACTTGCTTTCACGGGTTGGGGTGTCAAATGAAAAATGGTTTGACGGTTGTGAACGACGGGCGGCAAATTTCGCGGAGAGCACGCGCTCCATTTCCGTACGAGGCAGAGCGCTTATCTAGGCGGATCGCGGCTCTTGAACAGACATTGTCTATCTTGAGGACGGAGCTTCAGATTGCCGGCCCGAACGATAGATCTAAGATTGGCCTTAGGCGCGTCGCGCTTTGCGTCCGCCGCCCGATCGCCGGGCACTACCAGACGCCGGCTGAATCCGGAAATCGTCGAGCTTCTTCCCGGACCTAAGTTGTGCAGTCAGCCAGCGTGGCTGCTTCCCACGGCCCGCCCAAGTCTCTGCGGGTTTGGCGGGATTTCGATACTTCGGGAACACCTGCGGATAAGGCCGCCTTTCACGCTTAAAGCTCCCGCTCGATATATCATTTGACTGGAGCTGCCGCAGTTGCTTTTCAAGTTTGGTTTTTTCTGCAGCTATTCTGCTCGCAAGAACAGCGCTGATTTCCAAGCGCAGAGCCCAAAGCTCGTCGACGGACATCGAATTAAAATCATCGTGTTTCATAATTTTAACCCTCCCGATTATTCCGCGCGATCGCGACAGACCACCGATTCGATCCGGCTGGAAGACCGGAGAAATACGGACGTGTTAATCAGCGTTGATTGCCGGGTGTGGTCGCCACACCGAAAACAGCCACACCGAATGCAACGGGCGCTGTAGGGCCGAGACCCGGAACAATTCGCTGTTTCGCTCTCAATGCCGCCCTGTAAAGGCAAATCTAGGTGTGCCCGCAGGCGTTTCAATGACGCTCGGGTTTAATTGCTGTAAGAATTCCAGCCAACGTCCTGGGTCCAGCGGCGCGGTATCCGCGTTGAGGTCCCCCGCCGTGCGCGGCTCCTCCATGGGGCCGGCATCCGAAAACCTTCACAAAAATAGGGGACATCATTCGATTACCTCGTCGGCGCGCGCGAGCAGCGTCGGAGTACGGTGAGCCCCAGCGCCTTTGCAGTCTTCAAGTTGATCACCAATTCGAACTTGGTTGGTGTTTGTACCGCGAAGTCGGCAGGCCTCGCGCCCCGAAGGATACGATCCGCATAGGAGGCTACACGGGCGAACATATGTTTGCCCCATAAGACATTAGGCCACCATTACTTGACGAAATAGCCTCCGAAATGGCCTCGGCGTAGATCGCTGGCAGGTTGTTGCGGGCGGCGAGGCGGCTCCGTGATCGACGTCGGCGGCAATGCCGACGATCTTCTGGTTGATGGATTTTCAGAACACTGCGACAGCCCGGAATCGCGAAGTGAGGCATAGAATATCGCTTCTTTGTGCCACACGAAAGGTGAACCAGTTTTATGGCACATCTCTCGGCGCTACCGCGATCCGCGCAAGGCGGATTGAAGCGCGGGAAGAACGCTGCCTTGCCCTTGAGGCCGGTTTGAAATGGCGGGTTGGCACCAAGGTGTTGCGGTACCGCTACAGTGTCCAGCGATCTGCAAACCCGGCATCACATTCGGTTGTTCGATTCGGAAAAGCCTGCTGAATAGGGAAGGGATCGCAAATGAACCGGGGGGTATCCCCTCGGTCCGAGGCACACTGGAATGTGGGAATTTCGTACCGATCGGGATGGCTGTCGCGGCCACAGCGAGCGCCGCATCGCGATCGGTACGCTGTCGGCGTTAGCTTTCGCCATCGTGCTGCTGGCTGGCCCGCCGGCGTTCGCCGCCTGCGTGCCCCAGGCCGTCAGCAACATCACGGCTACCTGTACGGGCACCACCGACAACCAGGGGGGCGGCGCACCCGGTACCAGTGCCGGCACCAACGGCTACGGCACCGGCGTCGAGACCGGAATCACCGTCAACGTCGCTGCCGGCCCCGGCACCACGGTCACAGGCACCAGTGGCGGCCTCTTGATGGGCGACGGGGCGGTGACCAACAATGCTGGCGCCAGCATCACCGGCGGACAATCCGGGATTGTTGCCACCACCGGCGCCATCACCGTCACCAATTCGGGCGGCATTACGGGCACCAGCCTCAGCTTCTGGGGCATTTTCGCTAACACCAACGCAACAGTGCTCAACAATGCTGGTGCCTCCATCACGGGCGGCATCGGAATCCTTGCCAACACCGGCGTGGCGACTGTCAGCAATTCCGGTAGCATTGCCGGCACCAACAGTTTCGGCATTGCCTCCGCCACCAACACGACGGTGACCAACGAGGCCGGCGCCAGCATCACGGGCGGAACTAGCGCAATCGGGGCCGGCAGCGCTGCCAACGTCACCAATTCCGGTACCATTGCCGGCCTCGGTTTCGGCGTTGCCTCCGTCAACAACGTGACGGTGACCAACAATGCTGGGGGGAGCATCACGGGCGGCACGGATGGAATTTTCGCCCAATTTGGCGCGGCGGCTGTCACCAATTCCGGCAGCATTGTCGGCACCAGCAGCGAGGGTATTTTCGCCGGCACCAACGCGACGGTGACCAACAACGCCGGCGGCAGTATCACGGGCGGTGCGATCGGAATTGTCGCCGCTACCGGCGCGGCAGCTGTCACCAATTCCGGCAGCATCACGGGCGGTGCGATCGGAATTCTTGCCCATGCCGGAGGCTCTTCGGTGTTCAATGCTGGTATCATCAGCGGCGGCACGGCCGCGATCCAATTCGCCGGCAGCGGTAACACGCTGACGCTGGCGCCAGGCTCGGCCATCTCGGGTAATGTGCTTGGCACCGGCAGCGATACGTTCCAGCTCGGCGGCAGCGGTGCAGCAACGTTCGATGTCTCGCAGCTCGGACCTGCCGCGCAGTATCAGGGCTTTGGCACCTTCAACAAAATCGATAGCTCGACCTGGACCTTGACTGGAACCAGCACCTTCACCGGTCCTGTCAACGTCAACGGCGGCACCTTGTCGGTCAACGGTGACATCTCCTCAGCCAGCAGCCTCACCGTGAACGCCGGCGGCACGCTCGGCGGCAACGGCATCGTCGGCAAAACCACCATCAATGGCGGCACGCTTTCGCCCGGGAACTCGATCGGTCTGCTCACCGTGAAGGACAATCTCGTCTTCACAGCGGCATCGACCTATCTGGTCGAGGTGTCTTCATCTAGTGCCGACCGCACCAGTGTCACGGGCACGGCAACCCTCGGCGGTGCAAGCGTCAGCGCCGTCCCGGTTGGTGGAACCCTCAGCAGCCAGCGCTACACAATCCTCAACGCCAGCGGCGGTGTCATCGGAGCCTTCAACCCGGTCGTGACGACGCCACTACCCGATCTGAGCGGCAGCCTGAGCTACGACGCCAACGATGTTTACCTCAACTTCGCGCTGAACTTTGGCAGCGGCCTCAATGTCAACCAGCAGAACGTCGCCAACGTGCTGACCAATTTCTTCAACACGACGGGCAGCATTCCGCTGGCATTCGCAAGCCTGACGCCGGCGGGACTGACGCAGGTTTCGGGTGAAACCGCGACGGGCATTCAGCAGACCACGTTTGATGCCATGAACCTGTTCATGGGCGTGTTGACCGATCCGTTCATGGCGCGCAACGGCGCACCTGGGTCGGCACGCGGCGTGCCAGGCTTTGCGGAGGAGGATGACGTGTCCGCGTATGCGGCCCGCAAGCGCAACGACACTTCCGCGATGTTCACCAAGGTGCCGCCGCAAAGCTTCGAACAGCGCTGGAGCGTGTGGGCCGCCGGTTTCGGCGGCTCGCAGACGACCAATGGCAATGCGGCGCTCGGGTCGAACGACACCACCAGCCGCATCGCCGCCGGTGCGGTCGGTGCCGACTACCTGGTCTCGCCATCGACATTAGCGGGTTTCGCGCTGGCTGGCGGCGGCACCAATTTCTCGGTGGCCAATGGCGGCACCGGCCGATCCGATCTACTCCAGGCTGGCGCCTATGTCCGGCATAGCAACGGGCCTTCTTATATTTCGGCTGCGCTCGCCTATGGCTGGCAGGACGTCACCACCGACCGCTTCGTCACCGTCGCCGGCCTCGATCATCTGCGCGCCGAGTTCAACGCCAACGCCTATTCCGGCAGGGTCGAGGGCGGCTATCGCTTTGTAGTGCCGATCACCGGCGGCATCGGTCTCACGCCCTACGCCGCAGCGCAATTCACCACCTTCGATCTACCCGCTTACGCCGAGCAGGTGGTCTCCGGCGCAGCGGCCTTCGCGCTCGGCTACGCCGCCAAAAGCGTCACCGACACGCGCAGCGAGCTCGGCCTTCGCACCGATAAATCGTTTGCCATGACGGACGGCGTTCTTACGCTGCGCAGCCGCGTTGCCTGGGCATACGACTTCAATCCGGACCGTTCCATAGCCGCAACTTTCCAGACGCTGCCGGGCGCATCATTTGTGGTGAACGGCGCGGCGCAGGCACCTGATGCCGCGCTCGCCACGGCGTCTGCCGAATGGAAATGGATCAACGGCTGGTCCGTAGCGGCCTCGTTCGAGGGCGAGTTCTCCGACGTCACGAGCTCATACGCCGGCAAGGGCGTCGTCCGCTATCAGTGGTGAGCGAAAGGCGCTCGGCGATCTCGTCGTTCTTGACGGGAAGCTTCGGGCACACGGGCCCGCGTGAGGCCCGGCGGAGCTGGGATCAATGCACCGAACTGGTGCATGACACTTATCCGCGCTCGGAGTATGATCGCCAAAGCCGGACATCCGGGGTAGCAGCCCTTCCGGGGCAAGGAAACCACCCTGCCCTCGCGATTTTAGCGCTCGAGACGCTGGGTTGGTCCTCTGGCGCTACGAAAGGCACCCCGATTGGTCTCGAACACCGAAAAATCGAAATTCCAAACGCCCACCATCGACGCGCTGAACGCCGGTGAATTCACACCCGAGCGCTGCGAGTACATCGACACACCGCATTGTTCGAGGAGGAGAAGCGGAGGTCATCGTCTTCGAAATGAGGCAGCCAAACGCAGTGCAGGCCAACCAACTTTAACCAACGTTACGTCGCAGCCGAACTTGGCGGCCTTAAGGTTGATGGCCAATTCTTGGTTGGCGCTTGCACCGGAAGTTCGGCCGGGTTCTCGCCCTTGATGATACGATCGATGTACGAGGCTGCGCGTCGGTATTGATCGACCATTTCGGGCCCATAGTACATCAGACCACCGACGTCGAAAAAGTGTTGATACGGATAAATGGCTGGGAGACGGTAGCGAGCCGCTGGCGATGTGGACTTCCTTGCGATGAACATTCGGGAAACCATCTGACATCGCGATAAGGCCACCGTTCGGCTCGCCGTGGAGCGACGCATCGAGCGCTTCGATCGCAGATGACTAAGCAGCTCTTTCTTGAGCACGCCACGTGTTTGAACAAATAAGCTGCGGTAGATGCTCTCGTGTGACACCTGATTACATTCGTCTTCAGGATGCGTTCTCTTTAGCCAACCGGCTATCTGCTCGGGCGACGAATCCAATCTGAGCTTCCCAGCTACTGCCTGCCGTAGCCGCGGACTGTTCGCCAATTTACAACATTTTGGACGACGAGCCCGCGCCCAGGCACTCTCATCAGCAAGCGCTGCTCGGTAGCGATCATAGCCGCCATTGCGGCTCATTTCCCGGCTCACCGTCGAGGGTGAGCGGCCAAGCCAACCTAGCGATCGATCGTGCCGATTGATGTGCCGTGACGCCTCTGGAAATCACCTCGCGTTCCGCGAGCGGTGTCAGCCTGGAGCGACGCCGTTGGGCAGAACGAATCCCACCATGCGGAGTCACCAAAAAATAGATCGACGATGACTGTTTACCAAAAGCTCGTCCGATCGCCTTCAGCGACTCTCCGCGCTTCCAGCGATCCCATAACTCCGTTTTCTCTGCCGCAGTAAACCCTCTATGAAATTTGTGACCCATCAAACCACACTCCATCTCTCCTTCAAGATAAAGTGTTGCGTCGACCGGTTGAGACCACCCCCGATAAGCAGACGTTCTCAGAGTCCATCGGCATGTATCAATCGTGCCATCAGCGGAAATTGTGTGTGTCCGGGATTTCCTAACTTGCGGGTGGTCGTTGAAATCGGATGCTGCACTGGCTTGCGATGCTCGCCTGTTCAATCGCGTCCATTTGCTTGAGAGCCAGCGCGAGATTGTCCGATTTCTGCTTGTCCCCGATTGGAGAAGTCACCGGCCAGACGATCACAATCGCCGGTGCTATCTTGGTGCCGTCGCTGCCGCCCAGACCCGCTTTCAAGCCGGAAAGCGCAAATCCTCTCTTTGAGATCGCGCGACCTTCTTGCTCCAATTCAGGGCAGGTCATTTTTCGATAGTCGCTCGACGGTATATATTCCGGTGTACTTTGTGCCAAGCCGGCGCAGCAGCTTAGGACCGCCGATGCGAACGTCACGATACCAATAAAGCGCATTAGTAATCTCCAAGGCCCTAAACCACTCTTTAGCAATTGGACGAACAGCGCAAGGCGCGCGAACGCAATAACGAGGGTCTGCCTACGCGCGGTTGGTCGTGAGAAGGCGCATGGTCGCGGTAGGGACGAGATTTTCTCCTCGCCCCCCGCACTCCCGGCGTGCGCTGCTAACGCACCGGGCTACTCCCTCGGGTCAGACGTCGTGCGATGAACGATTTAGTCACGCTCTCGCCCGACGCGCAGCCATCATTCGGATCGACGCGGCATTTCGGCTCAGTGTCCGAACCGCGACCGCCTAACGGCTTTTCCCCCTGGGTGAGGCCCTTCCCTCCACGACTTCCGCCGGGAGTTGCCTCCCCTTGTTCAGTCGCTTCGCAAGTGTCGGGTCGGAGGAGGCGCGTTCGATTGCTCTTGCGCTGGCCTCCGTCCGCCGCACAAACTGGACGTGCAGTTTTCCCGCATCCAGCTTTCATGAACGGGCACTTGCGGCCTGAAGCGAAGGTATCAGTGAGCCCAGCCCTACCAGCTTGAACTCTGTGCGCAGCCGTGCGGTCGTGTATTCTTAGCGAAAGTACAGGAAGCAATTTGAGCGCCGAATGCTGCGTGGCTCGCCGAGCCAGCGCCGTCAGATACAGCGATCACAAGCACTTTGTTAGGGTTCCGTACCTCCCGTCTGTCTTTCTCCTTTTGCAGTCGCGCTTCCGTGAATGAGCTGCGCTGCAAGAGGAAAGAAACGAGAGCGCTGATGGAAGCGCCAAACAAAATACTGGCCGCACTTGTCCATGGGATTGATTTCAAATAGCCGAGTGCAGTTTCGAGCATGAAAAATCGCTTGGGTTCGCCCTGCCCGAGTGTCCTGCTCTTTTGACACCTTTACCGCTTTCGCTTTCTCTTCGGCCCCTGAAGAACTTCATCTTTAGGGTATACAAAATCGTATTCAGGCCACTTGCGTCCGATGTCGATAAGACACGCATCGTGAAGCGCCGTAATGTCTGCCACGATTTGCTTTCGCTCAGTAGGCGTCAGCTCATCGAAAGCAAAAACGACATAGTTCGGATTTATCTCGCACCTGGAACGTAACCTCGCCTCAAGGATTCTCTTGAACGCCGGCCTCAAGGGCTCGGGAAAGTCATGTTCCATATAGGTCACAAGGCAAAAGGTCGCTCTATCAAGCCTATCCCTGACTTTTCCACTACTAGTCAGGTGTCTCATTGAACCTTGGAGGGCGACAAGCTTGCCTACCTGGTCCCCACCCCAGCCCAGGTCGTCAATCACGGCACGTCGCCCCCTCTGCTCCAGCCAACCACATCGGGTCAGTCCAGCAAAAACGCGCAATTTGGCTCAGTAGTACGGCAAGCTGGTTTTCGACGAATGGCCGCTCTTGGTGGCGACCCGGTGGCGATTTTTTGAAAGCGGTAGAATGGCCACCTCATCGAGTGTCCATCAAATTATTGATTTTATTTGTAATTTTGGTCGGAGCGAGAGGATTTGAACCTCCGACCCCTAGTCTCCCAGACTAGTGCGCTAACCGGGCTGCGCCACGCTCCGACTGTCTAACGACGCCGATTGATTAGGGAAATTCACCGCTAGGCGCAAGATACGAAAAGCACGGATGGGAACACAAGGGACGCGAAAAGCACACTTCGGACCCGAAAGTCCCGGAAAAGTCCCGGAATGTGTTCTAGAGAGCATCCGACGGCTGAGTTGAATCGATTGTGATCGGGCGTGGGATTCCCTTGACGAGAGATGTGTGAATCTATTGGCCCTCTGCCTTGGAGGGACAGATGGGGCAACGGATCTATTCAAACGCGTTGTGGCGGAAGTGGCTGCAGGTATGTCGCGGCGGAAAGCGGCGCGGCTTTATCGGGTGGGCGTGTCGTCGGCAATACGCTGGGTAGAGCTGCAAGATGAGACCGGGAGCGTCAGTCCGAGGCCGCGCGGGGGCAAGAGCCGCTCGCCGCTGGAGCCCCATGCAGACTGGCTTTTGAAGCTTGTGGCGACGGAGCCGGACCTGACCTTGATGGAACTTGAACAGCGGATATCCGATGGCCTTGGGTTGGTCACGACCGAGACCTCGATCCGCCGGTTCTTCAAGCGGCACGGGATCAGCTTCAAAAAAAACACTGCACGCCGCCGAGCGGGAGCGGCCCGACGTCGCTGAGGCGCGGCAGACGTGGAAAGCCGAGCAACCTGCCCTTGATGCCAGCGAGCTTGTCTTCATCGACGAGACTGGAACCAACACCAAAATGGTTCGACAGCGAGGCCGCTGCGCCAGCGGACGGCGGCTCATGGGCAAAGCGCCTTGGGGACATTGGAAGACCACGACTTTTGTCGCCGGTCTGCGGTGTAATGAGATCAGTGCGCCGTGCGTGCTCGACGGCCCCATCGACGGTCAAGGGTTCCTCGTCTATGTCGAGAAGGTTCTGGTGCCAAGCTTGTCGGATGGCGATATCGTCGTGATGGACAATCTGCCCGCTCACAAAGTCGACGGCGTGCGAACACTGATTGAGGCGGCCAATGCCAGGCTTCTTTATCTCCCGCCGTATTCTCCGGACCTGAACCCGATCGAGATGACCTTCGCCAAGCTCAAGGCGCTTCTCAGAAAGGCCGCTGCCAGAACCCGCGACGCACTCTGGGACAAAATCGGTGAGGCTCTATCCGCCTTCACCCCGCAAGAATGCGCCAACTACTTCAAACACGCCGGATATGCACCATTTTAACCGCCGAATGCTCTAG
>JBKQRS010000221.1:0-6228 GCA_052143915.1 Bradyrhizobium sp.
CGAGGTTTACGTCGGCCTCCCCGCAAACCCGGCCGCGCCAGGCTAGCGCAAACGCTCGACCGATCCTACAAATCTACAACTCCGTTACGCGCTCAGCTTTTGCACCAGCGCGTCCGAGACCTCGAAATTGGCGTAGACGTTTTGCACGTCGTCATGCTCGTTCAAGAGGTCGATCAGCTTCAAAAGCTTCTCGCCGGTCTCGTCGTCCACCGCAACCGTGTTATGCGGCTTCCAGGTCAGCGCCGCCTTGCGGGCCTCGCCGAATTTCGCCTCCAGCGCCCTGGCGACCTCGCGGAAGGTTTCCTGCGACGCGTAGATCTCGTGGCCGTTCTCGGTCGATACGACGTCGTCAGCACCGGCCTCGATCGCCGCCTCCAGCATGGCATCGTCGGAGGCGACCTTGGCGTCGTACTCGATGATGCCGGTGCGATCGAACATGAACGCGACAGAACCGGTTTCACCGAGATTGCCGCCCGACTTGGTGAAGTAGGAGCGGATATCGGATGCGGCGCGGTTGCGGTTGTCGGTCAGCGCCTCGACGATGACGGCAACACCGCCCGGGCCATAACCTTCATACCGAATCTCGTCGTAATTCTCGCTGTCCCCGCCGAGTGCTTTCTTGATCGCGCGCTCGATATTGTCCTTCGGCATGTTCTCCTGGCGCGCCGCGATCACGGCGGCGCGCAGGCGCGGGTTCATGGCGGGATCGGGCGTTCCGAGTTTCGCCGCGACCGTAATTTCGCGGGCCAGCTTGCCGAACAATTTCGACTTCTGGGCATCCTGCCGGCCCTTGCGGTGCATGATGTTCTTGAATTGGGAATGTCCGGCCATGCGGTTTCTTTCGGGAATCGTCCGGGTTGGTTGGGGTGGAAAGCGCGGCGTTATAGGCCGGGGAATAGTTAAAATCAAAGATTTGCCTGCGTTTTCGGTAACGCAGTAGTGCCAACTGCCTGCGTAAGAGGCAATTGTTAACCCTGATTTCATGACGCAGTGGGAGGATGCCGAACTCATCCTCGAATGGCCGGGAGAGCCCATGGCGTTTGGTTTGTTTAGGAAACGTCCGCCGGAACCGGTGCCTGCGGTCGAGCCGCAGGCGGCAAAGTCCGCGGCCGTTGCCGAGGTTGGCGGCGCTTCGGACGCCGATTCCGCCAGGCAGATCCTCGAACTGCTCGAACTGGAACTCGGCGGAATGATCCGTCAGCTCGAGCGCGCGGCCAATTCGGTCGCCGGCGGCGCCGAGGCGACCGCAACGACACTCTCCACCATTCGCCAGCGTACCGACGCGCTCACCGGGCGCAGCAGCGCCGCGCAAGGCACTGCGACCACTTTCTCGCAGGCCGCCGACAAGTTCACCCATTCGGCGGAAGGCATCGGGTCGCAGGTCCGCAACGCGAGCCAGCTCGCCGATCAGGCCTCTGCCGCCGCCCAGGAAGCCAGTCTCAATGTCGATCGGCTCAAGGAGTCCTCGGCCGCGATCGGCAATGTCGTCAACCTGATCGCGCAGATCGCCAGGCAGACGACGCTGCTGGCGCTCAACTCGACCATCGAGGCGGCGCGGGCTGGCAGCGCCGGGCGGGGCTTCGCCGTGGTCGCCTCCGAGGTCAAGGCGCTGGCGGTGCAAACCCAGGACGCCACCGAGGAGATCAAGAAAAAGATCGATGCGCTGCAGAAGGATGCCGCGGGCTCGGTCGATGCCGTGCACCGGATCTCGCTGGCGATCGAGGCGATCCGGCCGGTTTTCGAGAACGTCAACGGCGCGGTCAGCGAGCAGAACCAGACCACGAGCGAAATCGCCGACAACGCCGCCACCGCGTCGCATTTCATCGTCTCGGTCGGCGACAGTGCCGCCGAGATCGACAGCGCGGCCAAGGAAGCCGAAGTCCATGGCGAGCATGTCGCCAACGCCGGCAAGGCCGTCACCATGTTCGCGCAGAAACTCAAGGCCCGTTGCGCGGTACTGCTCGGCCAGGACCTGCGCACCGACCGGCGCAAGCAGGAACGGCTGCCATGCAATCTCAAGATTGAAATCCAGACCGCGCGCGGCAAGGTCGCAGCTGCCGTCTATGAGATTTCCCTGGAGAGCATCCTGATCGGCGGACCGGAAGCCGAAACCTTGCCGCTGAACCAAGCCCTCACTGCCGCGGTGGAGAGCATCGGCGCGTGCAGGATTCGCACCGGTGAGCGATCGAAAGCGGGCGTACAGGCCAATTTCGAGATGCTGGATGCCGAGCTCACCGAAAAGATCGAAGACAAGCTGTGGTCGATCCACGACGAGAACACCGAATTCGTCACCCGCGCGATGGAGGCCGGCACTGCGCTGACCAAGATTTTCGAAAGCGCGGTGGCGAGCGGCACGATCTCGATCGAAGACATGTTCGACACCGACTACGTCGAGATACCGGGCACCAACCCGGTGCAGCACCGCACCCGGATCCTCGACTGGGCGGATCGCGCTCTGCCGGCGTTTCAAGAGACCTTCCTCGCCAAGGACCCGCGGATGGTGTTTTGCGTGATGATCGACCGCAACGGCTACCTCCCGGTGCACAACAAGGTCTATTCGCATCCGCAACGCCCCGGCGATGTCGCCTGGAACACGGCCAACAGCCGTAACCGCCGCATCTTCAACGACCCGGCCGGGCTCGCCGCCGGACGCAACCAGCGCTCCTATCTGATCCAGAGCTACGCGCGTGACATGGGCAACGGCAAAACCGTCATGATGCGCGAGATCGACGTGCCGATCCGCGTCAATGGCCGGCACTGGGGCGGGTTCCGCACGGCCTACAAACTTTGAACACGAATCAGTCATTGGGTTTGACCCGGAGGAATGCAGCGATGTCAGTTGCACAGGCCACAAGAAAGGACGACGCAGCGGCCATGCCTTCGGACAGCGAACGCCTGGTCGACCAGCTTTCGAACCGGATCGGCGGCCTCGGGGTGGAACTCGCGGACGTCGCCGGGAATCTGCAGGAGGTCGCCGGCCGCGTGACCGCCCAGGCCGACCGTTTCGGACATCTGCAGAAGACCGCCGAGACGATGGTTTCCGCCAACCACGATATCGCCACCGCGTCGCGGGCGGTGCAAACCGCGACGTCCGCCGCCGTCGGCGAAATCACGCAGTCGCGCGCCGTGGTCGAGACGGCCGTGCAGCACATCGCCGAATTGATCGAAGCGGTGGGCCGCATCGAACACCGTCTCGGCGCCGTCGGCACCGCACTCGCGCAGGTGGCCAAGGTGTCCGGTTCGATCGAGGCGATCGCCAAGCAAACCAACCTCTTGGCGCTTAACGCGACCATCGAGGCGGCGCGGGCCGGCGCCGCCGGCCGCGGCTTTGCGGTCGTCGCCAGCGAAGTGAAGAGCCTTGCGGAAGCGACGCGTCTGGCGACGCATCAGATCGGCGATACCGTTCGCGATCTCGACGGCCAGGTGGGCAGTCTGATCGGCGAGAGCGGCGACGCCTCGCTGCGGGCGAAGAATGCCGGTGAAGGCGCCGGGCAGATCCAGGGCATTATCGTTCGCGTTCAGGACGGCTTCACTGCGGTCGGCCAGGAGATCGACGGCGTCGCCAAAGCGGCGACCTCCAACCTCGCTCACTGCGACATGGTGATCGACGAACTCGGCCATCTCGCCAAGGGCGTCGATCTGTCCTCGACCGACCTCAAGCACGCGGACGACCGGGTCGCCAAGCTGCTCGACCTTTCCGAGAACCTGATCGAACTGATCGCCGACAGCGGCGTGGAAACCTCGGACGCGCCGCTGATCCGCGCCGTGGTCGACGCCGCGAAACAGATTTCGGCGGCGTTCGAGACCGCCGTCGAGCGCGGTGACATCCGCCTCGATCAGTTGATGGACGAGAACTACCGCGAAATTCCGGGTACCGACCCCAAGCAATACATGACCTCCTATGTCGAATTCACCGACCGGATCCTGCCGCCGATCCAGGATCCGCTGCAGAAGACCGATCCCCGCATCGTGTTCTGCGTGGCGTGGGCCAAGGGCGGCTATCTTCCCACCCACAACCCGAACTACCGCCTGCCGCAGGGGCGTGATCCGGTCTGGAACAACGCGAACTGCCGCAACCGGCGGCTGTTCAACGATCGGGCGGTGAAAAAGGTGGCGGCGAACAAGAAGCCCTTTCTCCTTCAAACCTACCGGCGCGACATGGGCGGCGGCAATTTCGTCCTGATGAAGGACCTCTCATCGCCGATTTACGTCCGCGGCCGCCACTGGGGCGCGTTCCGCATGGGCTTTCGGCAGTCCTGAGAGTCTGCCGTCATTGCAATGACGATCCTATCTTTTCATTTCGTTGACGGCATTTTCGGTTAGGCTCTGAGCACGAATGTCGGTCGGGTTTCTCCCCTAATCAGATTTATGGCCATCGCCAACTTCGGGCGCGATCCGGCGGGCCACCGCAAGGCCGGCGAGAGCCAGCGCGGTAAACACCGCGCCCGCGAGGAAGGTGCTCTGGGGTCCGATGCGCTGCCATAATTCCCCCGCGAGCACGCTGGCGATCAGAAGCGCCAGTCCGCTGAGCAGGTTGAACATCCCGAAAGCCGTACCGCGCAACTCCGGCGGAGCCGTATCCGCCACCAGCGTCGCAAGCAGCCCTTGCGTGAATCCCATATGCAATCCCCATAGAGCGACGCCTGCGGCAACGCCCGCAAGACCGTTGGTGAGCGCGAGTGCAAGGTCGGCCGCCACCAGGAAGCCGAAGCCGATGCCGAGAAGCGTGATGCGGTTGACGCGATCCGACAATGCGCCGGCCGGATAGGCCGCGAGCGAATAGACGAGATTCATCAAGACCAGCACCAGCGGCACCAGCATCACCGGCAGACCGACCGCCTGGGCGCGAAGGATCAGGAAGGCCTCGGAAAACCGCGCCAGCGAGAAGGTGACCGCGATGCCGACGACAAACCAATAGGCCAGGCCAAGGCGCTTCAGTTCAACGCCGCTCAAGGGCGAGTGCACCTTGCGAAGCCCGGCGGGGCGCTCGGGCTCATCGATCGCAAGCACGAGCAGCGCCACACAGAGGAACGCCGGAATAACCGCAAACCAGAAAACGGTGCGGAAATTATTCGCAGTCCACCACATCAAGCCGATGGCCAGCGCCGGGCCGATAAAGGCACCGGCGGTATCCAGCGATTGACGCAGCCCGAAACTCGCCCCGCGCAACTTTGCCGGCGCGATATCGGCAATCAATGCATCCCGAGGCGCCCCCCGGATGCCCTTGCCGATGCGATCGACGAAGCGGGCGGCGAACAGCCAGCCGACCGACGGCGCCAGCGGGAAGATCGGCTTTGTCAATGCCGCCAATCCATAGCCGATGACGGCCAATAATTTGCGCTTGCCGAGCCAGTCCGAGATCGCGCCGGAAAATACCTTGGTGATCGAAGCCGTCGCCTCGGCGACGCCTTCGATAAATCCGACCGTCACCATCGAGGCACCGAGCACGCTGACCAGATAGACCGGCAATAGCGCGTGAATGATCTCGGAGGACGTATCCATCAGGAGCGAAACGAAGCCGAGCGCCCACACGGCGTTCGGAATCTCGCGCAGCCGGGTAAACCGGGATTCGGTATTATTGTTCGCCATGACTTCCGCCTGCCGAGATTGACGGCATCTTCATCCGGACGAAGCTCTGATGGTGATGTCGTCGTATCTTCATTCGGGTTCTCTATAAACGCCGGAACTGACGAATGACACCGGTCGGGGGGTTGAAATGAGCAGCGAACATCCGGAACTCGACGAGTTGCAGGTTGCCTACAGGGACGCGGTGGAGGCCTGGATATCGGCCATTCGCAAGGAGGAGGCCTTGGCTTCCGTGAATCACGACGTGGCCGAGGTCGACGCGTGGGAGGCGGCGCATTTCGAGGAGGACGAGATGCGCACCAAAGTAAAGGACGCGAAGGCAAAGTACGAAGACGCCTTGCGCGAAAAGTTCTTCGGGTTTTAGGGTTCGTTCGGACCCGGACGCGTTCGCTTCCGACTCAGTTGTCAAACAGCCAAACCGTCATTGCGAGCGTTAGCGAAGCAATCCATCTCTCCGCGCAACGGAAGAATGGTTGCTTCGTCGCGGAGCCTGTCATCGGGCGCGCATTCGCGCGACCCGTTGGCTCCTCGCAATTGTGCAAGTTCACTAATTCGCTGATTGAATCTTCGCAACGGAGGATTCGATGCGCGACAACAGCTATGACCGGACGATTGAACGGAATTATCTACAAAAATGGCGAT
>JBKQRS010000222.1:0-3772 GCA_052143915.1 Bradyrhizobium sp.
AACCGCTCAGAGCCGGGACCGCCTCCTCAAACGAAGAAAGCAGCGCGCCAAACAACCCGAGCGCGATCGAAATCAGCAGCGGCCGGACCAGAAATCCGCCGCGCAGCGCATACATTGCGGTGCGCAGCAGGGGGACTATTCGGTTCATCACGTCACGGCTCTCCGCGAATCTCGACACAAATTATCACCGGCTGCACCGGCATGGTGCGGCACGCCGCGCGGCAACATCAATGCGTTTAGCACATCGCTTCCTGGCGGTCAGGCTGACCAGCCGGTTCGCCGCGGCGTCAAGGTCGCCCGTCAGTGGTTCGAGGGAGCGGCGCCGGTCGAAAATCCCGAAGCGAAGCAGAATTTGACGGAGATGGGACGGTAGAGCTCTGGCGATCGCCCTCCGATTTCAGGTGCCCTGGGAAGCGCTGTATACGCTGGAGCAAGAGCCCGACGGCAGCCTCAAGATCAGCGGCTGCGTCCTGATCAAGGTAGGCCAGGGCGCGTGAAAGCCGGCCGCGATCCGCCAGCCTCAACGATGCACGGCCGCGCGGAAGCCCCGCTCACGCCATCGCCAGCCGCGCGCGCGAGCGGATCAGCAAGGCCACCATGATGGCGATGTTGAGCGCATTCCAGAGCAGCCCGTTGAGGAAGGCCGCGGCATAGGAGCCGGACGCATCGAAGATCACGCCGGACACCCAGCCGCCGAACGACATGCCGAACACGGAGGCGAAGATCACGAGGCCGACCCGGGTCCCCGCTTCGCTGGCCGGCATCGATTCACGGACGATGATGGCGTAGCTCGGCACGATGCCGCCCTGAAACAGGCCGAACATCGCCGAGATGATGTAGAGCGAGGTGAGCCCGTCGAAGAACAGATAGAACAACAGCGCAAAGCCCTGCGCCACCGAGCCGATCAGCAGCGTGCGGATGCCGCCGATCTTGTCTGCCAGAAATCCCGAGCCGATGCGGCTGACGACGCCGAAGGCCATCATCAGCGACAGCATTTCGGCGCCGCGCGCCACGCCGTAACCAAGATCACCGCAATAGGCGACGATATGAACCTGTGGCATCGCCATCGCCACGCAGCAGGAAATGCTGGCGATGCTCAGCATCACCGTCAGCGTATTGGTCGAGAGCCGCAGGTCGACCCGCGGCGGGGCTGCGTTCGCGTGACTGCGCCGGCTCTCCGCGCCGATCCGGGCACGGAGAGCCGCCAGCACGATCGTCATCGCCACCACGCAGAAAATCCCGATCGCGATATAGGTGGTTCGCCAGCCGGCCGACTGGATTCCCCAGTTGACCAGCGGCGGCCAGAGCGTACCGCCGACATAATTGCCGCTGGCGACAATGGTGACGGCGAGACCGCGATAGCGTTCGAACCAGTGCGAGGCTTCCGCCATTAATGGGGCAAAGGTCGCCGAGGTCCCCAGCCCGATCAGGATATGCACCGCGATGAATTGCCACAGCGTGGTCGAAAGCCCGGCGGCCACAAAAGCGAGCCCGAGAAAGGCGATGCTTAGTCCCATCGCCACCACGATGCCAAAGCGATCGGTGATCCGCCCCGTCGCGACGCCGCCGAGGCCGAATCCCAGCATGGTGAGCGTAAAGGCCAGCGATACGGCCCCGCGCGTGGCGCCGAACTCGCCCTGCACGATCGGCAGCACCACCACGACCGACCACATTCCGACGCTGCCGATCGAGCCGATCACCAGCGCAAGCGCGAGCCGCACCCAGGCCTGACCGGAGTCGGGGATGAATGCGGTGGAACCTCTGGATGAGTCGGAGGGCGCGTGCACGGCTCCCGCAACTTCCTCGCCTGCCGCCTCCGGGTCAAGCAAGCTGGCGCGATATTGGGCATGCAAATGCACCGCAACAGAACGTCTTCACGCCGCGACGAGTCTTCCTACTCCCCTCCTCCCGCGAGCGAAGCGAGTGGCGGGGAGGGGTCGGGGGTGGGGGGTGGCGCCGCGATCGCTGAAGTGAGCCATCTCAATTGAGTGCAGCGTCACCGTAATCGCGAGACCAAAATTACGGTGAAATTACGCAAAATTACGGTGACAAAATTACGGTGACAGTGCACTTAACTCCCACGGAATTACGGTGACAGTGCATTTAATTTTCATACCGGGTCTATCAATTAAGTGCGCTGTCACCGTAATTCCCGCAAGCGGGCCAAGGTGCGCAACATCGTTCGATAGGCGCGAGGTCGAGATGAGTGCGGAAAAATTCATAAACTGGATCAATGACGGTGAAAAATACGCTCTTTTCTGCTTAAGCGTGAGGACTGACGGAAACATCCAAAATGGCGTCGGTGCGCCGGGACTTTGGGTCGTCACCGATACCCGGTTTGAATTTCCGTCACAATGGAAGGAATGGCTCGGCACGATCCGTTGCCAAGAAATTGAGCGGTCAAATCTATTTTTGCTTAGCAAAGTTGAATCGCAACAGCTTGGCGATCTCGATGCTGAGAACACAAAACTCCAGCATAATGTAATCCACTTCTACGCTGGACTGCTGCTCGCAAGTAGGTTTGCAACGAGCTACGAACCGGTGATGCTGACGGGATCACGCCGCGATGGAGAGGTTGGTATTCGGCAGAAAAACGATTTTGATATTCCCGTGCAGTGCATATCACGGGGCTTTCCAGCTCTGACCGCAACTGACGTCGAGACCGGAGCGCGGCTTGGCGGGAAGATCGCGCAAATTGAGCAATCGTTCCATGGAATTGGTGACTGACGCTTCTTGCGCGTGCTCCGACTCTATCAGAAAACCCGCACGACGGCGGACATCCTTGAGCGCGTGCATCAATACTCGCGATGTATCGACGGCCTGATTTTGCCTGAGGTCAGCAAGACCAAACAGCAGTTCAAAAGCCGGACCGAGCTTTTCATCGGCCCGCGCCATCACGATCTGATGGGTGAAATCTACGACGTCCGAAGCGCCGACGAACACCTTCACGAGCACCGCTATTTAGGCAAATTCGACCGGGAAGTGCGGCTGGAAATTTTAAAGAAGGAAATGATTGTTGAAAACATCGCGCGGTCGTCGATTGTCCATGTAATCGAGAACCAAGCGCTGTGGCAGCACTTCGAGAACACGGCAGCCCTCGATGCGTTCTGGAAGTTGCCGTTAGCTAGCCGTAAGGCGATATGGGGTGAACCGATTGACCCCATGCTGCCTCTCGCCGATTTCGGTCTGAAATTCATCACGGACGCGGATTTGGGCAAGGCGTAGAGCCCCGACGAATAACGGCAATCGCCAAGCCTGCGCGAACCCCGCCTGTGCGATGGCGTGAACGCCATGCCATGAGACAGCATTACGGTGACAGTGCACTAATTCATCTTTGGGCAATTGCATTTGCGAAATCCAAAGCCTGAGCGCTGTGCGCCTAAAACCTAATTTGTTGAAACATTTCAATCTGATTTGCCCAGTCCAGTCCCGTTTGAAAAAATATTTCGCTTCGCCGCTAACCCAAATCAGATCGATATTCCCGTCATCCCGTCCCCATAGAGGGGCGTTTCGCGATCGTCACGAACGTTGGGCACGGGATGCGATGGACGTAGAGAGCGCCTTTGACGAATGGCGCTAACGCGGACGGCGAAGTCGTGTGGTCCTGATGCCCCGACGCTGGCATCAAGTTGGTGGAAGCAATTCCGTCGATGACGGGGGCAAGAAAGCCCGGTCCCCGGCTATCCGATTCACACATCTCGAAAACCGACTCAAATACAGAGACTTAGGCCACCCCCGGGTTTCGAAGCATCTTTATGTCGGTGGTTCAACG
>JBKQRS010000223.1:0-22057 GCA_052143915.1 Bradyrhizobium sp.
ATCGAGCGGGACCAGCAGCCCACCGCTGCCCTCGATGATAAGCGCCCGCCCGCCGGTATCGGGCACATCGAGTGACTCGACCGCAATGCGGACGCCGTCAATTGCCGCGGCCCGATGCGGCGAAGCCGGCGTTTGCAGGCGATAGAGTTCCGGTACGATGCGGTCGTCGGAGAGTCCGCCCAGTCGCGCGACGATGTGGGAATCGGTCTCTTCCTTGAGGCCCGCCTGGATCGGTTTCCAGTAATTGGCGCCGAGCAGATCGGCGAGGCCAGCGGCGAACACCGTCTTGCCAATCTCGGTGTCGGTGCCAGCCACCACGATCCGCTGGCTCATCTCCCCTCGTCTCCGGTCTCTTCGATCAGGGCGTCGAGCATGGCGCGCACGTCATCCTCCCCGACATTGTTGGTCAGGGAAATGCGCAACCGCGCCGTGCCCGCCGGCACCGTTGGCGGCCTAATCCCGCGGATATCGAAGCCGCGCGCCTGCAGCGCTGCGGCCAGCGCCATGGCGCGCGCATTGTCGCCAACCACATACGGCACGATCTGCGAACCCGACACCCGCCAGCCGCGACGCGCGCCGATCTGACGATGCGCAAATGCGACCAGGTTCGTCAGGCGTTGCTGTCGCTCGGGTTCCTGCCGCAGGATCAGAAGCGCCTCCTGCACGGCAACCGCCATCAGAGGCGACGGTGCGGTGGAGAAAATAAACGGGCGGCAGCGATTGACGATGAAGTCGCGCAGGACCCGCGTCGTGGTGACGAGCGCACCGGCTGCCCCCAGCGCCTTGCCGCAGGTGTGAACAGCGACCAGATTGTCGCGCCCTTCATAGGGGGCGCTGAGCCCGCGTCCCTGCGCTCCATAAACGCCCGTGGCATGGGCTTCGTCCACCATCAGGAAGGCATCATGCCGGTCCGCGATCCCAACGAGTTCCTCGAGCGCCGCAAAATCGCCGTCCATGCTGTAAAGGCTCTCGACCACGATCCAGACCCGCCCCGTGCCGCCCTGCGTTCGCCATTCGCGGATGGTGGCTTCGACCGACTCGGGGTCGTTATGTCTGCTTTCGCGAAATGAAGCCCGGCCGGCGCGGGCGCCTTCGTGAATGCTCGCATGCACGAGCGAATCGAGGACGAGCAGATCGCCCCGCTGCGGCAGCGTTGTCAGAACGGCGAAATTGGCGACATATCCGCTGCCAAAGAAAATCGCCGCCTCAGTGCCGAAGAAGCTGGCAGCCTCGGTCTCGAGGCTTTCGTGCTCCTCGCAATTGCCGCGCAGAAGCCGCGATCCGCCGGCCCCGATCGGGGTGCCGGCTTCGACCGCCGCCGATACGGCGCTCCTCATGCGTGGCGCGCTTGCGAGGCCGAGATAATCATTCGACGAAAAATCGATGCCGGTGCGCGGCTTGAGGCTGCGCAGCCGGTCATCATCTCGCAGGGCATGCAGGGCCTTGATGTAGCTTGAGGCCTTGTCCGCGACGGCTTGGTTCATGGTCCGCTTTCAGGCAAGCCTCAGTCGTGCGCGGACTGCGGCTCGGACGATTGCACCTGGTTGAGACGGGATTTGACGCCGAGCCGATCCAGCAAATTAGCGTCGCGGTCGCGTTGCGGGTTTTTGGTGGTCAGGAGTACGTCGCCAATGAAGATGGAATTCGCGCCGGCTAGAAAGCACAGCGCCTGCAGTTCATCGGTCATGTACTGCCGTCCGGCCGACAGCCGTACCACGCTGCGTGGCATCAGGATGCGGGCAACCGCGACCAGCCGGGCCAGCGCGATCGGATCGGGCCGCTCCGCCGTGTCGTTGACCGGCACGCCCTTGACCTCGTTCCACAGGTTGATCGGCACGCTCTCCGGATGGCTCGGCAGGTTGGCGAGCAGCACGAACATGCCGAGACGGTCCTCGACCTCTTCGCCCATGCCGACAATGCCGCCGCAGCAGACCTTGATTCCGGCATCGCGCACATGCGCTAGCGTATCGATACGGTCCTGCAGCGTGCGCGTGGTGATGATCTTGTCGTAGAACTCGGGCGAGGTGTCGACATTGTGGTTGTAGAAGTCGAGCCCGGCCTCACGCAGCCGCGCGGCTTGCGCCGGCGTCAGCATGCCCAGCGTCGCGCAGGTTTCCATGCCGAGGTCCTTGACCGCGCTCACCATGCCGCAGACCTCATCGAGATCGCGATCCCTGGGATTGCGCCACGCGGCCGCCATGCAGAAACGGCTCGCGCCGGCATCCCTGGCGCGTCGCGCGGTGGCGACCACGTCCACTTGGGCCATCAGTTTCGTCGCCTTCAGGCCGGTGTCGTAATGCGCGCTCTGCGAGCAATATCCGCAATCCTCGGGGCAGCCGCCGGTCTTGATGCTGAGCAGGCTCGCGGTCTCGACGTGGTTCGGGTCGAAATGGCTGCGATGGATGCTCTGCGCCCGAAACATCAGGTCCGCGAAAGGCAGGGCATAGAAAGCTTCGGCCTCCGAGCGGTCCCAGTCGTGCCGGACAGGGCCGATGTCGTGGCCGCCGTTCCTTTTCATCTCTGCAGCTTGAACCATTGCGACAGCATCCTGTTCTTTGTAGATAAAATTCGATATTATCTATAATTCCTGTGGTAGATCTGATGCTATCCGACGCACCCCGTGAGCGCACCCGTTTTTATGATAGATAATCTATGAATGCCGCCGACGAGAATATGACGATGGCGACGCGGATCGCCGAGTCCATCGGAGAACGGATCATCAGCGGCGCACTCCCGCCCGACACGCCGCTGCGGCAGGACCATGTCGCGCGGGAATTCAAATCAAGCCACGTCCCCGTGCGCGAGGCGTTTCGACAGTTGGAAGCCCAACACCTCGTCGTCGGCGTGCCGCGCCGTGGCGTGCGGGTTGCGCCGCTCGATGCCAATTCGGTGAAAGAGATCGCCGAGATGCGTGCTGCGCTGGAGGTGGTCGCGTTGCGCAATGCCGCGCCACGGCTGACATCGGCCCATCTGGCCAGGATCGAATTGGCCCTGATCGAAGGCGACAACGCCGAGACACTTCAGGAGTTCGAGGCCGCCAATCGCGCCTTTCATCACGCGCTGGTGGCGTCCTGCGCCATGCCGCGGCTGCTCGCCAGTCTCGATGGATTGCAATTGGCAAATTCCCGGCTGGTATTTGCGATGGCGCGCCATGCCGGCTGGCGGCCGCGGTCCAATCAGGACCACCGCCTGATTCTGCAAGCGCTCCGAATGCGCAACGTCGAACAAGCCTGCAGCCTGCTGGCCCGCCACATCCAAACCATCGAGCGTCTTGCTGTTCCTGTGACGTGATGGTGCGTGAGCTCGGGACGCTCAGGATGGAAAATCGGCGGCCTTGACCTGAATCCGGTCGGCGTGGAGCGACCAATCGCAAAGCGACTGGGTTTCGCAGAATTTTCTCTTTGCCAACTCCCTGGCATCGCCTTCGTTTGCGGCGTCGATTTCCAGGGAACTCTGACAAATTTCGCTCTCTCGGCCATTCTCGCCGAGCACATCTTTCATGAACCTGACGACAAAGCGGGACATGGAACCTCTCCTGTGGCACGGCGCCAAAGCAGCCCCATCTAAATTCATTACGTGAAGAGGATTTTGACCAATATCAAACCTACGTAGTTGTCCGTATCGCACGGGATGCTTCAGCTTGTCTGAGCGGTGGCGATGCGGATGCCGAGATAGACGAATAACCCGCCTAGCCCGCGATTGATCCAGGCGAAGGCTCGACCGGATTTTCGGACCCGGCTGGCGGCGCCTGCGGTGAACACCGCCACGCCAAGACACCAAAGCGTACCATTGAAGATGAAGATCAGGCCGAGCAACGTGAAGGCGGCGGCCTTGTGCGGCGCATCCGTGGCGACGAACTGCGGGAGAAAGGCCAGAAAGAACAACGCCACTTTCGGGTTCAGCGCATTTGTCAGCGCGCCCTGCACGAACACTTGGCGTAGCGAAATCGCGCCGGTTGCAGCTGCTGCGGCAGCCACAGGCGTCGCGGCCCGTGCCAGCAACATCTTCACGCCCATGAAGCAAAGATAGGCCGCGCCGGCCCATTTCACCAACGTGAACGCGGCCGACGACGCCGCCAGCAGCGCCGAGAGCCCGATCGCCGCGGCGAACACGTGAAGGAGGCAGCCAGCTTCGATGCCGAGCACCGCGACCACGCCGCCGCGCCACCCCAGCTGCAGGCTGCGGCCGACGATATAGGCCGTGTCAGGCCCGGGCGTGACGTTGGCAGCAGGCCGGAGACGATGAAGAGCCATAGTTCGTGGATGCCGAGCATGATCTTGCAAGTTTAGCGGCGGCTCTCCGGGAAGCAATCCTCGAGCTGAAGACGATCATGTCGGCATTGGAAAGCAATGAGGGCGGCTCGCGCCGCCCTTTTTCGCACCTCGGCGGCAAACGGGGGCTTCAGCCGAGCTGCTTCAGGAACTCGTCATGATTCATCGGATGCGAGAACATTCCGAAATTGTGCGCCAGCGCCATGTTCTGCTCTTCCTCGCTTAGCGCCGCCGTGCAGTCTTTCAGGGTGATCACGTCATATCCGCGCTCGTAGGCACTGCGCATCGTCGATTCCACGCAGCAATTGGTGAGGAAACCACCCAGAACCACGGTCTGTATTCCCTTGCTGCGCAGAATGAAATCGAGATTGGTGCTGGGAAATGCGTCCAGCCCGCGCTTCCCTTCAATCAGGATGTCACCGGGGTGCGGCTTCAATCCGTCGACAATTGCCGCGCCCCACGACCCCTTGCGAAACGCGTTATTGTCGACGACCGCCTTCAGAATTCCGTAGGGACTGCCCGTGAGTTCGCCGTACCCTTCCGCGAAGGTAATCGGGGCGTGCATCACCGTTGCGCCCGCGTCACGACTCCTGTTCACGAGTGCTACCGTGTTCGAGAGCATGTTGTTCGACTGCATGACACCTTTGACGCCGTCGTGAAAGACGCCCCCGGGCGTGGTGAAATCGTTCTGGTATTCGATCAATACGATGGCTGTCGTTTTTGGATTCATTGGTTTTGCTCCTGTTGTTTCCTGCTTCGATGGCTTGGCGGCCATGAGATTGGTCCTGCTGCCGAGCAAGACCAGCCCAACGCCGGTAACACCAGCCGCTTTCAAGAAGACGCGCCGACCATGGTCGGCATGCTTGGTGACTTCGCCTTGGTCTTCCATGTCTTCCTCCCCCGTTGATGACTGGATGGAAGCGCTGTCCGCCCTTCACGGGCGATGAACCAGACTATGTTGAATTGTCTCGCAGCGGGTAACAGCCGATTGCTACGGCGGCGACGATCGCGATGGTCGCGATCAAGCACCGCGACGCGTAACGCGTAACAACCCGTTACTACCCGCACCCACCCAAGCCGACAGAAAAGAGGTGGCGATGCGTCCGCCACGAAGATAAACTTGAAAAAAATCCGCGGCTGCATTCATCAGGCGGATGGTACGGAGGAGCTCATGTGCAAGGTCTTCGTTTGCGCCGACCCCGCCCTCTACGACACCAGCACCCGGTCGCTGCGGCTGCATGGTGTGGTGACCAGCATCCGGCTGGAAAACCATTTTTGGCACGTGCTGGGTGAGATCGGCCAACGCGACGGCTTGAGCGTCAATCGGCTCATCACCAAGCTTTACGATGAAATTATTGAAGCCCGAGGCGAGGTTCGGAATTTCACATCATTCCTGCGCGTCTGCTGCCTGCGATACCTGTCGCTGCAGATCTCTGGTGGCATCCCCAGCGACGCTTCGGTTCCGATCTGGTCGCTGGATGCGGACGCCGTCCTCGCCGGGGAACGCGCAACCTTCGAGCCACCTGTCCCGGCCGTCTAGATTTCACGCTGCGCCCGATTACACTCCGACCGCCGGCAGGCTGGCCGCCGCAATGGCGACGATCTCACCGAAACGGCGTCCGATCCGGGATCGGGCAGAACGCAGCAATGAACCGAGCTGTCGCATATCGCAAATTCCTGTGCGGCGGCCGAAACATTCGTTCGGGAAATAAAGCGTTAGATGAAGTAATGGGCTCCCCAAAGCGGGGTGTCGAGGCCGCGGCAAAAATAGCGACGCGTCCGCCGTCCGATCCGGACATGGCAGCAGATTTATTGCCGCGATCAGACCGGCAACGGAAGAAATCTTCTCCGCGAAAATCCGGGAGAATTCAGCGTGTGACGGATAATCCGCCGACGCTATCCCGGTGCAAATCCGAAGGCCCGCTCAAAACGCTTGACGTAATCGGGCCAGACTTCCGGATTGATGACGCGTGGCGGCCGCTTGCCATCGAGTGCGTCGAGCATTTGCTCGGCGGCTATCCTCGCCATGTTCTCCCGCGCCTCCTTGGTCACCCCCGCGGTATGCGGGCTTGCCAGCACATTGTCGAACTGCAGCAGCGGGTGCTCGGGCGGCGGCGGCTCCTTGGCCCAGACGTCAAGTCCCGCGCCGGCAATGCGCTTGTCGCGCAGCGCATCAGTCAGCGCCGCCTCGTCGTGGATAAAGCCACGCGCGGTGGTGATGAAGTAGGCATGCGGCTGCATCAGCGCGAATTCGCGCGCGCCGATCATGCTCCGGCTTTCCTTGGTCAGCGGACAGGAGATCGAGACGTAGTCCGAGCGGCGCAACAACTCGTCCAGCGTAACCTTCTCCCCGCCCCGCTCGGCCATTTCGGTTGTCGAGAGGTAGGGATCATAGGCCAGCACGTTCATACCGAGCAGGCCCTTGCAGAGCGCGGCGATGCGGCGACCGACATTGCCGAGCCCGACAATGCCGATGGTCTTGCCCTGCACCTCCGTGCCCATCAGCGCATTGCGGTTGACATTGGCCTCGCGCCGAAGCGCGCGATCGGCCTGAATGATGCGCTTCGACAGCGTGATCAGCATCGCCAGCGCATGCTCGGCAACCGAATGGGCATTGCCGCCGGACTGATTGACAACCAGCACGCCCGCCGCCGTGCAGGCATCGACATCGACGGGGTCGTAGCCTGCGCCGTTGCTGGAGACGATCAGCAGATTCGGCGCGCGCCTCAGTAAGTCCTGGTCGACGTGGAAATGCTTCGCCAGTTCATCGCGCGCGGCGCCAATCTGGTAGGCATGCGCGGCGGCCAGGATCGGCGCCGAGACTTCCTCGGGACTTTCATTCTCGAGCCGGTCGAGCCGCACGTCGGGCCGCGCCCGCAGAATATCGGCATAGATCTCGTTGGCGAGATATTTGACGTAGAACACACGCTTGTTGTTGACGGACATCATCGACGTACTTTCAATTCGGAAAACCATAGAGCCTGGCGGGATTGGTCACGAGGATGCGGTGCTGCGTCGCCTGGTCCGGCGTCCACATCTGAAACAACTCGAACAGATGTCCGGCATCGGGCATCTCGCCTTCGACGCGCGGATGCGGCCAGTCGCCGCCCCACACCAGCCGTTCCGGGTTGGCCCGCACCAACGCTTCGTGGAACGGCCGCGCATCGGCATAGTCCGGCGCGGCGCGGCTGAGGCGATGGGCGCCCGACAGCTTGGCCCAGCACCAGCCCTCGCCCACGGCGCGGAGCAGGGATTGGAAGCCCGCCGTCCCAGTGCCCGCGCGCGCATCGGTGCGGCCCATGTGATCGATCACGATCGGAAGGCCGAGGGATTTCAGAACCGGAATGGTCTCGGGCAGATCCCTGACATCGATCCAGAGCTGAAGATGCCATCCGAGTTCGGCCATTACGGGTGCCAGCTTCTCCGCCGCGGAAAGCGGCACGCCGCCGCGATAATGCAATTGCCCGTCACGGAAGAAATGATTGAAGCGCAAGCCGCGCACGCCCAGCCTGTTCCACGCGCGCAGATCAACCAATGAGACATCGGCGTCGGTCACCGCGACGCCGCGCAGGCGATCGGGACAACGGGTCAGCGCATCGAGCATTGCGGAATTGTCGCGGCCGTGCGCGCTGCCCTGTACCAGCACGCCACGGGCAAATCCGATTACATCGAGCATGCCCAGGTACTTTTCGAGCGGCGCGTCCGGCGGCGTATAGCTGCGGTCATCGGCGTAAGGAAACCGCGTCGCGGGCCCGAAGACATGGGCGTGCGTGTCGCAGGCATTGGGCGGCGGCGGCACTTTCGGCCGGCTTACATCGCGCGGTGGAAGACAGGCGGGAATCATTGGCGCTTCCAGATCATTCGGCCTTCAGGCCGGCGGCCTTGATGATCGGCCCCCATTTCTCGTACTCCGCCCTTATCTTGGCATCGAATTGCTGCGGCGAGCTGCCGATCGGCGAGGCACCGAGTTTTGACAGGCGTTCCTTCACTGGCTCGGTATTCAGAGCGGCGACGAAATCATGCGAGAGTTTCGCAACCAGTTCAGGCGGCATGCCGGCAGGCCCGAGCAGGCCCCACCAGACTTCCGTATCATAGCCGGGCACCGTTTCGCTGATGGCGGGCACATTGGGCAGAAACGGCGTTCGCGATGCGGTCGTGACCGCAAGCGCCCGCAGCGTACCGGCCTCTAATTGTCCCGACGCTTCCGGCGTGTTGTTGAACGACATCGGAATCTGTCCGCCCAGGAGATCATTGATCGCGGGCGCGCCGCCTTTGTACGAGATGGCGTCTATATCGATCCGGGCGAGGTTCTTGAGAAGCTCGCCGGCAAGATGCGTCGATGTTCCGTTCCCCGCATGACCGAAGGACAGGCTTCCCGGCTTCGCCCGCGCCTGCGCGATCATATCGCCGAGCGTCTTGAACGGAGAATCGGCGCGCACCAGAAGGATATTCGCGGACGAGGCCAATAGTGAAATCGGCGTGAAGTCTTTGAAGGTGTCGTAGGGAATCTTGGGGTATAGAAACGGATTGGTGGCGTGGCCGCTTGCCACCACCATCAGGGTATAGCCGTCGGGGGCCGACATCACGAGGGCTTGCGAAGCGACAAGGCCGCCCGCCCCCGGCCGGTTTTCCACGACGACGGATTGTCCCCATTGCCGGGAGACCACATCACCGAGCGTGCGCGCGAGGATATCCACGCCACCGCCGGCTGGATACGGCACGAAAATATGCACGGGCCTTGACGGAAACGGCGACTGCGCCGACGCGATGCCGCTTGCGGCCAAGATGGCCGCTGTTGCGGTAGCCATGCGCAGCAACCGGCCCAAAAACAAGCTGCCCAAGAACCACCTTCTCAAGGCGCCCTCCCGATATTCTCGTTGCTTCATTTATGGCACGCTCCCGCGACCTTCGGCATCTCCGGAAGCGCAGATCACGGCAACGATCGGGACATGTTGACAATCCCGCCGATCGCGTCAAGTTTCGGCGCCTCGACAGAAAGGTCGCGATCGGGTTGCGAGCCAGGAACGTCGTGAAGTCAAGGGAGAATTCGATGGCGGCTGCCGAGGGACAAACGTCGCCCAAGACCTTGAATAAGAAGACCTTGAATAAGAAGACCTTGAATGAGAAGACATTGGATGAGAAGGCCTTGAGCGAAAAAACCTGGCACGAGGTGGTGCTGCAAACGCTCAAGCGCAACGACATCAGGCTCGTGCCATACGTTCCCGACCGCGTGCTGACAACGCTGATCAAGGAAATTCACGCCGATCCGTTCTTCACCACGTTCCCGACCGCGCGCGAAGAGGAAGCGGTCGGCATTGTTTCCGGTGCATGGATGGGCGGCATGCGCGGTGCGGTGCTGATGCAGACCTCCGGCTTTGCGACGCTCGCCAACGTGCTGGCCTCGCTGGCGATACCCTATCAGATTCCGCTGATCATGTTCGTGTCCGAACGCGGAACGCTTGGCGAATTCAACTACGGGCAGTCGCTGGTCTGCCGCACCATGCGGCCGGTGCTCGATTCGCTGGCCATGGAGCATCATACCGCGACCCGGCTCGACGAATTCGAATTCATCGTCGATCGATCGATCAAGCAGGCCATCACAACGCAGGCGCCGGTAGCGCTGATCCTGTCGCCGCTGTTGACCGGCGGCAAAGTGTTCGACAAGTGAGCGATCGCATGAACAGCCAGGAAAGCACCCCTGCCCGCAACACCAAGGTGATGAACCGCTTCGATCTCACCGCGCGGCTGGTCGCCAAGCTGAAGAACGAGGAAGCCGTCATCGGCGGAATCGGCAATACCAATTTCGACCTGTGGGCCGCCGGCCACCGTCCGCAAAATTTCTACATGCTGGGCAGCATGGGCCTCGCCTTCCCGATCGCGCTTGGCGTCGCACTGGCCCAGCCGAAGCGCCGGGTCTTTGCGCTGGAAGGAGATGGTTCGCTGCTGATGCAACTGGGCTGCCTGTCGACCATCGCGACGCTCAAGCCCAAGAACCTCAGCATGATCGTGATGGACAACGGCATTTACCAGATCACCGGGGCACAACCGACGCCGGGCGCGGCGGTGTCCGATCTCGTCGCCGTCGCCATCGGCTGCGGTCTCACCAGCAGCGCCTGGGCGGCGGACGAAGAGGATTTCGAGCGCCTGGTCGATCAATCCCTTGTCGCTTCCGGACCGACGCTGATCGGGGTGCGCATCGATGACCAACCGGGGACCGGCGCAACCCGCAGGGATCCCGTTCAGATCAGAGAGCGATTCATGCTCGGTCTTGGCGTGCGCGAAGCGTTGTGAACCGCGTCGTTTGAGCCGGCAGCTTGCAGAACACGGCGAGCGCCACATAAAAAAAATGCCGCCCGGGAACCCGGGCGGCATTTGTATTCTGGCCTTACGGGCCTGTTACAGCTGGCCCTTGTTACAGAAGACCCGCGCCGCGCGCCCACTTGTATTTGGCGCCCAACACCTCGACCGGCAATTCCGTCGAGTAGGCATAGGCCGGGATGCCGTTCTGGTAGAGATACTCAGCCGCTTCCTCGACCTCGACGTCGCCGGCAAGCGAGGCGACGATCGGCTTCACGAAGCCCTTGGCCTCCATCTCCTTCTTCACTTCCACCATGTTGCGGGCGAACACCATCGGCGGAGTGACGATGGTGTGCCAGTAGCCGAGGATCAGCGAATGGATGCGCTCATCGGACAGGCCGAGCTTCACGGTGTTGACGTAAGTGATCGGCGGTTCGCCACCGGTGATGTCGACCGGATTGCCGGCGGCGCCGAACGGCGGGATGAACTTGCGGAATGCCGCATCCAGATCGGGCGGCATCGTCATCAATGAGAGACCGTTGTCGACCACCGAGTCCGACAACAGCACGCCCGAGCCGCCCGCACCGGTGATGATCAGCACGTTCTCACCCTTCGGCGTCGGCAGCACGGGCACGCCGCGCGCGAACTCCAGCAATTGCCTTAAGCTACGGGCGCGAATCACGCCGGACTGCTTGAGCACGTCCTCGTAGATCTTGTCGTTACCGGCGAGCGCGCCGGTGTGCGAGGACGCAGCCTTGGCACCGGCCGACGTACGGCCGGCCTTGAGTACGATCACCGGCTTCTTCTTGGAAACCCGCTTGGCGGCTTCGGCAAAAGCGCGGCCGTCCTTCAGGTCCTCGCAGTGCTGGGCGATCAGGTTGGTATTCGGATCCTGCTCGAAGAAGGCGAGCAGATCGTCCTCGTCGATATCGGACTTGTTGCCGAGGCCGACGATCGCGGAGACGCCCATCTTGGCCGAACGCGAGAAGCCGATGATCGCCATGCCGATGCCGCCGGATTGCGACGAAAGCGCCGCATGGCCCTTGACGTCGTAGGCGGTGCAGAACGTCGCGCAGAGATTGGCGGGCGTGTAGTAGAAGCCGTAAATATTCGGCCCCATCAGGCGGACATTGTACTTCTTGCCGATTTCGACGATTTCGGCCTGCAATTCAGGCGCACCCGCTTCCGCGAAGCCTGACGGAATGAGAACGGCGCCGGGAATTTTCTTCTCGCCGCATTCGACAAGGGCGCCAGCGACGAACTTCGCCGGGATCGCGAACACCGCGGTGTCGATCACACCCGGCACATCCTTGACGCTCTTGTAGGCCTTGTAGCCCAGGATCTCGGCGGCCTTGGGGTGAATCGGATAGATGTCGCCCTTGTAGCCGCCGTTGATCAGGTTTTTCATCACCGAGTTGCCGATCTTGCCATCCTCGGCCGATGCACCGATCACGGCAACCGCCTTGGGCTGCATGATGCGATTCATCGCGGTGACGATTTCCTCGGTCGGGCGCGGCGCCGGGCGCGGCTTGTAGTCGAAGTCGACGACGATGCGCACGTCGGCGGCGATCGCGTCCTTCTTGGTGGCGAATACCGGATTGAGGTCGAGTTCGACGATTTCGGGGAAGTCACTGACGAGCCGCGACACCTTGACGATGACGTCGGCCAGCGCCTCACGACTGACCGGGTCGCCGCCGCGCACGCCCTTCAACATGTCGTGAGCCTGGATGCCGTCGAGCATCGACAATGCGTCATCCTTGGTGGCGGGAGCGAGGCGGAAGGTGATGTCCTTCAGCACTTCCACCAGCACGCCGCCGAGGCCGAAGGCCACAAGCTTGCCGAACGATCCGTCGGTAATGGAGCCGACGATGACTTCGGTGCCGCCAGCCAGCATCTGCTGAACCTGGATGCCTTCGATCTTGGCATCGGCTTTGTATTTCTTGGCATTGGCCAGAATGGTCTCGTAGTTCTTTTCGGCGTCGGCGGCGGTTTTCACGCCTACCATCACGCCGCCGGCTTCGGTCTTGTGCAGGATATCGGGCGAGACAATTTTCATGACCACCGGGAAGCCCATGCCGGACGCGATCTTCGCGGCCTCCGCCGCGGACTTGGCGACACCTTCCTTCGGAACCGGGATGCCGTAAGCGTCGCAAACCAGCTTGCCTTCGGGCGCCGTCAGACTTGTGCGCTTATCCGCCTTGACTGCATCGAGTATTTTGCGGACCGCATCTTTGGGATTCGACATTAGCTTCCTCCTTGACGTCTATTCTTGGATCACAGGCAGCGCATGCTGGCATCAGCATCATTAACTTGCCTGCGCGAACTCAATCGGTCTTCATGGTGATGGCAAACGCGGGTCCGCGTCCGCTGCGGCCGTATTCCAGCCGCGGAGAAGTCGGTTCGTATGGCATTTGGTATGCCAGAAATGAACTTGTCAAGTCACGGAAGTACTGAAATCATGGGTAACTTGACATTCTGGCATGTGGTATGCCAAAAATAATTCAATGGTTGTATTGCTAAAAGACTTCTGCAACGGAAGCGATAGATCGTGACCCCGCGGAAACAAACCAAGGCGCCCCCCAGTATGGCCGAGGCAGAAATTGCAGTTGTCCGGATCGTGCCGGAGACGAGCTTCAAGAACAAGGCCTATGAGGCCTTGAAGGAAGCCATCCTGAAGATGGACATCTATGCGACGCCCGAACCGGTCATGCTCGACGAGCGCGCCTTGTCGGAACGCCTCGGTGTCAGCCGGACCCCGATCCGCGAAGCGATCGCGATGCTGGAGCAGGATGGTTTCGTCAAGACCGTGCCACGCCGCGGCATAGTCGTCGTGCGTCGTACCAAGAGCGAGATCGTGGACATGATCCGGGCCTGGGCTGCGCTCGAGAGCATGGCCGCGCGATTGATCACGACCATTGCGCGCAAGAAGGACATTTCGGCGCTGCGCGACTTCTTCAAGGATTTTGGCAAGGATCGCCTGCCGCAGGACCACATCGAGGAATATTCGAGAGCCAACATCGCCTTTCACCAGGCGCTGATTTCGCTCAGCGAGTCGCCTGTGCTGGTCGACATGACCAACGATATCCTGCTTCACGTGCGCGGCTACCGGCAATTGACGATCGGGCGCGCCGACCGCACCGCAGCATCCCTGCCCGAGCACCTGGCCATCATTGAAGCCCTCGAACAGCGCGATACCGAGCTCGCGGAAAAGCTCGCACGCAACCACACACTCGGCCTTGCCGCTTATGTCGAAGCGCATGGCCAGGAACTCCTTTAGCGCTCCAGTGACCGGTAACTTGGCTTTGCGCGGCTAATCAGGGGACGAACTCGTCCTCATCAAAAAACGATCAGGGAGAAGCGGAATGTCCGCAGCAGTACAGAGCATTGATGCAACAACCGCCGACGCGCAGCAGGAGCTGACCGATGGCTTCAATCTCATCATCGATGCGCTCAAGCTCAACGGCCTCACCACAATCTATGGCGTGCCCGGCATCCCGATCACGGATTTCGGCCGCATGGCACAAGCTGCGGGTATCCGCGTCATTTCGTTTCGCCACGAGCAGAACGCCGGTAATGCGGCGTCGATTGCGGGATTCCTGACCAAGAAGCCCGGCGTTTGCCTCACGGTGTCGGCACCAGGCTTCCTCAATGGCCTCACCGCGCTTGCCCATGCCACCACCAATTGCTTCCCGATGATCCTGATCTCGGGCTCCTCGGAGCGCGAGATCGTCGACCTGCAGCAGGGCGACTACGAGGAAATGGACCAGCTTGCGATCGCCAAACCGCTCTGCAAGGCGGCGTTCCGCGTGCTGCACGCCGCCGATATCGGCATTGGGCTCGCGCGCGCAATCCGCGCGGCGGTGTCGGGACGTCCGGGCGGCGTCTATCTGGATCTGCCCGCCAAGCTTTTCGGGCAGGTGATGAACGCCGAGGCCGGCGCCAAATCGCTGGTCAAGGTGATCGATGCGGCGCCGGCGCAGATCCCCGCTCCGTCCGCGGTCAAGCGTGCGCTCGATGTCTTGAAGAGCGCCAAGCGTCCGCTGATCATTCTCGGCAAGGGCGCAGCCTATGCGCAGGCCGACGACGACGTCCGCGCGCTGGTCGAGAAGAGCGGCGTTCCGTTCCTGCCCATGAGCATGGCCAAGGGTCTTTTGCCGGACCTGCATCCGCTTTGCGCGGGGGCTGCGCGTTCGACGGTGCTCAAGGACGCCGACGTGGTGATGCTGATCGGTGCGCGCCTCAACTGGCTATTGTCGCACGGCAAGGGCAAGACCTGGGGCGCAGCGCCGAAGAAATTCATCCAGATCGACATCGAGCCGAAGGAAATGGACTCCAACGTGGAGATCGTCGCTCCCGTAGTCGGCGACATCGGCTCCTGCGTCTCGGCGCTGCTTGCCGCCATGGGGAGCAACTGGCCTGCCGCGCCGGCCGATTGGGTCAAGACAGTCAGTTCCAAGCGGGAAGAGAACGTCGCCAAGATGGCGCCACGGCTGATGAACAACAACTCGCCGATGGACTATCACGGCGCGCTCGGCGTGCTGCGCACCATCATCAAGGAGCGGCCGGACGCCATCCTCGTCAACGAGGGCGCCAACACGCTCGATCTCGCGCGTGGCGTCATCGATATGTATCAGCCGCGCAAGCGGCTCGACGTCGGCACCTGGGGGGTCATGGGCATCGGCATGGGCTATGCCATTGCGGCAGCGATCGAAACCGGCAAGCCGGTGCTCGCCGTTGAAGGCGACTCGGCCTTCGGGTTCTCCGGCATGGAAGTCGAAACGATCTGCCGGTACAAGCTGCCGGTTTGCATCGTCATCTTCAACAATGACGGAATCTATCGCGGCACCGACGTCAATTCAGTTGGATCGGACCCCGCGCCGACCGTCTTCGTCAAGGGCTCGCGCTACGACAAGATGATGGAGGCATTCGGAGGCGTCGGCGTCCATGCCACGACGCCTGACGAGTTGAAGCGCGCGGTGAACGCGGCGATGGACTCTGGCAAACCGACGCTCATCAATGCGGCGATCGATCCGGCGGCTGGTTCGGAGAGCGGCCGCATCGGCAACCTCAATCCGCAAAGCGCGCTGCGCAAGAAATAAACCCGACAGATCCACGCGTTCCTGCGCGCGCAGGAGCAGATTTTCAGACGGAGCAAGACGATGACAAAGGCGCTGAAGGGCGTTCGAATTCTCGATTTCACCCACGTCCAGTCAGGACCGACCTGCACGCAATTGCTGGCCTGGTTCGGCGCCGACGTGATCAAGGTCGAGCGCCCCGGCGTCGGCGATATCACGCGCGGTCAATTGCAGGACAAGCCGAACGTCGACAGCCTGTATTTCACCATGCTCAACCATAACAAGCGCTCGATCACGCTCGACACCAAGAATCCGAAAGGCAAGGAAGTCCTCACCGCGCTGATCAAGAATTGCGATGTATTGGTTGAGAATTTCGGCCCCGGTGTGCTCGACCGGATGGGATTCCCCTGGGAAAAGATCCACAGCATCAACCCAAAAATGATCGTGGCATCGATCAAGGGATTCGGCCCCGGTCCCTATGAAGACTGCAAGGTCTACGAGAACGTTGCGCAATGCACGGGCGGTTCGGCATCGACCACGGGCTTCCGGGATGGCCTGCCGCTCGTGACCGGCGCGCAGATCGGCGACAGCGGCACCGGCCTGCATCTCGGGCTCGGCATCGTCGCCGCACTCTACCAGCGCACCATGACCGGACAAGGTCAGCGCGTCACCGTGGCGATGCAGGACGGCGTGCTGAACCTGGCGCGCGTCAAACTGCGCGACCAGCAGCGCCTCGCCCACGGCCCGCTCAAGGAATACAGCCAGTATGGCGAAGGGATTCCGTTCGGTGACGCCGTGCCGCGCGCCGGCAACGATTCCGGCGGCGGTCAGCCGGGCCGCATCCTCAAGTGCAAGGGCTGGGAGACCGATCCCAACGCCTATATCTACTTCATCACCCAGGCGCCGGTATGGGAGAAGATCTGCGACGTGATCGGAGAGCCCGGCTGGAAGACCCATCCCGACTATGCCAAGCCGCCGGCCCGGCTGACGCGGCTGAACGAAATCTTCGGGCGCATCGAGCAGTGGACCATGACCAAGACCAAGTTCGAGGCGATGGATATCCTCAACAAGGACGACATTCCCTGCGGCCCGATCCTGTCGATGAAGGAAATCGCCGAGGATCAATCGCTCCGTGCGACTGGCACCGTCGTCGAAGTGGACCATCCCGAGCGCGGCAAATACCTGTCGGTCGGCAACCCTATCAAACTGTCGGACAGCCCGTCCGAGGTGAAGCGCTCGCCGCTGCTTGGCGAACACACTGACGAAATCCTGCGGCAGGTTCTCGGCTTCTCCGACCATCAGGTGGCTGAGATCCACGATTCCGGCGCGCTCGACCCGCCCCGGAAGGTGGCCGCCGAATAGGCGACCCCTTTCCCAACGAATCATTGGGGCCGCCGGGCTTCCGGCGGCCTTTTTGTTTGCTCGCGCAATATTGTTGCCCACGTAGCGGGCTCGATTGCTATTTATATTGCACTGCAAAATAAAAATGCTGCTATGCAAACAAATTCATTGTCACTGGTATTTGGTATACATAGATTGTTTCCAATGATCAGACGGCGGTTGCTCGTCTGCACGAAAGGGAACCCAATGTTCAAGACCTCTTCGATCGCCCTCGTATCCTCCGGCACTCCGTTCGGCCGGCTGTTCGCGGCGATCGACCGCCTTTTGCTGGCCTACGCCGAGATAACTATCCGCAACGGCGACATTCCCCGCTCCAACGTTTGACGATTTCCGTCCGTTCCAAATACGTTGCTATGGCCCCGATCCTCGGGGCCATTTTTTTGAATGATCCGGTACCGGGCACTCGGCCGGCGCCCTGCGGGTCCACGGTTGTGTCGGACGGATTTTTCACGCCAGGCATGCCCAAACGCTCCCGCCGCCAGTTCGCGGAACCGCAATGCCTTCCGGCAGGTCCGCCTTCGCCTACAGCATAATCATGCCCCGCGGCAAAATCGGCCTTGCTTGTTGGAATATGATATACCACAGTTTGAAGTACAGCGCCCGACGGCCTTGGGGTCGGACGAACGAAGCGCGCATCCGGAGGAAACAATGAACGCTAACGCAACCACCGCGCCATCCAGCGGCTTTCGATGGATGCAACTCATCTTCGGCGTCATCTGCATGGCGATGATGGCTAATCTTCAATACGGCTGGACCTTCTTCGTCGGCCCCATGGCGAAGGCTCACAATTGGGAGATCGCCAGCATCCAGGTGGCATTCAGCCTCTTCATTGCGTTCGAGACCTGGTTGACCCCCATTGAGGGATTCATCGTCGACTACATCGGCCAGCGCGGCCCAAAAATTATGATAGCGATCGGCGGCGTGTTCGCTGCTCTCGGCTGGCTTATCAACTCGAAGGCCAACTCGCTGGAGATGCTGTATCTGGGCGCGATCCTTTCCGGCACGGGTGCGGGCGGGGTTTACGCCACTTGCGTCGGCAACGCGGTGAGATGGTTTCCTGATCGCCGTGGCTTGGCTGTCGGCCTTACAGCCGCGGGTTTCGGTGCGGGCGCTGCCGTCACCGTCATTCCCATCCAGAGAATGATCGCGTCGATCGGCTACGCCGACACCTTCTTCTGGTTCGCGCTCGTTCAGGGTGGCATCGTCTTTGTGCTCGCCTGGTTCCTCCGCCCACCGCTGGCCGGCGAAGCCCCGGTCGCCACGGCCGTGAAAGTCCTACAATCGAAGACCAGCAGCAACCCGGCTCAGGTGCTTCGGTCTCCGCTCTTCTGGATCCTCTACCTGATGTTCGTCGCGGTGTCGGCTAGCGGCCTCATGGTTACCGCCCAGCTCTCGATCATCGCCAGGGACTACGGCGTGGCGCAACAGGTGATTCTGTTTGGCGCGTCCACGCTGACGCTAGCTGGCATCATCGACAGTCTGTGCAATGGCGGCGCCCGGCCGTTCTTTGGCTGGGTGTCCGACCAGATCGGCCGCGAATACACCATGGCGATCGCGTTTAGCTTAGGCGCTATCGCCTACTGGTTGCTTGGAACGGCAGGCACGACGCCGTGGGCATTCGTGATCTGCGCCGCGATTGTCTTCTTCACGTGGGGCGAGATCTTCAGTCTGTTTCCCTCGACCACCACCGATATATTCGGGCCAAAATACGCCACGACCAACACCGCCCTTATGTACTCAGCGAAGGGAGTGTCGGCCTTTGTGGTCCCGCTGGCCAACGTGCTGAAGGCACACACGGGCAGTTGGCACGCAGTGTTTGTGGTCGCATCGGTCTTGAATATTCTTGTGGTGGCGGCGGCCTTGTTTGTCCTACGGCCGATGCGGGCTTCGATCAGCGCATCCGAAAACAAGAGCGCGGTGGGACAGGCGCACCCGGCTGAGTGAAGGAGTGCTCAACTGGCCTCCGGACGGAGTGCAAACGGACGAGCTTCCGGCAAGAACAAAGAGGCGCACCCCGGTGCGCCTCTTTTTTTGCCCGTAGCGCCAATGCGCAGGTATACCACGTAGCAGTATTCTGCCATTCCAGGCCTCATGCGACCGGCCACCGGAACCGATCCGGAATCGCTGAAACGTCAATATTGCTGCCGCTTTCTTTCATCGAAAGCCCCTTCAGATTTCTTCAGAGATTAAATTGACAATTGGCATAATGTATACCAATCTTGTTGGTGCCGAAGACATCCTGCGGCTGACCAGAGGAGCTTGCGATGAAAGTCGGAGACATCCTGCGCAAAAAGACCGCGCGTATTGCAACCGTTCGAATGAATGAAACCGTGGCCATTGCGGCCCAATTGATGCGCGCCAGCAATGTCAGCGCGCTTGTGGTCAAGGACGTGGTCCGGACCGAGGGTAATACCGCGGCCGGCATGTTCACCGAGCGCGACGTCGTCCGCGCCATCGCCGAGCACGGCGCGGCCGCCATCAACATGAAGATCTCGCAGCTGATTTCAGTTCAGCAATTGGTCTCATGCACTTCGTCCGACACGCTCGAAGACGTTCGCCATCTCATGAACAGGCACCACATCCGCCACCTGCCGGTCATCGACAACTACAGCCTGTGCGGCGTGATCAGCATCCGCGATATTTCAACCGCATTTGACGACGAGGCGATGGCTGCGGCGCAGGCCGTTCCTGCCTGACGAGCACTTTTCCCTTCGGCGACGATCACCATGGCTTTGAAATTCGTTTCCGGGCCCGCCGGTAACTCGTGCCGACATCCCACCACCGGTCCCCTGGGAAGCTTCGTGAAGATCTGTATCTACGGCGCCGGCGCGATCGGCGGATGTCTCGGCGTGCAGTTCGCGCGCAGGCGCGGATGTCTGCCTCGTCGCGCGGGGGACGCACCTCGCCGCGATGCGTGCTCGCGGACTCAAATTGCTGATCGGTGATGAAGAACACGTGGTGCAGCCGCGCCGCACCGACAATCCCGCCGAACTTGGACATCAGGATTTTGTGATCATCTGCCTGAAGGCCCATTCCATCAGCGGCGTGATCGAGGCGATGCTGCCGCTGCTCGGGCCGCGAACGCGCATCGTTACGGCGGTCAATGGAATTCCCTATTGGTATTTCTACAAACACGGCGGCCGCCCATGAGGGATCGACGCTCGAGAGCATCGACCCCGGTGGGCGGCAATGGCGCGAATTGCGTCCCGAACGCGCCATCGGATGCATTGTCTATCCTGCGACCGAGATCGTAGCCCCCGGGGTGATCCAGCATGTGTATGGCGACCGTTTTCCGATCGGAGAGCCGTCCGGAGAGATCAGCCATGATGTCAGGCAGCTTTCGGCGCTGTTCACTGAGGCCGGAATGGAGGCTCCGGTGCTCGATCGCATCATGACGAGATTTGGCTGAAGCTTTGGGGCAACGTCTGCCTCAATCCGATCAGCGCGCTGACCCACGCGACACTCGACGTGATTTGCTCGGATCCGGCAACGCGCGCGTTGTCAAAGGCGATCATGCTGGAGAGCCAGGCGATTGCCCGTCTGACGCAAACCCCGACGCCTGCGCTCGACACCGTGCTGGCACTCGTCGTACAGCGCGCGAGAATGGCAGGCCTGTGCGGCACAGAGAGGCCGGTCGAGGCGCCCTCCCCGGCTTTTGCTTGATCATGCCGCCCTGACCGGGGGCGCGCCGCGCGCCCCCGTGGACATTTGCCGATCGCGGCGGCATCCTGCCCCTTCAGAAAATCAAAAAAGGTTCAGGGCGCGCGTTTTCCACGGCCTGAGGAAGCGGTTCAGAGGCAGGTGATGATCAAGACACGATTTACCGAGCTCGTCGGCGTCGAACATCCGATCGTCCAGGGCGGGATGCAATGGGTCGGCCGGGCCGAACTGGTCGCGGCCGTCGCCAATGCCGGCGCACTCGGCTTCATCACCGCGCTGACCCAGCCGACGCCGGAAGATCTGATACGGGAAATCGCGCGCTGCCGCGGCCTGACCGACAAGCCGTTCGGCGTCAACCTGACCATCCTGCCGTCGATCAAGCCGCCGCCTTACGCCGAATATCGTCAGGCCATTATCGAAAGCGGTGTCAAGATCGTCGAGACCGCCGGCAACAAGCCGCAAGAGCACGTCACCGAATTCAAGAAGCACGGCATCGTGGTCGTGCACAAATGCACCAGCGTCCGCCACGCGCTGTCCGCGGAGCGCATGGGGGTCGATGCGATTTCGATCGACGGTTTTGAGTGCGCAGGCCATCCCGGCGAGGACGACACGCCCGGGCTCATCCTCATTCCCGTGGCCGCCGACAAGGTGAAGATTCCGATGATCGCATCCGGCGGCTTCGGCGATGGCCGCGGCCTGATCGCAGCCCTTGCGCTGGGTGCGGAAGGCATCAACATGGGCACGCGCTTCATGTGCACCAAGGAGAGCCCGATCCATCAACGGATCAAGGAAAAGATCGTCGCCAATGATGAGCGCGAGACCGAGTTGATCTTGCGCACCATGCGCAACACCTCGCGCGTCGCCAAAAACGCCGTCAGCACCAAAGTGGTCGCCCTGGAGAAGGAGGGCGCGACCTTCGAGCAGGTTCGCGATCTCGTCGCCGGCGCGCGAGGCAAAATGGTTTACGCGACCGGCGACGCCGACGAAGGCATCTGGTCCGCGGGACAGGTTCAGGGATTGATCCATGATATCCCGAGCTGCGCGGAACTGGTTTCCCGCATCATGCGCGATGCGGAGGCCATCATCCGGAACCGGCTCGAAGGCATGATATCCGGCAACCGCCGTCAAGCCGCCGAATAGAGCATGATCCGGACCCGAAGGGCCGCGTTGGCGCAAAGTGGGAACCGGTTCTCCCTCGCGACAAACACAAAAGCGTTTGCGCGGAGATCATGCACTGGCAAAGAGATGAGAGTATGATCCGATTCAATCCAATCGGATCATGATCTCGACGGCGCCAAGTCACCAGCGGCGCCAAGTCACCACCAGACAGGAATGATCGCATGAAGGCCTATG
>JBKQRS010000224.1:0-7454 GCA_052143915.1 Bradyrhizobium sp.
GCCAATGCCGGCGTCGACTGCAATCCCGGCATTTCCAGCATGACGCCGGCAGCGCGGTTCAGCTCGGCTTTGACGAAGCCGCGCGGATCGGAAGCCGCATTGATCAGGTCGCCCGATGCGCCACCGCGAGCGCCAAATCCGAAGCGGTTGAGCGCGACCAGAGCAGCTTGCGGATCGCGGGCCATCGAATTTTCCTTTGGATTCTTTGTTTGAGCATGATCTCCGGGCAAACGCTTCGCGTTTGTCCCGAGGAAAACCGGTTCCCACTTTTTCGGATCATGCTCTAGACTTTCCTCGGGTCGTACGACGCGTATAGTGCGCGAATTATACCGCCGCACGGGATGAACGAAGCATGAAAAGCGCGGCGAAGGTTCGGTTCGATTCATGACAAATCGGTTAGAAATTGCGCCCTCGCGCCGCCTCGCCTGTTCCCGATGCGGAACGGAATTCACCTGCAACCTGGCGGGGCCGTGCTGGTGCGCCGAGGAAGTCGCCCGCCTGCCGATGCCGATCGATGGTGAGGATTGCCTGTGCCGCGATTGTCTGCGGAAGGCGGCGGCGGCGGGAAGCGCTTCGCGCGATCAAATATCCTAACGACGCCGGTCGCCGAGATATCGGCAAGCGCAAGCAACGATCCGACCTCGGCTTGAAACAGCCGGTCACTTTCTTGATCTAAAGCAAGATGCTTGCGCCGATTATCGGGATTCATCGTCGGCAATCGCACCCGCGCGCGTTCAAGGCCCGCGAGCCCGACAACGGGAGATCAGCACCATGAGTACAATGACAAAACTGGCGCTTGGCGCGATGGGGCAACTGCGTCCCAAGCCGGCGCAAGGCGACGCCGTTCCCAGGATTGCGCTGCCCACTCCCGACAAGACCGGCGGCATGCCGCTGATGGAAGCGATCGCGGCGCGGCACTCGGGGCGCGAATTCTCACGTGAGGAGTTGCCGCTGCCGATGCTTTCCAGCCTGCTGTGGGCGGCCTTCGGCATCAACCGCGCCGACGGCGGACGAACCGCACCGTCGGCGATCAACGCGCAGGAGATCGACGTCTATATCGCGCTGCCGTCGGGCGCATACCTCTACGATGCCGCCGCGAACGCGCTGCAGCTGGTCGCCGGCAGCGATCTGCGGCGCGTGACCGGATACCAGGATTTTGTCAACGAAGCGGCGCTCGATCTTGTCTATGTCGCCGACCACGGCCGCATGAAACTGGTGCCCGCCGCAAGCCGCGAGAGCTACGCCTCGGTCGCAGCCGGCGCGATCGCGCAGAATGTATATCTGTTCGCCGCCAGCAACGGGCTTTCTACCGTGATCCGCGCCTGGATCGCCCGCGACGCGATCGCCAACGCGCTGGGGCTCGGCCACGACCACCAGGTGCTGCTGTCACAGACGGTCGGCTTTCCGAAGCTCTGACATCAAGGACCGTCACGTATGAGCGCCGAGGCCGCCATTTTCCTGATCAAGGCGTTTCATACGGCGGTGTTCCTGTTTGCATCCAGCTGCATCCTCTATGCGCTTGGCTGCGGCATCGTCGGCCGCGCATCACCGCGACTGCTGCTTGCCGCAATTGCTGTGCCTTCGATCATCGGCATTCTCTGGTGGCTCAACGGGCGGGAATGCCTGCTGTCCAGCATCATCTACCGCCTGGCCGGCGGCGATCACACGCAAGCGGATATATTCCTGCCCGACTGGGCTGCGAGCAGGATCATGCCGGTATCGACGCCGCTATTCGCAGCCGCGATCGGTCTCGTTCTATGGCGGCAGTTCAGGCGCCGATGGCGACCGCGGCATCAATGAAACCGGTCCCGCGGCCGCTCTTGCGGAGCCCGCGGATCGGTCTGCGGCGTCGCGGCCGCTTTGATCTCGTCGGGGGTGACACGGCAGTCGCCATTCCTGTCGAACCGCAAAATGAACGCGCTCGGCTTTTCGACGAACTCGTTACGCGAGATCTTGCCGTCCTGGTTTTCGTCAAAATAGCCAAAATCGGCTTCGGCCAATGAGGGGGCGGCTTTCTTGATGGCTTCGAACTCGGACGGGCTGAGACTTCCGTCGTGGTTGCGATCGGCCGACTTGAATAGCCGGTCCATAAAGCTCTTCCATTCGTCGCAGGTGTAGACGCCATCGTGATTGGCGTCCCAGACCGGCGGCCCGTTGCTGAGCATGGGGTCTGGCCGGGGAGCGGACTGGGCAACAGCGATGGAGCTTGCTGTCAAAAGCAGCCCCAGCGTCATTCCGATACCAAGAACAGATCGTCGGTGATCCAAATTTGTCTCCTGTGTCTGCAGCCAACAGCCGCGAAATACCGCAGCGGCGCGCGTTTGAACAGGCATACCCGAGGTTTGCGCCGGCCGTCGCCGCTTTCCCTATACTGGATCATCCAATCGGGCTTGTCATCGGCAGCCGATGGCGCCAGCGCAGCGCCACCGTCGCCCGGCTATTAAAAAGTTATTTTACCACCGCTGCGGTTTGGCCGAACAACAATTTGCGCTCTTCCTCGGTGCGGATCGCGGGCTGCCCGTAATTCGGATTGACCTCCTTGGCCTTGGCGTAGGCGCGCAGCGTGGCCGGCCGCTCGCGGATGGTCTCGAGCCAGCGCTTGAGATGCGGAAAATCGTCGATGTTCTGGCTCTGGTTCTTGTACGGCACGATCCAGGGATAACAGGCCATGTCCGCGATCGAATATTGGCCGGCGATGAATTCGCGGTTCGAGAGCCGCTTGTTGAGCACGCCGTAGAGACGGTTGGTCTCATTCACGTAACGGTCGATGGCGTATTTGATCTTCTCCTGGGCGTAATTCGAGAAGTGATGGTTCTGTCCTGCCATCGGCCCGAGCCCGCCCATCTGCCAGAACGTCCATTGAATGACGTCGTAGCGGCCGTAGATGTCGGCGGGAATGAATTTGCCGGTCTTCTCGGCGAGATAGAGCAGCATCGCGCCGGATTCGAAGATCGAAATCGGCTTCGCCCCGCCCTTGGGCTCATGATCGACCAGCGCCGGAATCCGGTTGTTCGGCGCAATCGCCAGGAACTCCGGTTTGAACTGATCTCCCTTGCCGATGTTGACCGGGAAAATTTTATACTCCAGCCCGGTCTCTTCGAGAAACATCGTGATCTTGTGGCCGTTCGGCGTGGTCCAGTAATAGAGATCGATCATGGCGCGTTCCCATCGTGACGGAATTTTCGGCGCATCGCGGAATGGATGCGGTTGCATGAATGTGTTGATTGCAGGGGAGCAAGTCAATGGCGCCGGCATCGGCTATTCATAAAGTGATCGCCGACAATGCCACGCCGTGCGGCATCGCGCGGTCGGTGCCGCGCACTTCAACTCAGGCGGCCATGTGCGCGCAGCAATCTCTCGCCGTCCTCGGTGACCATGACAACGACGCCAAAACCCGCGATGGCTTCGCGCGTCACGTAGCCTGAATCGGCCGCGTCCTCCAGATCGTCAGGCGCGGGCAGGACGTCCGCCAGGTCGCGATCACCTCCGAAGTGAGCCGCGGTTCCCGCGCGATCCATTCGACGAAATCAAGCACCAGCGGATCCGCCGCGTCCGTCATCGGTTGCTCCCTCGATCAGGAAGAGGCCGCCGGGCTGCGCGCCGGCAGCAGCCTCTGCGCTGATATATCTCGGCGCTGATATACCTCGCTTGTTTGGACCGGCTGCGCAAACTGAGTTATCTTGCCCTGGCATCAGTTTTCCTGAGGGTGGGTCATGCGGCGGCTCTTGTTTCTCAACGGCATCAAGGCGTTCGAGGCCGCCGCGCGCGGCGGAAGTTTTGCCGCCGCCGGCGCCGAGCTCAACGTGTCGGCGGCCGCGGTCAGCCGGATGGTGCATCTTCTCGAACAGCGGCTCGGCGTTGCGCTGTTCGAGCGCAAGGCAAACCGGCTGGTGATGACGGCGGCCGGCCGCGCCTACCAGAACGGGCTGACGCCGATCTTCGATGCGCTGGCCAGCCTGACCGCGCAAGTCACCGCGCCGGCGAGCGTCCGGGTGCTGACGATCGGCGTCGGGCCGACCTTTGCCATGAAATGGCTGATCCCGCGGCTGGCGGATTTTCAGAAAGAAGAGCCCGGCATCGACGTGCGCATCACCACCGGCGGCGCGGCGGCGCCGTTCGGCGACGACTGGAGCTGCGGCATCAAGCTCGGGGACGGTGACTGGCCGGATCTCGTCGCCGAACCCTTGTTCGCCGCCGATCTGACGCCGGTATGCGCGCCGCGGCTGGCGGCGCAGTTGAAACGTCCGGGCGATCTCAGGGGCCCCCATTTGCTGCGCGTCGCCCATGCCGCCGACGACTGGCCGCTATGGCTGAAGCGCGCCGGCGCCGGCCGGGTGACGGCGCGCGGACCGGAGTTTCAGTTTTACGGTCAGGCGCTGCAGGCGGCGGCCGACGGGTTAGGCATCGCCATGGGCATCCGGCCCTATATCGACGACGACCTCGCCGCCGGGCGGCTGATCGCGCCGTTTGACCTGAGCGTGCCGAAGGGCATGCGCTGGTATCTGGTTTATCGCCGTTTTCGCACCGAACAGCGCGATTTCGCCGCGTTCCGGCGCTGGATCATCCACGCCGCCGCGGGGCGGGCCGGGCGCGGCCAGGTCACCGGCAAGGCTCGCCGCAGAGCATGATCCAGAAAAGTGGGAACCGGTTTTCTGAAAAGATCATGCTCAAACAAAGAGATGAGATCATGATCCGATTGAATCTATTCGGGTCATGATCCAGGCTTCGGCCCGGCCCGGCCGAAAACTCTGCACCAGATGTGAACCAGTTCACATCTGTCGGGGCTGACTCATGTTTTCCTTCGGCATTGGAAATTTGCCGGGGACGCGACATGAACTATGACGGCTTTCAAATCGAGACCTTCGAGGCCGGAAAAGGCCTCTGGCACGCCAGGATCAGGCGGGCGGATTTCAAGCCTGTCGTCATCGACGGTGTTTCGTTTCCCGAGCTGGAAGTCGGTTTCGCCTGGTCCAATCCCGATGCGGCGGTCGCGGATGCGAAGACCCGGATCAACTATCTCAACCAGCGATGCGTGAACGTCGAACCAAAGCGGGAAGCCGCCCATGTATGATTCCGAAGCCAAATCTTCTGCATCCAAATCTTCTGCATCCACGTCAGCCAATTCGCCCGCCTCGGTGCGTTCCTGTTGCCCGGATTGCAACGGACAGCTGAGGGTCCTGCGCGTCATCGCCGGGCGCGCGGGGTCTGAATACTGGACCATGCGCTGCACCCGATGCGGCGGCATTCATCTGGACATCGTCAAGGACGCGACGCCTTCCCCGTCTCCGGCGGCGTAGGCCTTGGCCTGGGGCTTCACCCCTCGAACGCCCGCGCGATTGCGGCCTGGGCCTCGCGCTGGATCTGCTTCAGGTGAATCTCGCTGCGAAAGCTCTCCGCATAGATCTTGTAGACGTCTTCGGTGCCCGAAGGCCGCGCGGCAAACCAGCCATGGTCCGACGTGACCTTGATCCCGCCGAACGGCTGACCGTTTCCGGGAGCCGCTGACAGCGTCGCGCGCACCGGCTCGCCGGCCAATTCCTTCATGGCCAACTTCTCGGCCGACAACGCCTTCAGGAGATTCTTCTGCTGCGGCGTCGCAGGCGCGTCGATCCGCTCGTAGAAGGGCACGCCGAGTTCGGCCGTCAGGGAATCGAACAGCTGGCTCGGATCGCGTTTGGTTTGCGCTGATATCTCCGCGGCCAACAGCCCCAGGATGATGCCATCCTTGTCGGTGGTCCACACCGATCCGTCCCGCCGCAGGAACGAGGCGCCGGCGCTTTCCTCGCCCGCAAACCCGAACGAGCCGCCGATCAGTCCATCGACGAACCATTTGAATCCGACGGGGGTTTCCACCAGCCTGCGGCCGAGCTTTGCCGCGACGCGGTCGATGATCGCGCTCGAGACGATGGTCTTGCCCACCGCGCTGTCCTTGCGCCATTGCGGGCGATGCTCGAACAGATAGGCGATCGCGGCGGCCAGATAATGGTTCGGATTCATCAGCCCGTTGGAGCGCGTCACGATCCCGTGCCGGTCGGCGTCGGTGTCGTTGGCAAAGGCGACGTCGAAACGGTCGCGCATCCCGATCAGCCGCGCCATCGCATAAGGCGACGAGCAATCCATCCGGATTTTTCCGTCCCAATCCACCGTCATGAAGCGGAACGTCGGATCGACCGCATCGCTGATGATGGTGGCGTCAAGGCCGTAGCGCTCGATGATGGGCTGCCAGTAGCGCACCGCCGCTCCCCCCAAGGGATCGATACCGATCTTCACGCCGGCGGCGCGGATCGCCTCCATGTCGACGACGTTGGCAAGGTCAGCGACATAGGGCGTGATGTAATCATGGCGATGCACGTTCGCCGATTGGCGCGCGCGCTCATAGGGGATGCGCTTGACGCCGGCAAGGCCGTCCTCGAGATAGCGGTTCGCGGCGCGCTCGATGGCCGTCGTGATGTCGGTATCCGCCGGACCGCCATTGGGCGGGTTATACTTGAAGCCGCCGTCTTCCGGCGGGTTGTGCGACGGCGTGATCACGACGCCATCGGCAAGGCCATCTGTCCGGCCCTTGTTATGGCTGAGGATCGCCCGCGAGATCACCGGCGTCGGCGTGTAGCCGCCCTCGGCGTCGATCATCACCTCGACCCCGTTCGCCGCGAACACCTCCAGCGCGCTCGCCAGCGCCGGTTCCGCCAGCGCATGGGTGTCGATGCCGACGAACAATGGCCCGGAAAGATTGTTGTTGCGGCGATGCTCACAAACCGCCTGGCTGATCGCGAGAATATGCGCCTCGTTGAAGGCATTGTTGAACGCCGAGCCACGATGCCCCGAGGTGCCGAACGCCACCCGCTGCGTCGCGACCTTCGGATCGGGTTGGCCTGCAAAATAGGCCGTCACCAGCCGCGGAATATTCGCCAGCATCGACGGGGTGGCGGGCTTGCCGGCGAGCGGATTGATTTTGGCGGGCACGATGGTTCCTCACGAATTCGTCGGGATGATCCGGCGCGGCATTGTAAAGAGATGTTGCGGGCCGGAACAAGGGACCATCGACATCCCCCTTCTCGTCATGGCGAGCGGAGCGAAGCAATCCATACGCGAGGCAAGCAAAATGGATTGCTTCGTCGCTTCGCTCCTCGCAATGACGGGGAAGGCCTTCGGCGAACCTCACATCAGCAACTCGTAGAGATCCTTCCACTCGGGATTTAGCCCTTCGATCAAGGCCAATTTCTTCGCACGGCTCCCAGCCTTAATCTGTTTCTCCCTTGCGATCGCTTCGATCATGGTCTCGTGCAACTCGTACCAGACCAATATCTTGCAACCATATTTCGCCGAGAGGCCCTTCAGCAGCCCCTCGCGGTGCTCGAAAGCGCGCAGTGGCAGATTGGCCGTGACACCCGTGTATAGCGTCCCGTGACGCCGGTTCGCCATGATGTATACGCAAGGTTGTTTCATGCAATTTC
>JBKQRS010000225.1:0-4832 GCA_052143915.1 Bradyrhizobium sp.
TAGTGCCGCCGATTTGAAGTTCCTGCGTCACGCGCGGCAAACTCGATCAGGAACTTTCAAATCGAAAAGCGGCACTAGAATCATAAGATTGCCAGTACCCTTTGCTTTCCGAAGTTCGTTTGCGAGGATGCGGAGCCGGATCACGAACTTCGGAAAGCGGGTACTAGATCATAGCTTGTCATTCGTAACTTGGCGGCAGCATGTCACCATCAGACGGTTTGAACGCAGACGTGTCTCCCCGGGGCCGCAAGCAGAGCTCTCCATTCCTGCTACTCGCGGCTGGGTTGTTGATCTTCGCAGCCATCGCCGGCACGGCTTTTCTCCTGTTGCGGCCAACCAGCTTGCGAATTGCCGTTGGCCCGCCGGGCAGCGACGACCAGAAATTGATTCAAGGCTTGGCACAATCCTTTGCCAATGAGGGCAGCGCGGTTCGGCTTACCGTGATCTCGACCGCGGGCCCGGTTGAGAGCAGCGGGCTTCTCGGAACTGGCGAAACCGATCTGGCGGTCGTTCGTGCCGATGAGGAAATGCCCAAAGGAGCCGGGGCTGTCGCGATCCTGCGCAAGAACGTCGTGGTTCTCTGGGCGCCTTCCGGCGCTGCGCGCAAGGGCGCGAAGAAGGACGCCAAATCGAAAATCAAGGAGATCGGCGATCTCGCAGGCCACCGCGTCGGTGTTGTCGGCCGGACCCCGGTCAACGTCACGCTGCTCCGCGTGATCCTGACGGAATCCGGCGTCAATCCCGACAAGGTCGCGGTCTCCCAATTCTCCACCTCCCAGATCGCCGTGATGCTGCGCGATCCCTTGATCGATGCATTCATGACGGTCGGGCCGCTCGACAGCAGGATCACCACCGAGGCCATCACGTCGACCGCACGCGTCAGGGGCGAGCCGAAATTTCTCGCCATCGACGTATCGGAAGCGATCGCCCACAAGCACCCGCTCTATGAGTCGGAGGAAATTCCCGGAAGCTCCTTTACCTCGTCCCCTGCCCGCCCCGACGACACGGTTGAGACCATCGGCGTCAACCACCTGATCGTCGCGCCGAAATCCTTGTCCGAGAGCGCGGTCGGCGCCTTCACCCGGGCGCTGTTCGCGGTTCGGCCGTCGCTTGCCAGGGAAAATCCAGGCGCGGCAAAAATCGAGAAGCCGGATACCGACAAGGACGCCGCGATCCCGGCCCATCCCGGAGCGGCCGCTTATATTGACGGCACCGAACGGACATTCCTCGACAAATACAGCGACTACATCTGGGGCGGGATCCTGCTGCTTTCCGTGCTCGGCTCAGGCAGCGCGTGGTTGCGCCACTATCTCAAGCGGGACGAACGAAGGCTGAACACCCTGCACCGCGACAAGTTGCTCGACGCGATTGCGCAGGTACGCAACATCGATTCGATGGAAGAACTGGATGCCCTGCAGCGCGAGGCGGACGGCTTCCTTCGTGAGACGCTGCAATGCTATGACGACGGCGCGATCGAGGAAGGGGATCTGTCCGCCTACAGCCTGGTGCTCGAGCAGTTCCATCACGCGGTCGTCGACAGGCGGGAAGCGATCAGCGGCACCGCCGCCGACCTGCCGCGCATGCGCGTCCGATAGGCCGGAAGCTATCTCGAACGCGCTCCGTTGCTCTGGTTGTTTTGCAACTTTTTCTCCACGCGAACCGCCTCCGGATCAAGTCCGGGGGCGCGCTCGCTCGAAAACGCTTTGTTATTTTGGCGCGTTTTCTACCGCAGATAAGTCTACGCAATCTGCGTAAACTTGATTGCTATGCGAACCGATATCCACTTCGCTCGAAAACGCTATGGGTTTTCAAAACCCGAATGAAATCAGCCGGCGGACGATTCCGCCGATGCTGGCATGGTGCCGGCGGTAATGCCGGGAGGTTGACGTGGGTTCGTCAGACGACGACGACGCGGTTCGGCCGGGTCCGATGGCTTCAAACTGCGCCTTCTGCTCGTCGGTCAGTTCTCCATAGAGGTCGTCAAGCGCGGACTTCACGGTCTCGACCGCTTGCAACATGGTATCAAGCCGCTTGCCGGCGACGGCGAGCCGCGCGGGCGGCGACAGGGCGTCGTCAGGCGCGCAGGAGGCCTTGAGCATGTCTGCGGCCTTGGCGCTGACGTCCTTCAGGTTGGCAAGGCTCGCCCGCTGCACTTCGGTCGGATGCACCCGCTGCTCGATCTCGGCGGCCGGCCAATCCGGCGCGCCGGGCTCAGCACCGCCGCAGGCCCGGGCGAGCGGGCCCTCACCCCGACCTTCCTCACGCTGACCGCGAAGCTGATCCTGGCCGAGCGCATTCAGCCGCGCCTTCTGCTCGTCGTTGAGGAGGCCGTAAAAATGATCCAGCGGCGGCTGCACGATGCCGACCGCCGCGATCATCGCCTCGAGGCGCGACTGCATGGCGGCAAGCCGGTTAGGTGCGGTCAACACGATTTTCGTGGGACACGCGGCCCTGATGGTTTGTGCCGCCTTCAGCGAAGCGTTGGCGAAATCATCGAGCGCCGAGCGCTGGGCGTCGTTTGGCTGAATAGCCTGCTGAATTTGGTCGATCGGCAGGCCGGCGATGTCCCGGCTGTCCTCGCCGCACATTTGCGACAATTCATCCGGTGGCGGATTTGCCGCCTGCGATGGCGCCGATGTCGGGCCGCCGGAAGGACCGCCACCGAGAGGCAGATAGCCGGTCAGGTCGTCATAGCTGTAAGGAGCGAAGATGCCGGCATAGATGTCGCCATAGCCGTAGCCCCAGAACGATGGATCATAACCCCACAACGAGTAGTCAGAGATGTCGTAAAAAGCGAATGGCCAAAACAGCGGGCCGACCCAGCCGTACCCGCCATTGGCGTGCCGCGACCATCCGCCACGCCGATCCCGGTCATGCAATCCGGCCCTCGCCGCGCTCGCCGCGATCCGCGCGCGGGCGTCGGGATTGCGCAAGGCGGCCCGGTTGTGCAATGCGCCGGCGACGGCGTGCGAACCCAGCGCGTTGTGAACCGCTCTCGACCTGAGGCTTGCATTCCGGCCCGGCAGATTGCCGGCAGAATTGCGGAAAGACGAACGATTGGCGCTGAAGTTGGAGCGCCCGGCCGATCGGGAAATCGCGGCTGCGCCGCCGAAGCGCCGCCCGCCTCCGGCGAAACGCGCCCCGCCGCCGCGGAAGCCGCCAAAATGCGCGCCACCGCCGTGGAAGCCGCCCATGCGTGCGCCGCCGAAATGTCCACCGCCGAAATGGCCGCCGCCACCAAAGTGACCGCCACCGCCACCGCCATGGCCGCCGCCCCCGCCATGTCCACCGCCTCCGCCGCCGCGGCCGGCCGCATACACCGCGCCCGAAAGCGCGAGCGAAAGAACAATCACGGAAAGGAATTTGAGCTTTGGCACGGCAACCTCCTCCGGCGCCCAAGCCTTGCTTCCAAGCTCTAACCGGAGGAAGCGGCACACCTGGGACAACCCCCGGCGCGACAACGCCCCGGCAAAACCCGCAGTTCCCGCATTAACGCGAATTTATGCGAGCTCAACCGCGTTCACGCTTTGAGGATCATTGCTCGCCGTCGCGAAGCCGCCGATACACCGCGCCGAGCACATTGGAGTAATCGTCGGTCCAGACCCGCTGCTTCTCGTCGGCTTCGGTCTCCGCCCACTGATCCGACGAAGCCAGTTTGCCGATATCGGCTTCCTCGCGCGCCGAGACCACGACGGAGGTCGAGAAGATGTATTCGCTGTCGCGCCCGGAATCCTCGCTGTAGACCCAGCTCTTGAGTTCGTTGGCTTCCGCGATGCCGACCACGACGCTGGACAATTCCAGATGCCGGTTCGAGACATGCATCAGCACCGCGCCCCGCGGCGCGAGCTTGTCCTTGTAGATCCTCATCGCCTCTCTTGTGGCGAGATGGATCGGGATCGCGTCCGACGAATAGGCGTCGACGATGATGAGATCGTAGATGCCACTGGGCTCGCGGGCGAAGGTCAGCCGCGCGTCGCCCATCACCGGCTTCAGATCCGGTTCGCAGTTCCTGATGTAGGTGAAATATCTGGGGTCGCGCGCGGTATCGACCATCGATTGATCGATCTCGAAGAACTTCCAGGTCTCGCCCGGCTCGGACGCGCAGGTCAGCGTGCCGGCGCCAAGGCCGATCACCGCCACGCGAAGCGGGGCGCCCTTGCGCTCGCGGATCGCGGTGATCGCCTGACCGATGCCGCCATCCCTGTGGTAATAGGTGATCGGTTCCGGCCGTCCCGGAACCGGCGTGCCGTCGTCGTTCTGGAATTTCTCGGCGCCGTGGATCGTGGTGCCGTGCATCAGCACGTGATACTGGCCGCGCGGCGTCACCACAATCTTGTGGACGCCGAAAAAGCTGCGCACGGTTTCCACCCGCCCGTCATCGGCCGGATAGAGACGGATCAGCAGCAGCGCCAGCGTCGCCAGGGAAGCGAGCTTCCAGTGGTCCGCCCTCGGCAGGAGCGCCAGCAGCATCCCCAAGGCTGCGACCGCGCCGACCACATAGACCCGCTGCTCCTCGAGCCAGTCGAACACCTGACCGGAGCTGAACGAAGCCGCGATCAGCGCCACCGCGAGGGCCGCGAGAGCCGGCCAGTACCAGCGGCTGAGCTGCGGAAAACGCTCCTCGCCGGGCGGCCGGCACAACACGGCCAGCACCACCAGGATCGGATATTCCGCGACCCAGGAAAAAACATTTGGCGCGATCAGGCCGGCGAACAGGCCGCCGATCATGCCGCCGAACGACAGCGCGACATAGAAGCCGGTGAGATATTTGGCGGCGGGGCGGGTGCGCGCCAATTCGCCATGGCAGGCCATCGCGATGATGAAGAAACAGA
>JBKQRS010000226.1:0-4105 GCA_052143915.1 Bradyrhizobium sp.
CACGCCTCGGTTTCCGGATTCTTTCGCAGCCAATCCCGATGCTCGATCAAAAGAACAGCCAGTCCGCCTGCGATCGAGCTGATCCTGTAGTGTTCGGGGAGAGCATCGTCACCGCTGTCTTTCCACTCCGCCAATTTCCTGATCTGCTCCACAAACTCCGCCAAGCGATCTTCGGTAAGGCTCTTTTGTCCTTCGAGCAGTTGTCGCGCAAAGAGCGCCAGCGTTAGCGCGAGCTGCCGGAGATTGCGATCGTTCTGCGACGCCTCCACCACCGCCTGCAAATGGTCGGGCCAGCGCATTGAGATCAGAACGCCCCCGTCCTCGTGAGGCGTTTCGCTGTAGTTTGCCGGATCGAAACGCGCGAGTAAAAACTGCTTCTCCATCCGCGAGTTTTCGTGTGGCTCGGGTAACTTCGCCCATTCGACTTTGCACGCGGACAAGAACTCTGCGGTTCCCTTGTGCTGAAGCATGATCCCGCTCGCAACATCCCACAGCAACCAGCGCCGATGCGGCATGCGGTTCCATTCGGCCTCGAGCTTCACAATTTCTTGAGGTTGCTGCGCCAGCGAAATCCGCCATGTCTCGCTCTGTTCGCTCTGCGCCAAACTCGCTTGGCATTGATAGACGTAGTAGTTGCCAAGAAGCGGCTGTAGCTGTCCGGCGAAGAGTCCGTGGTATTTCAGGCCGACCGAAATTAGCAAACCCGCGAAGGCAGCAGATTCACTATGTTCGAGAATGAACTGTAACCACTCCGAAACATCGTTGCCTTTTTCGATTTCGTCGTAAAGCCACTTCTCAAGAGCGCCCAAAGCGCACTCGATTGTGTCTCCGTCCATCGGAAGCTGGCGATGCCAGGCAAAAACATTGCAGTCGCCGACCCAGTTCACTTTCTTTTCGTTAATCTGGAAATCGAATCCGAATTTCTCACGATCGGCTTCCGTGGGTTCACGCCGCAGACCATTCTCAAGCCAACGCAACGTCGCGTAGTTGACCAGCCGGACAATCGCATCCAATCCCTGCTTCGGCGCCTGTTGTAGAAACCTGAGAAAGCCCCCTTTCCAGTACATTGCCGGATAACCTTGTCGCCAATCCGCAAGGCCGAGGTCCAGACCCATCCACCGGTCGTTGTCATAAGGATCGGTAGGCGTGGGCTCTTCAATGCACACCGCGAGCAGCACCTCACGCGCAACCTCGGGACGCACCGAGATCAGCCCGCCAAGGGCCTGTGTATCCATGAGCGCCGCCTGAAAACCTTCCGCGACCTCCCGCGTTGGCCCATCGGAAGCCGCCGGGCGTATCGGGCCGTCACGATGCGAACTCGGCACGAACACAGGGCTCGATTTGACGCGTTTCTTTTCGGGATTCTTTTTTCGCCATTCCTGCTGGAGCCGGTATTGTCGTTCCTGTTCCTCGTCCCGGCGCTTGATGGCATGTGCCGGTTCATCCTTACGGCCGCAAAGTTCGAGCGCAATCTGCGCGACTTCGTCCGGAAATTCCGGTGCGCCCGAAAGCATGGCCTCATAGACGACCTTGTCCTTGTCGCCCAAATGCAAACCTTCAGCCGCGCGGCCTTGAGCCTCTTTTGCCAGCTCAATTGCAAGCGAAGTGGCCTCACGTCGTCCAAACATGCCAACAGGCATCGTTCGCAGCCACAAAGCACACACTTCGGCCGCTTGCAGCAAAGCATGGGCAGCGACATCTGCTGAATGGCGGTTTAACACCCGCAAAACCGGAATCCAAAAGAGCGGTTGAGGAATCCGGAACCGTGCCTCGGTATATTCCGCTGTCCTGGCATCGCCGATCCCCATCAATCGCCAGTCCGGGAACGTCGCTACGTGCAAAAGTCGATTAAGCAGTCGATGCAGAATTTGACCGCCGTTTGCCACAACATCGGACCAAACCTGCTCAAGAAGGGATTCGGAGTTGACGGCAAAGAGCAAGCCGTCGAGAAAGAAATCGGACGCCAGTTTTGAATCCGCGTCGTCGCCAGCCAAGTCCACCGTCGTGGCTTTCCACTCATTAAGTCCGTGACCATGTTCGGCAAGAGATTGCGCGTAAAGGCGAATGGCACGACCCCAGCGCGGGACCTTAGCGACAGTCTTGATCATTGCGGTTGCATTAGCTCCCGCGAATTTCAAAATCCGATACCGCGCCCAATCCCCGATAAGGTCGTGTGAAAACTGGACAGATGGCGGGCGCACGCGCAACACGCCTTCACGTCCGAGTTCCTCAACCAGCCTCAGATCGTGTGCCGCTATGGCATCGACCTCCACGGCTCCGCTTAGCTTTTTACCCTCACGCTCGCCCAATGTCCGGAGCAACCCGTCGCGAGCCAAGCGTTCGTTCCCGGTTCCCGTCCAGCGCTCCCAGATGTGATCGATGACATCGGCTACGCCGACCCGATCCGATGTGCTCAGACTCTGCGCAACATCGGCGCGAAACACCCAATCGAGGACCATCAAATTGCGAAGTATTGGCTGCAATTCGGCCCTCAGCAGCAGCGGGCGTATGGCGGAGTCGGACTCCAGGGCCTCACGAATTTCCGCCAATGCCGGCTTTTCAAAATCGAATTTATGGACATCGGTAATTCCAGCCTCCACGAGAAAATCGTGAGCTGCATTCAAAGATTGAGGCTGGCACGTCATCAGAATTTTCCAACCGACAAACCCCTCCTCCCGGACAGCTCGCAGCAGTTCACCCGCACGTTTGCGCGCTTCGCCCTCGAAGCGCTCGAAACCATCCACGACCAGAACTGCCGGATGCGTCGTAGCCATCCTGATCAATTCCGGAATGGAGCGAGTAAGACCAAGCGCATTGGCCAACTCGACCTGGCTTGTTTTCGAAAGCTGTTCAGCGGTGAGCCAGAGGGTTCTCTTGAAAGCCCCTCCGGTGCCGACCAATTGCGACAGCATCGTGGACTTGCCGCTTCCAGATTCTCCGGAAACAACGATGACATCGTGCGCTTTGATATCCGATGAAAGACGCACCTTCTCATCCGAACGAGCGAGGCGAGTGGCGGTTCCAATCACGTCGCGAACGCCGCTGATGTTTCCAGAGGAAACAGCATCCAGCTTACTCACGTCGGCTCGCAAATCCGGATGATCCTGAAGATCGAAATCCGGCCGCAGCACTTGGATCAGTTTCGGCAGGTCGAAGTAACCACCTGTTGCCCGGTTTTCGGATGCCAACTGAACCAGACGCGCCCATAGTTTCGCGCCTTCTTCAAGACGACCACCGCGCACGATTTCCGCGCAGAGGTTGATGAAGTCGCCCTCATTCGCATCGGAGAACCGCAAGACGCGGACCCTGGCCACCAAACGCGCCGTCTCGGCGGCGTCCATCTCTCTATCGGCCGATTGCCCCAATCCCTCGAAGATCGCCCGCTGCACTTTATTGGACGATTTGCTGTCGCCCTGAAGTCGCGCGCTCAGGCGTTCGGGGGTAGTGCTCGACGCCTGTTTCTGCAAGGTTTGCCATTCCTGGAGCGTCAGGTCGTCAATCTGCCCGACGATCAGACCAAGAATGTCCCTCGACCGATCGAAGGCGGAGCCTGAACTGCCCTTCCATTCGTTCCATGCATCCTGAACGAACTCTTTGTTAAATCCTTCCTTCGTGAGCTGCCGGTTGCTTTTCACCGACACAAAACAGTTCGTTACGTCCAGCCCGCGCTTCAAGACGAGCATCAGGTCGTCAAGAACATGGCCGATATCACGGGTTTCGAAATGTAATTCCGCAATGACACCAAGGTCCGGTTCGAGCGGGAACTTGCGCTTGAGCATTTGCGCCAGAAATCCCGCCGCGACCTTGTCGGCGAAACTATAGCCCCCTCCTCCCGAGGCTTTGGTTGTCGTGCTTTGCTTTGACATTGCTTTCGCCAGCATACTCTGCCGACAAGTTGCCCTCAATTCTTTCGCCCACAGTCTCGGCGGAAACCCATCGGGACTGACCCAACTCTGAGCGCCAGAGCAATACTAGGCCACATCACGCCGCGTGAGCGGGGTGCTGCGGCGGAGGAAAACTAGTGGCCTGTCGCAGAGTAACCATTACTAGACTGTCAGCATCTAAGCTGTCATGGCCAGTGGCAGCGAAATCGTGCTCACCCAGC
>JBKQRS010000227.1:0-17071 GCA_052143915.1 Bradyrhizobium sp.
CGGGTTCGCTCGTTTCACTCGCGCCCCGGAATGACGGAGTAAGTCGCAAACTGGGTTGCCCGATGGCCATCAATCATCTCTCGCCCCCGACCGGTCAAATGGCCGACAACGTCATAGGCTTCGCTCGGGCGTTGCGCGCGGCCGGGATTCCGGTCGGGCCCGGCGCGGTCATCGACGCCCTGAACGCGCTGCAGGTGATCGAAATCGGCAACCGCGCCGACGTGTTCACGACGCTGGAGGCGATCTTCGTCAAGCGGCATGAGCACGCGTTGATCTTCGCGCAGGCGTTTGACCTCTTCTTCCGCGCCGCCGAGGACTGGAAGCACATGCTGGATTCGGTGCCGCTGCCCGAGCACGCCCGGAAAAAGCCGCCGCCGGCCTCGCGCCGCGTTCAGGAGGCGCTGTCGCAAGCCCAGATGACCGAAACGCCGCAGGCCCAGGAACAGGAACTCAGGCTCTCGGTCTCCGACAAGGAAGTGCTGCAAAAGAAGGACTTTGCCCAGATGACCGCGGCCGAGATCGCGGCAGCGACCCGCGCGATCGCGCAAATGAAACTGCCGCAGGCCGAATTGCGCACCCGCCGCTACCAGCCGGACGCGCGGGGCCTGCGGCTCGACATGCGCCGCACGCTGCGCGGCAGTCTTCGCACCGGCGGCGACATCATCGACATCCACCGGCTGGGGCGGATCGACAAGCCGTCGCCGATCGTGGCGCTGCTCGATATATCGGGTTCGATGAGCGAATATACCCGGCTGTTCCTGCATTTCCTGCACGCCATCACCGATGCGCGCAAGCGCGTGTCCGTGTTCCTGTTCGGCACGCGCCTCACCAATGTGACGCGGAGCCTGCGCGCTCGCGACCCCGACGAGGCGCTGGCCAGTTGTTCGTCGTCGGTGGAGGACTGGGCCGGCGGCACCCGTATCGCGACCTCGCTGCATACCTTCAACAAGCTCTGGGGTCGCAGGGTGCTGGGGCAGGGCGCCATCGTGCTCCTGATCTCCGACGGGCTGGAGCGCGAGGCCGACGCCAGGCTGGCGTTCGAGATGGACCGGCTGCACCGGTCCTGCCGCCGCCTGATCTGGCTCAATCCGCTGCTGCGCTATGGCGGCTTCGAGGCCAGGGCGCAGGGCATCAAAATGATGCTGCCGCACGTTGACGAATTCCGCCCGGTACATAATTTGAGTTCCATCGAGGGACTGATCGCGGCACTGTCCTCGGTGCCGGCGCCGCATCACCGCAGCCTGATCCGATCCGCAGCTTGAACGAGGCTCCCCATGCTCAATCGCGACGAAGACATTCTTAAAGCGGCTGAGGACTGGCAGAAGGCCGGCCACGGCGTCGCTCTCGCCACCGTGGTCGAGACCTGGGGATCGGCGCCACGGCCGGCCGGATCGAGCCTTGTCATCAATGATGACGGCACGTTTCTGGGCTCGGTCTCCGGCGGCTGCGTCGAAGGGGCCGTCGTCACCGAAGCGCTGGATGTGATCGCCAGCGGTCAGCCGAAGATGCTCGAATTCGGCGTCGCCGACGAGACCGCCTGGAATGTCGGCCTGTCCTGCGGTGGTACCATCCGCGTGTTCGTCGAGAAGGTCGGATAACCGTGAAGCTTGAAACGCTGAACCAGCTGAATGCCGAGCGCGCCGCGCGGCGGCCGGCGATTGTCGTTACCGATACCGCCAATGGCGAACAACGGCTGGTCAAGGCCAGGGATTTCGCCGCCGATCCGCTTGCGCCCGAACTGACAAAGCAGTTGCGCATGGGCAAGAGCGGCACGATCGAATCCGGCGGCAGGAAATTGTTTCTCAATGTCTACGCGCCGACCGCGCGCCTTGTAATTGTCGGCGCCGTCCACATCAGCCAGGCGCTGGCGCCGCTCGCGCGCTCGCTGGACTATGATGTGACGGTGGTCGACCCGCGCACCGCCTTTGCGAGCCGCGAGCGGTTTCCGGATGTGCCGCTGATCGCCGAATGGCCTGACGTGGCGCTGCCGCCGCTCAATATCGATCACTACACCGCCTTCGTGGCGCTGACCCACGATCCCAAGATCGACGATCCGGCGCTGCTGCACGCCTTCGAGCGCGACTGCTTCTATATCGGCGCGCTCGGCTCGCGTAAGACCCATGCCAAGCGCGCCGAGCGCCTCAAGGCGCAAGGCGCAAAGGACAGCGACATCGCCCGCATCCACGCGCCGATTGGTCTTTCGATCGGCGCGGTCTCGCCCTCGGAGATCGCGGTTTCGATCATGGCCGAGATCACCGCGCGGCTGCGCTTGCCTGCGAAAGAAAAAGAAGCCGCAGCATGAAATTCGGTCCTGCCAGTCCGGCGGACGCGCTTGGTGGCGTCACCGTTCACACCCTGCGTCAGGGTTCGCTGGTGCTCAAGAAAGGCACCACCGTCGGCCCAGTCGAGGTCGCGGCGTTGATCCGTGCCGGCGTCAAGGAAATCGTCGTGGTGCGGCTCGAAGAAGGTGACGTCTCCGAGGACGTCGCCGCCGCCGGCATCGCGCAGGCCGTCGCAGGTCACGGCATCAATGTCGAGCGCGCCTTTACCGGCCGCGCCAATCTGTTCGCCGGCCGCGCCGGCGTGCTGGTGGTGGACCGCGCCGCGGTCGATCGCATCAACGGCGTCGACGAAGCCATCACCTTTGCCACCCTTGCCGCCTTCAAGCCCGTGGTCGAAGGCGAAATGGTCGCAACCGTCAAGCTCATTCCGTTCGGGGTCGAGGCGAAGCTGCGCGACGCCGCGGTTGAAGCGGCACAGGGCGGCGCGTTGCGGATCGCGCCTTATACGATCAAGCGCGTCGGCATCATCTCGACGTTGCTGCCGGGACTTGCCCCGAAAGTGGTGGACAAGACCTTGCGGGTCACCGCGGAGCGGCTGGCGCCCGCCGGCGCCAGCATCGTGGCCGAGCGTCGCGTGCCGCACGATGAGACGGCGCTCAAGGCTGCGATGAAGGAATTGCTCGGTCTGGGCGCGGAACTCGTGATCGTGTTCGGGGCTTCCGCGATCGCCGACCGGCGCGACGTGATCCCGGCGGCGATTTCGGGCATCGGCGGCGCCATCGAGCATTTCGGCATGCCGGTCGATCCCGGCAACCTGCTCTTGATCGGCAATGCCGGCGGCGTGCCGGTGCTCGGCGCGCCCGGCTGCGCGCGCTCGCCGGTGGAAAACGGCTTCGACTGGGTGTTGATGCGTCTGTTGGCCGGCCTCAAGGTCACCCGCGCCGAACTCACCGGCATGGGCGTTGGCGGACTGCTGATGGAAATCGTGACGCGGCCGCAGCCGCGCGAAAGCCTCAAGTCCGACGGTAACCGCCAGGTGGCCGCAATCATTCTCGCCGCGGGTCGTTCGACCCGGATGGGCGGCCCCAACAAGCTCTTGGCCGAACTCGGCGGCAAACCGCTGGTCCGGATCGTGACCGAGCAGGCGCTGGCATCAAGAGCCCGGGGTGTCATTGTCGTCACCGGCCACCAGGCTGAACTGGTCGAAAAGGCCTTGGCCGGCCTCGATGTGAAATTCGTCCGCAACCCGGATTTTGCGCAAGGGCTCGCAAGCTCGGTAAAGGCGGGTATCGCGGCGGTTGCCGACGATGCCGATGGTGCTGTGATCTGTCTCGGCGACATGCCGATGATCTCGACGCAACTGATCGACCATTTGATCGACGCCTTTGCGCCCGATCGCGGCAATCTGATCGCGGTCCCGGTCAGCGATAACAGGCGCGGCAATCCGGTGCTGTGGTCGCGCCGCTTCTTCAGCGAATTGATGACGCTTGATGGCGATATCGGCGCCCGTCATCTGATTGCCAGGCACAGCGAGGCGGTGGCGGAAGTCCCGGTCGAAGGTTTTGGCGCGTTTCTCGATATCGATACGCCCCAGGCGCTTGAGGCTGCGCGGCGGAGCTAGACTCGTTGGGTTTGCCCCACACTACGCTCCTCATTTTCAATCTCCCGTTCACCAAGTTGAAACGTCCTCTCCGTAGATTTCCGGCGGACTGGCCTCGGGGAGGGGATTTTGATCGTTTCGACTGCCGCCGCGCAACGTCGCGCGCTGTTCATTCTTGCTGTGACCTTGGCGCTGGCCGCAACCCGATTTGCTACAGAAGCGTGGGCCGCGGGTGCATTCGCCATCGGCAAATGCGGCGCTTACGGCCAGGCTTTCGACTACGCCGGCGAGGCCGACGCGCTGGCCGCGGCGCGCAGGCAATGCAAGGGCGAATGCCCCACCACAGTGACCATGAAGCGCGCCTGCGCCGCGTTCGCGGTCGACATGACCAATCCCTGCGGCGCCCATGGCTACGCGGTCAAGCCGCGGATATCGAGTTCGCTCAACGCCGCGACGCGCAAGTGTTACGAGTTCGGCGGCAAGGAATGCGTGATCCGCGCCTGGGCCTGCGACGCCAAGGGGTAATTTTCTTGACAGTCGTTCCGGGGCGATGCGAAGCATCGAACTACGATGTGCAATTGCACGTCGGAGAATCTCGAGATTTCGGGTTCGCGTCTTCGACGCGCCCCGGAATGACGCCGTCCCTCCGGAGCCATCCATGCAATTCGACACCAAGATAGCGGTCGTCATCCGGACCGACCTTGAGGCGTGGCAGAAGCTCAACGTCGCGGCGTTTCTAAGCAGCGGGATCGCGGCTGCCTTTCCCGAATGCATTGGCGAACCTTATGAAGACGGTTCAGGTACGCGTTATCTGTCGCTGATCGGTCAGCCGATCCTGATCTATGGCGCTGATCGTGCGGCGCTGACCCGCGCGCTGGAGCGGGCGCTGGCGCGCAACGTGACGCCTGCGGTCTATACCGAGGATATGTTCAAGACCACGCATGATGCCGCCAACCGCGAGGCGGTGAGGGCCGTGATCCGCGCCGAACTCAACCTCGTGGGCCTTGCCATGCGCGCCGAGCGCAAGGTGATCGACAAGATCGTCGACGGGCTGAAGTTTCATGGCTAGATGTGAGCGCGATGAGTTCGCGCTCAAGCTGATTATTTTAGCATGATCTTTTCGGAAAACCGGTACCCACTTTTCCGGATCATGCTCGAGCGACAACCGCGTCATGAATTTGTCACACCTGCGCCTTGCGTCGGAGCACGATCGGTCTTGATACCGATCAAGACCGGAACAGTGATCGTCCGATAGATTGCTTCCCAACAAAGGAGCAAACTAATGCAGACGACAATGAAAGCAGCGGTGGTCAAGGCCTTCGGCAAACCGCTTGTGATTGAAGACGTTCCGGTGCCCGTGCCGGCCCGGGAGAGATTCTCGTTAAGGTGAAAGCCTGCGGCGTCTGTCATACCGACCTGCATGCCGCCTCTGGCGATTGGCCGGTGAAGCCTGTGCCTCCGTTCATTCCTGGCCACGAGGCGGCCGGCATCGTGGCGGCGCTTGGCCCGGGCGTTAGCGGCTTCAAGTTTGGCGATGCGGTCGGCGTCGCCTGGCTGCACGATGCCTGCATGGCCTGCGAATATTGCGAGACCGGATGGGAAACGCTGTGCGAGCACCAGCACAATACCGGCTATAGCGTGAATGGCGGGTTCGCCGAATATGTCATCGCGTCGGCCGCCTTTGCCGCGCGCTTGCCCGCCAACGTGGATTTCGCGGCGATCGCGCCGATCCTGTGCGCCGGCGTCACCACCTACAAAGGACTGAAGGAGACCGAAGCGCGGCCCGGCGAATGGGTCGTGATATCAGGCATCGGCGGCCTCGGGCAGGTCGCGATCCAGTATGCGAAGGCCATGGGCCTCAAGGCGATCGGGTTGGACGTCGCCGAGGACAAGCTCCAGCTGGCACGGGACTCCGGCGCCGATCACGCCGTCAACGCGCTGTCGAACGATGCCGTCGAGCAGGTCCTTCAGGCGACCGGTGGCGGTGCGCATGGCGTGCTGGTGACGGCGGTTTCGACGCCCGCCTTCGCGCAGGCGCTGCGCATGGTGCGCCGGAAGGGGACCGTCAGCCTTGTCGGCTTACCGCCCGGTGAATTCCCGACGCCGATCTTCGATGTGGTGCTCAAGCGCATCACCGTGCGCGGCTCGATCGTCGGCACCAGGCGCGATCTCGACGAAGCCATTACGTTCGCCGCCGAAGGGAAGGTGAGGGCCGAGTTCACCCGAGCTCCGCTCGCTGACATCAACGCGATCTTCGACCGGATGAAGCACGGCAAGATCGATGGCCGCATGGTGCTCGATTTCGGTTAGGGCGCCCCGTTGTTTTCCACTGCATCGCGAAGGTCGCAGACTTGACATTGACTGACCAGTCAGTCATATAAGCGAATGAGCAAAACGCCCACCATACCCGCCAACGCGGTCCGGCCCGCGAGGGGCCCGGGAGGGAGGAATGCTGCCGCGGCCGCTCCTGGGGGGCCGGAGACGCCGAAACTCCAGCCGAACCGCGCGGAGCGCGCTGCAGATCGGCGTCAGGCCATCGTCGAGGCGGCTCTGGAAGAGTTTGTCGCGCGCGGCTTCGCGGCAACCCGGCTCGACGACGTCGCCAAACGCGCCGGCGTCGCCAAGGGCACGATCTACCTGCACTTTAAGGACAAGGAGACGCTGTTCGAGGAGTTGGTCCGCACCGCGATCGTGCCGTTGATCAATCGCCTCACGGCACCGCCATCCCCAGACGGATCGATCCGCGACGCGCTCGAGGGGTTTGCCAAAACTTTCATCCAGGAGGTGGCGACAACCCGGCGCGGCGACATCATCCGCCTGATCGTGGCGGAGGGGCCGCGTTTTCCGGCGATCGCTGATTTCTATTACCGCGAGGTGGTCTCTCGCGGGCTCGCGGCCATGCGGGCGCTGATCGAGATCGGCATCGCCAGGGGGGAAATCCGCTTCCCCGAGCTCGCACGCTTCCCGCAGATCGTCGTCGCGCCCGCGATCGTCGGGGTGATCTGGAAGAGCCTGTTCGATCGACATTCTCCGCTCGACGCCACCGCGATGCTTCGCGTCCATCTCGACATGATTTTCGGCGAGCGGAGGACAGCATGACCGCGTCGCGAATGGCGTTGCGAATCTTGATGACGCTCACGCTGACGGCGGTGCTGGCCGGCTGCAACGAGGCGCGGGATCCCGGCTATCAGGGTTGGGTCGAAGCCGACATGATCTTCGTCAGCCCCGACGAATCCGGGCGCGTGACCAAGCTCAACGTTCGCGAGGGCGACGAGGTCAAGACCGGCGAGCAGCTCTATTCGGTGGACGACGATCTGCAGCAGGCCAATCTCAATCAGAACAGGGCGACGCTCGCCAACGCGCAGCAAAGCTATGACCGGGCATTCTCATTGAGCAAGACGGGATCCGGCACGCAGGCTACTCTCGACGCCGCAGTGTCGGCGCTGCGCGTGGCCGAGGCGCAAGTCGTGACCTCGCGGACGCGGCTGGCGCGGCGGATCGGCTATGCGCCGGTAAGCGGCGCCGTTCAGCAGATCTATTTCCGCGAGGGCGAGACGGTGCCGGCGCAGCGGCCGGTGCTGTCGATCATGCCGCCCGGCAACATGAAGGTGCGATTTTATGTGCCGGAGACCGATTTGCCGAAGCTTGCGATCGGTGAGGAGGTACTGGTGAGCTGCGACAACTGTGCCGCCGACCTCACCGCGAAAATCTATTTTCTTTCGACCTCGGCTGAATACACCCCGCCGGTCATCTACAGCCTGGATGAACGCAACAAGCTCGTCTACCTCGTTCAGGCGCGGCCCTCGCGGCCCGATTCCTTGCGGGTCGGCCAGCCGATCAGCGTGTTTCTCAGCCCCAAGACGCCGGTTGCGGACAAGCGATGACCGCGACGCCGGCCTCCGCCTCCGACATCGCGATCGACGTTCGCGGCCTGTCGAAATCGTTCGATGGCCGCGAGGTGGTGCATGACCTCTCGATGCAGGTGAAGCGCGGCACCATCTACGGCTTCCTCGGTCCCAACGGCAGCGGCAAGACCACCACCATCCGCATGCTCTGCGGTCTGTTGACGCCCGACAGCGGCGAGGGCAGGTGCCTCGGCTACGACATCCGCCGCGACGCCGACAAGATCAAGCGCCAGGTCGGCTACATGACGCAGCGGTTTTCCCTTTACCAGGATCTGTCGGTGCGGGAGAACCTGGAATTCGTCGCACGGCTCTATGGCATGCGCGATGCGCCCGGCGCCGCGCGCGACATGATCAAGCGGCTGGGGCTAAGCGGCCGCGAGGAGCAACTTGCCGGCGAACTTTCAGGCGGCTGGAAACAGCGCCTGGCGCTCGGCGCCTGCACCTTGCCCAATCCACAATTGCTGCTCCTGGATGAGCCGACTGCGGGCGTCGACCCCAAGGCGCGCCGCGATTTCTGGAACGAGATCCACGCGCTGGCCGCGGAAGGGCTGACGGTGCTGGTCTCGACCCACTACATGGACGAGGCAGAGCGCTGCCACGAGATCGCCTATATCGCCTATGGCTACCTGCTCGCGCGTGGCACGGTGGAGGAAGTGATCGCCAGATCGGCGCTGTCGACCTACACCGTCACCGGCAACGACCTCCATGCGCTGCAGGACCAGCTCACCGGCAAGCCGGGCGTCGACATGGTCGCGCCGTTCGGCACCAGCCTGCATGTATCGGGCCGCGACAGGGCCGCGCTCGAGGCCACCATCGCGCCCTGGCGCGCACACAAGGAACTGCAGTGGCAGCACAGCGAGCCGTCGCTGGAGGATGTCTTCATCGAACTGATGACCCGCTCAAAGGATAATTTCCAGTGAGCGTAACGAGCCCGTCCAGTCATCGAAACGCGCTGCCGGAGCCGCGCTTCGGTTTCTGGCGGCGTTCTTACGCGATGGTGGTCAAGGAGTTCATCCAGCTGCGCCGCGACCGCGTGTCGTTCGCCATGATCGTGATCATTCCGGTGATGCAGCTATTGCTGTTCGGCTACGCCATCAACACCACGCCGCGCAATCTCCCCACCGCCGTACTGCTGCAGGAAGACAGCGACCTCGCGCGCTCGATCCTGAAGGCGCTGGAGAACACCTCCTATTTCCACTTCGTTCGGGAAGTGCACAACGTCGCCGAGTTCGACGAGTTATTGACGTCGGGCAAGGTGCTGTTCGGCGTGGAGATCCCGCGCGGCTTCGAGCGCGCGGTGCGGCGCGGCGACTACCCGGCGCTGCTGGTCGCCGCCGACGCCACCGATCCCGTGGCGGCGAGTTCCGCGCTGTCGTCGCTCGGCGTCGTGGTCCAGACCGCGCTGTCGCATGATTTATTCACGGGCGATCCGCCGTCGCTGCCGTTCGAGATCCGGGCGCATGCCCGTTACAACCCGGCGGCGTCGTCGCGGCTCAATATCGTGCCCGGTCTGGTCGGCACCATCCTCACCATGACCATGCTGATCTTCACCGCGCTTTCGGTGACACGCGAGATCGAGCGCGGCACCATGGAAAGTCTGCTGTCGATGCCGATCAAGCCGGTCGAGATCATGTTCGGCAAGATCCTGCCTTACGTGCTGGTCGGTTTCATCCAGGCTACGCTGATCATCAGCATCGGCGTGCTGCTGTTCGGGGTGCCCGTGCTCGGCAGCCTGATCATGCTGGCGCTGCTCTCGACACTGTTCATCACCACCAATCTGTCGATCGGCTACACGTTTTCGACCATCGTGCAGAACCAGCTGCAGGCGATGCAACTGTCGATGATGTTCTTCCTGCCGAGCATCCTGTTGTCCGGCTTCATGTTTCCATTTCTGGGGATGCCGGTGTGGGCGCAATATGTCGGCGAAGGCCTGCCGCTGACGCACTACTTGCGGATCGTCCGCGCCATCATGCTGAAGGGCGCGGTGCTGCAAAACCTTGAATATGACACGATCGCGCTCTTGGCGCTGATGCTGCTCGCGATGACGATCGCGGTGATGCGCTTCCGCCGCACGCTGGATTGAGGCGGCGACGCCTACAATTAGACCTGCTTCAACTACACCTGCTTCGCGACCAGATTCTCGATCCTGACCCCGTCGCGTTCTTCGATGATCTCGGCGATCCATTGCCGGTGGCAATGGCGGTGGTCGCGCTCGTAGCAGAGGATACAGACCGGGCCGGATTTTGTGGCCAGCGCCGACAGCTCGTCGAGTTGTTCTCTCGCCTGCGGTGTCTTCAGATGCCTCGCATAGATCTTGTGGAGTGTGTCGAACTGGCCGCTGCGCGCGGCCTCGCGGCCGTCCTTCGGCGTGCCGAGTCCGCGCAGATGCAGATAGGAGATGCCGCGTTCGTCGAGTCCCGCCGCCAGCTGGTTCTTGGAAAAACCGGGGCGGCGCGAAGAGGCAATGGCGCGGACATCCACCAACAGCTTCACCCCGGCGTGCTCGAGTTCGTCGAGCACCGATTTGGCCGGCGTCTGTTCGTAGCCGATGGTAAAGAGCTTTTTGGCCTTGGCCATTGCACACTCATTTTCGGCTTTTGATTTCTTGACGCGAACCGGTACCCACTTCGCTTGAAAACACTTTGATTACGCCACGCGCGCGATCAATTCCATCGCCCCGGCAGGCGCGCGCACCTTGCCCTCATGGATCACATAGGCGAAGACGTCGCGCGGGACTTTCTTCGCCTTTGGGGGATCGACGCGCGGCAGGTCGTCCGGTTCGCCGCCATCGGCCCATAATTGCAGCCGCTGCGCCCAGGCATCGAGCTGCTTCGGCGGATAGCAGGTCTTGATCTCGTCGTTGCCCTTCTGCAGCCGCGCGTAGACGAAATCGCCGACGACGTCCGCAATCGCCGGATACTTGCCGTGCTCGGCGAACACGACCGGCGTTTCGAATTGGCGCAACAGCGCGATAAAGTCCGGCGCGCAAAAACTGTCGTGCCGCACCTCCACCACATGGCGAAGCGCGCGGCCCTCAAGCTTGTGCGGCAACAGTTCCAGAAACTTGCCGAAATCCGCTTCGTCAAATTTCTTGGTCGGCGCGAACTGCCAGAGCACCGGACCCAGGCGGTCGCCGAGCTCCAGCACGCCGGAATCGTAGAACCGCTTGATGGAATCACCGGCCTCGGCCAGCACGCGGCGATTGGTGGCAAAACGCGGCCCCTTCACCGAAAACACGAAACCGTCGGGCACCTCGCGCGCCCATTTGCGAAAGCTCTCGGGCTTCTGCGAGCCATAGTAGGTGCCGTTGATCTCGATCGAGGTCAGCTTCGAGGCTGCGTATTGCAGCTCCTTCGCCTGGGCCAGCTTCTCGGGGTAAAACACCCCGCGCCACGGCTCAAAGGTCCAGCCGCCGACGCCGATATAGATTTGGCCTTTTGAGGCGGTCTTGGGGGTCTTGCTCACCGGCTAGCCTCGTGGCGAAAGATGGAAGAAGCTCATCGGGCCAAGCCTAGTCAAATCATCCGGAATTGGCCAGTTTGCCGCGATATCGCGCCGGCGGGGCTCACGCTTTCGGAAAATCCTTGCGCCTCGCGATTTCGGCGGCATCACCCGGCGACAGGACTTTCTTGTCGAACGCCGGTTGGGGCTCGGTGACGATGTCGTACAGCGAAATGCCCTTCAAGGGCTTGGCGAGCAACTCCCTGACGCAGTCGGCGAGGGTGCCGTTGAACACCAGATAAGGCTGGCGGCCCCCGTTGAGCCGTTGGCCGTTGAGCGAGGGCCATTTCTTGAGGTCGGCGGGGGCGTCGTAGATGATCGGGGAGCCTACTTCAAACATGCGTCCGCCTCGGCGCGCTCTATCTCGGCGAAAATCTAATTCGCCCCCGTAAACAGATGCTAAACTCCCAAGCTTCCTTGGAGTTTCCTGGGTGTCCCCAGTATTCCCGCTTGTCGCAGGCCCCCCTTGCGAAACGCCCCGAGCGTTCCTATTTGTTTTTGAACGGCGACGTCGATGCTTGATAGCTCCGGCGCTGGGACGACCACTGAATAGCTCGGCTGCGCCGGATGTACGCGCGCTCTCTGTTCGTGGTCGTTGGCATTTTTGGGCCGGTTTGGGCCGGTTTTGAGCCTTCCGCACCGCTGTTTTTGGCCGTTCCCTTGGCATCCCCTTAAGTGATCGGATATACGCTGGCGTCATGAATGACGCCATCCAACCGGGGCCCGTGAACCCGCTGCAGGCCGCTGGTTTACCTCAGCTTTCGGTCATCGTCCCCACCTTCAACGAGCGCGACAACGTCACCACGCTGTTTCGGCGGCTGGAGGCAGCGCTTGCAGGCAGGGCGTTCGAAGTCGTCTTCGTCGATGACAATTCCCCGGACGGAACCTGGGATGTCGTGCGGGCGCTGGCGCGCGAGGATTGCCGGGTGCGTTGCATTCGGCGGATCGGGCGGCGCGGCCTCTCAGGCGCCTGCATCGAGGGCATCCTGGCATCGAGCGCGCCGTGCGCCGCCGTGATCGACGCCGACCTGCAGCACGACGAGACCCAGCTGTCGAAAATGCTGGCGCTGCTGCAAGGCGGTGAGTTCGACCTCGTGGTCGGCAGCCGCTATATCGAAGGCGGCAGCGCTGATAGTTTCAACCGTCAGCGGGCAGGGGCCAGCGCGCTCGCGACCGAAGTCGCAAAACGCGTGCTGCGGGTCAAGATCGCCGATCCCATGAGCGGCTTCTTCATGATCCGCCGGGATCGCTTCGAGCAACTGGCGCCGCAGCTTTCCACCCAGGGCTTCAAGATCCTGCTCGACATCGTCGCCACCGCGCGCGGCAATTTGCGCGTCAAGGAAATTCCCTACACCTTCGGATCGCGGCTGCATGGCGAGAGCAAGCTCGATTCCATGGTGGCGCTGGATTTCCTGGGGTTGGTGCTGGCCAAGCTGACCCATGACGTCGTGTCGCTGCGCTTCCTGTTGTTTGCGATGGTCGGATCGATCGGCCTGATCGTGCATTTCGTGGCGCTGTACGCTGCGCTTAAAGCCTTTGGTTTGCCGTTTGCGGAAGCGCAGGCTTGCGGCGCGCTGTTGGCCATGACCAGCAATTTCATCCTCAACAATTTTCTCACCTATCGTGACCAGCGGCTGAAAGGTTTTGCGATCCTGCGCGGCCTGTTGTTGTTTTATCTCGTCTGCAGCGTCGGTCTTTTCGCCAATGTCGGCGTGGCGTTCTCGGTCTACGATCAGCAGCCGATCTGGTGGCTGGCGGGCGCGGCCGGCGCATTGATGGGCGTGGTCTGGAACTACGCGATGTCCGGACTGTTCGTCTGGCGCAAGCGATGAAATTCCCATGAGTCCGAACGAGGCTCGGCTGGTCCGCAACACCTCGCTCACCGTAGTGGCGCTGGTGGCGCTGCGGCTGGTCGGCGCCGCCTGGACGCCGCTGACCTTCGACGAGGCCTATTATTGGATGTGGTCGAAGCATCTCGCTTTCGGCTACTACGATCACCCGCCCGGCGTCGCCATCATCATCCGTCTCGGTACCCTGATTGCCGGCGACACCGAACTCGGCGTGCGGCTGGTGTCGATCCTGCTTGCGCTGCCGATGAGCTTTGCGGTGTATCGCACGGCCGCGATCCTGTTCGGCGGCCAGCGTGTGGCGGCAGTAGCGACCATTCTGCTCAACGTCACCCTGATGGCGGCGGTCGGCACGCTGATCGTGACGCCGGATTCGCCGTTGCTGGTGGCCTCGAGCTTCATCCTGCTTTTCCTCGCCAAGGTGCTGGAGACCGGGCGAGGCGCGTGGTGGCTTGCGGTCGGCGCCGCGGTCGGCGCGGCGCTGTTGTCGAAATATACCGCGCTGTTTTTCGGCCCGGCGATCCTGATCTGGCTGGTGGGCGTCGCAAAACTGCGCCGCTGGCTGGTCTCGCCGTGGCCCTATCTCGGCGGCGTGGTAGCGCTTGCGGTATTTTCTCCGGTCATTCTCTGGAATGCCGATCACCATTGGGTTTCCTTCATCAAGCAGATCGGCCGGTCCCGGATCGAGGATTTCAAGCCGTCATTCATTGGCGAATTGATCCCGACCCAGATCGCATTCGCAACGCCGTTCGTGTTCATCCTGGGTGCGATGGGACTCTACGCGCTCACCAGGCGCGATGGCGGCGCGCTGGCGGCGCGCACGTTGATCAATGCGATGTTTTGGACCATCGTGCTGTATTTCATGTGGCATTCGCTGCACGCCCGCGTCGAGGCCAACTGGTTCGCGCCGGTCTATCCGGCTTTCGCGATTGCCGCCGCGGTGGCCGCGCACTCGACGCGATGGGATGCGCGCTCGCAACGCGTCGTTGATTTTTGCCTGCGCTGGGCTTCGCCAACAGGCATTCTGATGTTCGCGCTCCTGATCGTGCAGGCCAATACCGGTGTGCTCTCGGGCTTCCGCCGTGACGCGACCGTTCGCAGCGTCGGCGTCGGCTGGCCCGAGCTCGCTGCCGGAATCGAGGCCGTTCGCGTCCGAACCGGCGCTGCCTGCGTGCTGGCGCCGGATTACGGCACCGCGAGCTGGCTCGCCTTCTATCTTCCGAAAGATACCTGCGTGGTGCAGCCCACGCAGCGTATCCGCTGGGTCAACATGCCCGAGCCCGATCCGGCGCTGTTGTCCGGCAAGCTGTTATATGTCGACGAGGTGCGGCCCGCCGTGCAACCCTATTTGAAGGACAGGTTTGCGCGGGTCGAGCGGGTTGCGGAACTGAAGCGCATGCGCGGGCCGCTTGTGATCGAAACCTACGGGCTGGATCTGCTCGAAGGCGCCCAAGGCGCGGTGCTCGACAATTCCCCGCCGCCGGAATTGTCGCCGTGAGCGACCCTTCGCGCGCTCCATGCGCCCCGGAATTCAGGCTTGCCGGACGTCCGACTATTTCTTGCAGCGCGCGTGTCGGTTTCCATGCCAGGCGCACGCATTCAATGTGTTCACGCGGAAGGGCGGCACAATCTGGCATTTTTGGGGCGGCGAGATGAATCGCGCAGTTTCCGACCCCGGGCAAGGTCCGCACGGCGCAACAACACCCGAGGGGCGCGAGACGGACTGGTATCCGAAGCTGACTTATTAAATCGCTTTCGCGCCTCTTAGAGAGTTTTCGCGCGCCGCGCCACGATTTGTTCCGTAAATGTGCGGGCAACGTCGGCGCATTTCGTATCAAATTGGGACTGCCCAACAACGGCCCCGCACTTAATCCGCATTTAACGAAAAGTCGCCTTAATGACGCTCTGTGCCTCTGCGAGATGGTCTGCCGGAATTCGGCGGATGATCGCGCGCAGGCCGCCGTTCGAATGTGTTTGAGGAAAAATACCTCATCGAACGGCGGCCGCGGGGGACAAGGTGGGATCAGTCTGGATGCGAGGCGGATGAGTACCAGTACAGTTGCGTGTTACAGTTTCGCGGCACCCAGACCCAGAAGATCAGCCCGGAAAGCCAACTCTCAGAGTTTTCTTGCCGGCGCGGCCGTCACCGCGCTTGCGCTCGGTTGCGCATGGACAGTCTATGCGAGTATTTTCGCCGCCAGCCCCTTTCCGCAGCTCGGCAGCGCGAGTTTCGATGAGCCTGTGAACAGACGGTGGGCGGGTGTTGTGGTCCACAGCACGCCGTCGGTCGACGGCAAGCGGGTTGCCCAGCTCGAACCGCCGCCGTTGATTTCCGCACCGGCAGCCGTCCCGTCAGGTCCCTCGCTATCATTCGACGACCGGTTTGCGGCCGCGGCACCACAAGGTGTTGCGCCGGCACCGCAGCCCGACACCTCAAAGCTGGCAGCCGCACCGAAGGCCCAGCCGGAATCCGCGAAGCTTGCGGAAGCATCCAGGCCCAAGGACGCGTCGTCGCCACGGGCGCCGGTTCAGGTAGCCGCAATCCCGCCCGCACCAAGTCCCGCCGAGCCCAAGTCAGCGAAGACAGCAACCGCATCGGTCCGCGACATGGCGCAACGCGCCAAGGCGGCGGTGATGTCGATCGCCTCCAACGAGAAGCAGACGATTTCCGAAAAGCTCTGGGGCAGGCCACAACCGCATGGACCGTCGCTGTTGTCGTTTGCGTCCGCCGACGCCAGCGTGACCGGCAGCCTCGGTCCGACGCAGAATCCGGCGCTGGCGGGCAGCACGCCGCGTTACGATCAATCGACCGCCGTCTACGATATTTCCGCGCACACGGTTTACCTGCCCGACGGCTCAAAGCTTGAGGCGCATTCCGGCCTTGGCTCCAAGCTTGATGATCCCGGCTCAGCGAATATCAGGATGCGGGGCGTGACGCCGCCGCACATCTACGAACTGAAACCGCGCGAGGCGTTGTTTCACGGCGTGCCGGCGTTGCGGCTGAACCCGATCGGCGGCGAGGAGTCGATCTACGGCCGATCCGGCCTGCTCGCGCATACCTACATGCTCGGCCCGAACGGCGATTCCAACGGCTGTGTGTCCTTCAGGGACTACAACGCCTTCCTCAACGCCTACCGCAACCAGGGCATCAAGCGGCTCGCGGTGGTGGCACGGGTGGAGTGAGGGGCGGGCTCTATTGCCATGCTGCTGCCGCACAAGGAACTGGAATCCCTTGAGCGGCTGGTGGAGAAGGTCGGCCGGATCGACCTTCGCGCGGGTGACGGGCAGGGCCTTGACGCACTGTTCACCAAGTTTGTTCGCCTGAAGCCGGCAGAAACCGCATGACAGGAAGGGTCGCCCATGCGCGACCCTTCACCGTTTCGGCTTCCGATCGTGGCATCGTAACGATATGCTCTGTGACCCGTTCTTCGTCATTCCGGGGCGGCGCAACGCGCCGAGCCCGGAATCCATAACCACGGCCCTCTGCAATGGCCTACTACGTCTATCTGCTTGCGAGCAAAAAACACGGCACGCTGTATCTTGGTATCACCAATAACATCGTGCGGCGCGTGTACGAGCACCGGACAAAAGCCGTTGGCGGATTCACCGCGCATTACGATGTCAGCAAGCTGGTCTGGTTCGAGATCTATGACGACGCGATAACCGCCATCGCGCGCAAAAAGGAACTCAAGAAATGGCGGCGCGACTGGAATATTCGGCTGACCGAAGAGCAAAATCCAGGATGGGTCGATCTGTATCCTGGGATTTCAAGCTGAACAGTAGTTAATCGTCATTCCGGGGCGACGCGAAGCGTCGAACCCGGAATCCACACTCCCGATCGTGGTTATGGATTCCGGGCCCGCGCCCAGTGGCGCGTCCCGGAATGACGACTGATTGGCTGTCTTCGCGTTGCTTTCGCTGGCTGAGTTATCCATC
>JBKQRS010000228.1:0-5170 GCA_052143915.1 Bradyrhizobium sp.
TGGAGTTTGGGGTCGCTCATCAGGGCACGACCGACCGCCAGCATCTGCCGCTCGCCGCCGGACATGGTGCCGGCGCGCTGGCTGCGCCGCTCCGCGAGTTTTGGAAAGATTTCGTAGACGCGGTCAAGCAATGCCGCCGCGCGGGTTTTGTCGCGCAGCGGGGTCGCTCCCAGCCTGAGGTTGTTCTCGACGCTTTGTTGCACGAACAGCCGCCAGCCTTCCGGCGACAAGGCAAGGCCCTTGCGCACGATCGAAAACGCGCTCTGCCCGCCGATCTGCTGCCCGCGAAATCCGATTCTGCCGGAATGTACCGGGATCAGGCCGGCGATGGCATTGAGAACGGTGGTCTTGCCGCCGCCATTGGAGCCGAGCAGCGCCACCACGCTGCCCTCGGGCACATCGAGCGAAACGTCGGAGACGCCGATCAGGTCGCCATAGCGAACTTCCAGATGCTCGATCTTGAGCAAGGGCACGGTCATGTCGCCGGTCCGCCCATCAGCTCGATCGGGGTGTGGGCCGCGGCGGCCTTGGCGGCGCGCTTGCCCAGATAGGCTTCGATCACGGCCGGGTTGCCCGTGACCTCGCGCGGGCTGCCGCGCGCGATCTCGCGGCCCTGATGAAACACCACCACACGGGTTGCCAGCGACATGATCACTTCCATGATGTGCTCGACGATGACGAGCGTAATGCCGGAACGATGGATGTCGCGCACGAGATCGATGGCGAGCTGCACTTCGCGCTGGGTGAGGCCAGCCATCGCCTCGTCGAGCAGAAGAACCTTGGGCTCGGTCGCCAGCGCGCGCGCGATTTCGAGCCGTTTGCGGCCGGGCGTGCCCAGCGATCGCGCCGGTACTTCCGCGAGCCTTCCCATGCCGACACGCTCCAGCACGGCGCGCGCGCTCCTCTCGGCCTCGGACCTGCGGGATGTGCGAAGAAACGCGCCGATCATCACGTTCTCCAGCACCGACATGCCCTCGAAGGTCTGTGGCACCTGGAAGGTACGCGCAAGCCCGATCTCTGCGCGGGCCTCGGGCGCCAGATCGGTGATGTCGCGGCCTTCGAAAAAGACCTTTCCCGACGTCGACAACAGGTCGCCGGTCAGACAATTGAATAACGTGGATTTGCCGGCGCCGTTCGGTCCGATCAGGCCGAGAATGTCGCCCTGCTCCAGCGTTACCGAGGCCGCATCGACGGCCTTGAAACTGCCAAAGGCCTTGGTGACCTCGCGGGCTTCAAGGAGCATGCTCAAGCTCCCCTCGCCGCTTCAGTTTCCGGCACCTTGTTGTTTCGTTTCGCCCAAACGCGATTGATCAACGTCAGAATGCCCCCGGGCTGAAACCGCGCGATCAGCACGATGATCGCGCCATAGAGCACAAAGGTCAGGCCGGCGCCCCTTCCCCCCAGCAGATTGTTGGAAATCTCTTCCAGCGGCACCAGGATCGCGGCGCCCACCAGCGGCCCGAACAACAGTCCGGCGCCGCCGAGCGCGGCCATGATCAATATCTTCACCGAGATCAGGAGGCCAAGCCCGGATTCCGGATCGACAAATCCAAACATTACCGCGTAGAGCGCGCCGGCGACGCTGGTCAGGCCAGCGCTCAGCATGAAGGCGTAGAGCTTGGTTCGGCTGGCGGGAGCCCCCAGCGAACGCGCCGCGCGCTCGGAGTCGCGGATGGCGCGAAGGTAAAATCCCATCCGGCTATTGGTCATCCACCAGGTGATGCCGAGTGTCAGCACGAGGATCGTCAGGAACAGGTAATAATACGGCAACGCCGATATGAACGAGAGATCGAAGACGTTGCGCGGCACCGTCGGCCCGCTCAGCCCGACAGCAGCGCCGAGATAGTCGGTGTTGGTGACGATCAACCTGACGAGCTCGGCTACCGCGATCGTGGCCATGCTGAAATAGTGGCCCGACAGCCGCAGCGTCGGCACGCCGACGACGGCCGATATCGCAACGCTCACGACGACACCGACGGGAATGCCCACCAGCGGCGACAACGCGAAATGCGCGTAGGCGCCCATCGCGGCATAGGCGCCGCAACCGAAGAACACCACATGCCCCACCGAGACCTGGCCGGCATAGCCACCGACGATGTTCCAGGCCGATGCCACGATCGCATAAAGCAGCACCAGCGCGCCGAGCCGCTGCTGGAACGGCGTCGAGAGCACCAGCGGATAGGCTGCGGCCAGCGCCAGTACCACGGAAAGCCAGAGCAGGCGCCGCATCACATCTTGCCCATCAGGCCCTGCGGCCGGAACCAGAGGAAGCCGAGGAACAGGGCATACACGACCATGTCCTTGTAGACGGCGCCGATCAGATATGCCGACAGGGACTCGATCACGCCGATCAGGAGTCCCGCCACGAGCGCGCCGGGCACGCTACCGAAACCGCCCAGCGACACCGTGACGAATGCGACGATGCCCAAGGTCTCGCCGACCGTCGGCACGATGTAGAAAAATGTCGCAATCAGCGCGCCGGCAAGACCGGTTGCTCCCGCGGCGATCGCCCAGGCGATGGCTTGCATGGTATCGGGGCGGATACCCATCAGTTGCGCGGCGGTGGCATCCTCCGCGACCGCCAGCATTTTCGATCCCAACGAAGAACGCGTCAGAAGAAGATGCAAACCAAGCGTCACCAGCAATGCGACCACACCGGCAAGCAGGCGCGAGGCCTGGATTCGCAGACCCAAGACATCGAACGTGCCGCCGACGAGATTTTCCGGCAATGACAGGAAGTTCGCGCCGAACCACCAGAATACCGAGTAGCGCAGCAGGAGTGCGAGCCCGAAGGTGCCGAGGATCTGGGCCAGCATCGGCCCTTTCATGATGTCACGGATCAGTCCGAAGTAGACGATGACCCCAAGCGTCGCGAGCACCAGCGCGGCAAGCGGCGCGCCTGCCCACGGCCCCGCGCCGAACAGCGTCCAGACCACGAAGGCGACGTACATGCCGAGCATCACGAAATCGCCGTGCGCGAAATTGACGATGTTCATCATGCCCCAGACCAGCGTGAGGCCTGAGGAGAACAACGCGTAGACCGCGCCCAGCAGAAGGCCACCGACGATCACCTGAACAAGGATGGAGGACATGCCGGTGGAAGATCTTGTGGGTTAATTCTCGATCGTTATGCGAAAGGACGAAATCGGAGCGGGTCTTCTGCCCGCCCCCGATATCTCACCAGCCTTTGTAGGGAAGCACCGGTGATTTCGCGGCGCTGGCCTTTGGCCAGACCGCGACATAATTCTCGCCATCCTGCAACTGAATGATGAGACCGGCCGCAAGCACGTTCTGGCCCTTTTCGTCGAACTTGACGCCCTTATAGCCCATCATCAGTTGATCGGGCTTGAGGTCTGTGGCCTTCAGCGCCGCCTGGATCTTGGCAGGCTCGGTCGAACCCGCGCGATCGATGGCTTCACAGAGGACGAAGAACGCCTGCATCGCTCGTGCGGCGGTATCGTCCAGGTCGTCACCGCTTTTCTTCTTGTACATATCGGCAATCAGGGCGGTCGGCGAACCGGGCGGGCCGACGCTCCAGGACGAGCGGTTGAAGGCGCCTTGCGAGATTTTGCCGACTGCCTTGATGAACGATGGGTCGGAATATCCGGAATCGTCGGCGATGATCATCGGCGGCTTGTAGTCGAGCGACTGCATGGTCTTCTGATAAAGAATTGCATCCGACGTGTAGGTAATCATGATCACGACGTCGGGCTTCTTCTCCTTGAGCTGCAAAACTTGGCTCTGCACATCCGTCGCATTGGAAGTGTAGGCGATATCGAGCGCGATGGTCTGGCCCCTCTCCTTGAACACGCTTGCGATCACGCTCGCGACCGAGGTGCCGTATTCCGTAGTGTCATGGACGATCGCAACATTGTCGGTCTTGGCGCCCGCTGCCTTCATATCGGCAAGGAACTCGTAAAAGATCCTGGCGAAGTCGGCTGCGACCGGCGTGACGCGAAAAAACCACTTGAAGCCGCGCTCGGTCAGGTTGGCGGCGACCGATTCTCCGTTGACGAAGGGAATGCCGTATTTCTCGGCGATCGCGCTCGCCGTCAGGGTGACGCCCGACTGATAGGCGCCGGTGATCGCCACCACCTTCTCTTCCGTGATCAGCCGCAGGGTCTGGTTCTGACCGGTCGCCGGGCTGCCCTGGTTGTCGGCGAACACCACATCGACCTTGGCGCCGCCGAGCCCTGCGAGCCCCGCATTCTTCGCCAGCGGGAAATTGCCGAACTCCGGGTGCGCATTGTTGATGATATCCATCGCGACTTCGATCGCGGCCTTGGCATGGACGCCGGCGCTGGCAGAGCCGCCGCTGAGCGGAAATACCGCGCCGATCTTGACGGTCCTTTCCTGCGAAAACGCATTGCCCGCCGGCAAAGCCAAAATCGAGGCGGCGCAAAGCAGCCCGAGAATTTCCCTAAATCTCATGTCTGAAGGTCTCCCAGGGGTCCACCCGATGCCAGGCTCTTGAGGAGGTCTTTCGAGGCGGTGCCGCCCATACTTCCCTTGTTTTCTTGGCCTTTTCAGCATTGCATGCCCCATTGGCAGGGGCAAGTTTGCGCCCCGCCCGCGTGTCCGCAGCCATACGTTCAACCGAACGAATGCAGCGGGTCGATCACTGCCTTCGGTTCGCCGACGCGCGAAGGCTCAAGGGACTGCTCATCCGGGCCGCGTCGCGCCAGCGCGATTTCGGCGGCGGCGATGGGCCGGGCATCGACCGCGAACGAGAGCCAAATCTCAGGGATCGCCAAGCCGCGCCAGCGAAGCTCTCGCGCTTGCCAACGCCCGGACTGAACAGTAGAAGGGCTCACCCTTGAAGGGATCGGCGATCCCTTCCGGGCATCCGGCCGGAAATATCACCAACATATTGATTTTGCTTAAGCTTTGGGGAATGGTGTAACGGTAGCACAACAGACTCTGACTCTGTTTGTCTAGGTTCGAATCCTAGTTCCCCAGCCAAGATTAACATACTGAAAACGCTAAGAAATTCCAGATAAGACATCACTGAAAATAACCGTTTCATGTTGCGCCTGTTGCGCCTAATTCCCTAGCGTTTCCAACACCTCCCCGCGATTCCCGGCCAGTCGGCGCAACATGAGGCGCAACACGTGATATGCCTGAGCGCGGAGTTCAACCGGCGACTTGGGGCGGGCGGCGACAATGAAGT
>JBKQRS010000229.1:0-8157 GCA_052143915.1 Bradyrhizobium sp.
TCGGACGCGTGCTGGCGCAATATCTCCGCCGCGCGGATGCCCGCGGGTCCGGCGCCGATGATCACGAAGGGTCCGGAGACGGTCATATCCATCGATCGTTGGAAAAGAGGGCGATCCGCCTGGGGCAGCGTCTAATGAAGGTGGACGTAAGTGTAATCCACGGGAAGATTGTTGATGCCGCGATCGGGCGGGGCGATCCACCCCGCCATCTTGCCGGGTTCAATCACCCGCTGCATCAGGCTACGAATGAAGGCTTTGTCGGAATCGGACGGAAGCCATCCCGGCAATTGCTGTTTCCAGCGCTCGGCAGAAATGATCGTGCCCGCCGGGTCCACGAACTTGCCGACCCACACGCCGATATTTCGGCGGAAGCGTGGGCTTGGCAGGACGAGTTCGAAGGAATATCCCGCCTTGGCGATGAGGCGATTCCAGCGCTTTACGCCGATCTCGCAATCGCGGATATAGGCATTGCGCGTCACTTCGTTCATGGCGTTGCGCATCGTCACCGTCTCGCTGGCGATGTCGTCGGCTTGCGGCGTCTCGAACGTAAACGTGCTGTCCTTGCACACATGGTCTTCATAATTCGCCTCGTCAGGACGGCCCTTGATGCCGTTGGCGAAATAAACCGCGGCGTTCGACGATACTTCGGCGCCGAAAAGATCGAGCGAAGAGCTGAACCAGAAGTTGATGTAACGCTGAATGGTCGGCAGATCGACGGCGCCGGCGCGGCGTATGGTTTCGGGCTCCTCGGTATGGAGTTCTTTCATCACTTCGAGCGTGCGCTTGATCACGCGGGTGATGCCGGTATCGCCCACGAACATGTGATGGGCTTCTTCTGTGAGCATGAATTGGCAGGTGCGCGCCAGCGGGTCGAACCCGCTTTCGGCGAGACTCTTGAGCTGGTACTTGCCGTCGCGATCGGTGAAGTAGGTGAACATGTAGAAGGAGAGCCAATCCTCGATCGGTTCGTTGAAGGTGCCAAGAATGCGCGGCTTGTTTTTGTCTCCCGAGTGGCGCATGAGCAGTTCCTCGGCCTCCTCGCGTCCATCGCGGCCGAAATAGGCATGCAGCAGGTAGACCATCGCCCAAAGATGACGGCCTTCCTCAACGTTCACTTGGAATAGATTGCGAAGATCGTAGAGCGACGGACAGGTCAGGCCTAAAAGCCGTTGCTGCTCGACCGAGGCCGGCTCGGTGTCGCCCTGGGTGACGATGAGCCGGCGCAGCGTGGCGCGATGCTCACCAGGAACCTGCTGCCAAGCGGGCTGGCCCATCACATCGCCGAAGCCGATACGGCGGTCGGCTACCGGCTCGGCGAGGAAAATTCCCCACCGGTATTCGGGCATCTTGGTCGTGCCGTAGGTCGCCCAACCCTTGGCGTCGACCGAGGTCGCGGTGCGAAGATAGACGTCGGCGCCGTGAAAGGTCGAAGGGCCAAGCTCGCGCCACCAATCGAGAAAATGCGGCTGCCAATGCTCGAGCGCGCGCTGCAAGGTCGGATCGTCGGCGAGGCCGACATTGTTCGGGATGCGCTCCTTATAGTCGATCGTCATCGTCTCAGACCCTTTCCCAATTGAATTGCGGTTTGGAGCCGCTGCCGAACAGCTTCAAGGCGCCCTTGTCGCCGACGGCATTGGGGCGGTTGAAAACCCAGTTTTGCCAGGCCGAAAGCCGGCTGAAAATTCGTGTCTCCATGGTCTCGACGCCGGGGAAGCGCAAATTCGCTTCCATGGCCGTCAGTGCATCGGGAGACAGGCTGGTGCGTTCCTCGACGGCTAGGCGGATCTCGTCGTTCCAATCGAGCGCGTCGGGCGCATAGGTGACCAGCCCCAGTTTGGTTGCCGTCTCGGTATCGAGCTGTTCACCGGTCCGGCCGGCCGCCGCCGTCACGGGCTCCAGATCGCCGCAGAAGCGCGTGGCAAGCCGGGTCAGGCCGTTGGCCATCGGGTAGGGGCCGAAATTGGCGGCCGACAATGCAAGGCGCGGCATCTCGTTGTCGCCCGCTTGAAGGGCAAGCATATACGACCGGTCGGCGGCGAGCGCCAATTCCAACAGCGTGCCCGCGAAACACGAACCACGGTCGATGATGGCAAAGAGGCTGCGCGACGAGACATCGAACCGCGAGAAAGTGCGGGATAAGAAACCGATGGTCTCGCGTACGAACCAGTTCTGCTGATTTGCCAACATCAAAGAGTCGTTATCAAGCAGGGCTTCGATGGAGCCGCGCGTCTTTAACAGCAACGTGCCGATTTCGAGTTCGTTAGTGCGTAACATGAGAATGGCGTCGTCGAGTTCGCGCGCGACGGCCAGCGGCCACCATGACGCCCCGGCGGCGAGTATCTCCGCGAGATTGTGCGGGCCGCCAGCGGCGGGGCCGGCGACGGTGATGGTTGCCGTGCGCCGAGGCCGGTCGAATGCCACATCGACCCAGCGATAATGATAGCCCTTTTCGTCGATACGCCGGTCGAGCGGCGTGAGTGGGACACTGGCGGTTCCAGACGGACGATCGCTTGCAGCGGCCAGCGCGTGGGCGCGCTCTTTCACCATCTCGGCGAAACGGGTCGGCGGTGCCGCTCGATCGATCAGATTCCACTGCTTGGCCCGATCGGCGCGCACGCCCTCGACCATGGTGCAGAAAACATCGGCGAGATCGCGCCGAACCTTCCGCTTGTCGACCAGGCGGGTCAGGCCGCCGGTGCCCGGCAGCACGCCCAGGAGCGGAACCTCGGGAAGACTGACGGTCGAGGAGCGATCGTCGATCATGATGATCTCGTCGCAGGCGAGCGCGATCTCGTAACCGCCGCCCGCGCAGGTGCCGTTAAGCGCCGCGATGAATTTAAGACCGGAACGCCGGCTCGACTCCTCGATGCCATTGCGGGTTTCATTGGTGAATTTGCAGAAATTGACTTTCCAGGCGTGGGAGGAAGTCCCCAGCATGTAGATATTAGCGCCGGCGCAGAACATCCGTTCCTTGCCGCTGGTCAGCACCACCGTCTTGATCTCGGGGTGCTCGAAGCGGACGCGATTGAGCGCGTCGTGCAGTTCGATGTCGACGCCGAGATCGTAGGAATTGAGCTTCAGCTTATAGCCCGGCTTGATTCCGGCATCCTCGGCGACATCGAGCACGAGCGTCGCTACCGGCCCATCGAATTCCATGCGCCAGTGCTTGTAGAGTCGAGGATGGGTGTCGAAAGTGGTCAATTCCATCGTGGCGTCGGCTCCCTGCTGGTATAGGCTATATAGTGCATGAAGAATGATTAGCAAGCAATATGTTTCAGATAGGAGCCGCGCCGCGCTTCCGGCAAAAAGCCCTTGAGCCTGGTGGCTAGGACGCGGCCGAGGTTTTGACCAAGGACCGTAACTCCCGGTAGCTCTGCTCGATCTTCTTACCGGTGGTCTTCACGACCGCGTCCGCCTTGCTGTAAAGGCTGTTGCGGCCGTTGAGAATGCGGCGGAGATCCTCCATCGCCTCTTCATTGTTGGCCATCGGGCGATAATCACCCTGCGCGATCACCCGGCTCATATGCTCCTCCGGTTCGGCCGACAGCCAAACGGTGTAACAGGCGGACAGCAACAGGTCGAAAGTCGCCGCTTCCGACACGATGCTGCCGCCAGTGGCGATGACGGCGTGATCGTATCTCTCGATCACGTTCTCCAGCGCACGCCGCTCGTAACGGCGGTAGGCGGCTTGGCCGTAAAGATCGAAGACCTCGCGCAGATTGGCGCCAACTTCGCGCTCGATTTCGCGGTCAAGTTCGATGAAGGGTATGCGCAGATCCTTGGCCAGCTTGGCTCCCAGCGTCGATTTGCCCGCGCCCCGCAAGCCGATGAGGGCGATGCGATGATGGCGTTCGCTTTCGGCGGCCGTGCCGAAGTTTTTCGTTAGCAGCTTTCGCGCCTGGGGAAGTTCTTGGGGTGAAAGCCGGCTCAACGTCTGGATCAGCAAAGTGAGTTCGACCGGCCGGTCCGGTCCCTCGCGCACGAGATCGGCTATCGGCAGTCCCATCGCATGGGCGACTTGGCGCAAGAGCGCGATCGAGATGTTGCCCAATCCCGCCTCGAGCTGGGCAAGATAGCGCTCCGAGACGGCGGAATCGCGCGCCAGAATCTTGCGCGTCATGCCGCGCCGGGCGCGCGCCTCGCGGATTCTCTCCCCCAGGATCCGGAGATATTCGGCCTCGCCGTTCTCCGCTTCGCGATGCTTTTTGGAGGTTAATTCTCGTGTCGTCATGTTCATCCCATCCGCCGGCTAAGGCATGGCCAAAGTCCAACATGAATTATAGTGCTTGCAAAATATTTTGCATGTATTATCTACGGACGCGTTCTATCGCGGCCTCAAGACGCGCAGCGCATTGCTGTCTCTAAATCCTAGGAATCTGCGTGAGCCTGAAATTGAAGATATTGGTCGGCACGATGACGGGTACGGCCGAATTGGTGGCCGAAGAGCTTCGTGACGCCCTGGCCGCCAAAGGCGTGGCTGCGGAGATCGTGCTGATGAACGCCTGCGATGCCGGCACTTTCGCGGCTGGCGGCGCGTTTCTCATTTGCACGTCCACCTATGGCCAAGGCGACGTCCCGGATAACGCCCAGGCATTGTTTGCGGCTCTCGAAAACGCCAAACCCGATCTTTCCAAGGTGTCGTACGGGCTCATCGCCCTCGGCGATCGCACTTATGCGCAGACCTTCTGCTTCGGAGGCAAGCGCTTCGATGCGTTATTGCAATCGTTTGGCGCGCGCCGCATCGGTGAAATTCTACTACATGACGCCAGTGCCGGCACCATCCCGGAAGAAGTTGCTCTTGAGTGGATAGGGCCGTGGCTTGATCAGTTTCGCCGGCAATGCGACAAAGCGGCCTGAACGGCCATGCTCCGGAAGATGTAGAGTGCGGTGCCGAAGTTTTATGAAAGGCAATCCCTATGACGCCGATGGATGACTTCATTCGCCTGGTTACGAACGTTACATCGCGCGTCGCCGGAAAGCCTGTCGATCGTCAGCTCGCCAGCGAATTGAACGCCGTGTTTCCGCCCGGCGGCCCGGTCTTTCGCAGCATCGAGGAGAGTTGCCAGGCGGCCATCAAGGCGGGCTGGATGTGCAATCGCGAGGCTGGTGGCATCCGGTACGGCCGGGTGGTAAAGCCCAGCGCGGCCACGCACGGCTTCAGCGTTGACGTTGTCGACATGAATGACGTCGCCGGACCGCATCATCGTCATCCCAAGGGCGAGATCGACTTGATCATGCCGGTTACGCCGAATGCCGTTTTCGACGGGCACGGAGCAGGCTGGCTAGTCTACGGCCCCGACACGGCGCATAGTCCGACGGTTACGAAAGGACGGGCGCTCGTTCTGTACCTGCTTCCGGACGGGACTATCGAATTCACGCGATAATTGGGCATGGTCGCGCGCTAACAGGCGCCCGGTGAATGCCGGAAACCATCTAGAGGGGGAATGCCATGGCCGCCACTATCGATGTGCCTGCATGGATCGAACGGCAAAATGTGAGCCGGACGCAGATCCTGGTGATGGTCCTGATGACCTTTACCACCGCGATCGACGGTTTCGACGCCCAGATGATCGGTTATGTCGCCCCGGCGGTGATCCAACAATTCAAGGTGCCGCCGCACGAATTCACGTCGGTGTTCGCGATTGGATTAGCCGGTCTGTTGGTCGGATGTCTCGTCATTGCTCCGCTTGCCGACTGGATCGGCCGCCGGCGGGTTCTGCTTGGCAGCTGCATTTTCTTCGGTGTGATGTCGCTTCTGAGCGCCCGGGCGGACTCGCTGCAATCTTTGATCGTCCTGCGTTTCCTGACCGGGCTCGGGCTCGGGGGCTCGATGCCCAACGCGATTGCGTTGACCGCAGAATATTTCCCTGTTCGCAATCGCGCCTTCACGACGATGGCGATGTTCTGCGGTTTTCCGCTCGGCGCCACGTTGGGCGGATTCCTAGCGGCCGGCTTGATGCCGCAATTCGGATGGCCCTCCGTGTTCGTGGTCGGCGGCGTCCTTCCGCTCATATTGGCTGTGGTCGTGGCCGTTACGTTGCCTGAATCCTTTCGCCATCTCGTGCTGAAGAATTATCCGGTGGCGAAAATCACGGCTGTACTTCATCGCATTAATCCGTCAGCGGTTTTCGCGGAAGGAACGATCTTTGTTGTCCACGAGGAGCGGGCGGCCGGGATTACGGTGAAGCATCTCTTTCGCGAAGGCCGCGCCCTCGGCACGATTCTGCTTTGGATCATCTTTTTCTGCAGTCTTCTGGATATTTTCTTTCTTTCTAGTTGGTTACCCACTGTCTTGCACGAGGCCGGCCTTTCGATTTCCGCATCAGTTGTTGAAACCGCGCTCTTTCAAGGCGGCGGCGTTATCGCCGGCTTGACGTTGGGGCTGGTCATCGATCGCGCCGGATTTTTGAAGGTCCTGGTTCCGGTCTATTTCGGTGCCGGGCTCGCGATCGGTTCGATCGGGTTCGCTGGGACGTCGCTCGGTTTCATCATGATTGCGAGCTTCCTGTCGGGTGCGTTCGTGATCGGCGGTCAGAACTCGGTGAACGTTCTCGCCGCGGTGTTCTATCCGACTTATATCCGCGCCACGGGCATCGGCTGGGCGCTCGGGATCGGTCGCGTCGGTTCGATCGTCGGCCCGATCGTCGGCGGAACGTTATTGCATGCGAATTGGGACCGGACGTCGCTGTTCATGGTTGCGGCGGTCCCGGCATTCGTGGCCGCCATCTCCGCTCTTATCCTGAGTCTGACGAGGAAAGAGATCAGGGCACAGACCGAGCCGGCGTTTCGTACGTCCTGATCCCGCCATCGGGTCGATGGGAAAAATGAATCGCAGTAGGTGTATATACGTATTGATCAGGGGTAGCGGTGTTGGGAATAGATCGACCGTCGTGTTGAGACCTCTTCCTGCCTTACGGTAAGGAAATCCGTTGATGACGCGGCGTCGATGGCGGCTTGGCTTTCAAGTCGAAATTCGGCATCCCATAGTTGAAGCATAGCGGCGCTGACCGGAGGATCGTACATGCGGATCGATGCCTACACGCACTTTTTCCCGAAGAAGTTCTTCGACAAGATGCTCGAGGTCGCTGGCGAATACAAAGACATGGGCAAGCGCGTGCGCGCGATCCCGGCGCTTTACGACATCGACGTCCGCAAGAAGATCGTCGATGGCCACAAGGACTATGCGCAGATCCTGGCCTACCCGCAGCCGCCGATCGAAACCTTCGCCAAGAGCCCTGCGCAGATCGACGAATTCGTCCGCATGATCAATGACGGTTTTGCCGAATTGTGCACGAAGGAGCGCGATCATTTTCCAGGCTGGGTGGCGCAGTTGTCGCTCGATTCGCCCGACGCCGGCGTGGCTGAGGCCGAACGTGCAATCAACCAGCTCGGAGCGCTGGGCGTGCAGATCTACACCAATGTCGCCGGTAAGGCGCTCGACCGGCCACAATACCTGCCGTTTTGGAAGAAGATGAACGAGCTCGGCAAACCGGTCTGGTTGCATCCTGCGCGCGGCGCCAACATGCCGGACTACATCGACGAGAAGAAGTCGTTGTACGAGATCTGGTGGACATTCGGCTGGTCGTACGAAACCGCGACCGCGATGGCGCGACTGGTGTTCTCCAAGATCATGGACAACCATCCCAATCTGAAGATCATCACGCACCATTTCGGCGGCATCGTGCCGATGCTCGAAGGCCGCATCGGGCCGGGGTGGGACGTGCTCGGCGCGCGCACGACCGACGAGGACTACGTCTCACTGCGCAAGAGCCTGAAGAAGCGTCCGCTCGACTATTTCAAGCAGGACTTCTATGCCGATACCGCGGTCTTTGGGGCAATGCCGGCGACCAAGTGCGGCCTGGAATTCTTCCCCACCGACAAGACCGTGTTTGCCTCCGACTGCCCGTTTGATCCCGAGAAAGGGACGATGTATCCGCGCGAGACGTTGCGTATTTTTGAGTCGCTCAATCTCGACAAGCAAACCAGCGACAAAATATATTACAAGAATCTCGAGCGCATCACCGGCCGCAAACTGGTGGCGTGAACTCCCGATCATCCCGCTTTTTCCCCGGATAGCGGGCATTGTAGTATCGGCAATAGATGATGAACGCGCCGGCGCCCGGCCGCGGATTTTCCGGCGCCGGCGAAGCGCGGGCT
>JBKQRS010000230.1:0-13693 GCA_052143915.1 Bradyrhizobium sp.
GCGTTGGCGGCGATGGGAATCGAACCGCAACCTTACAAGGCCTCAAAGATCGCGTTTTGAGCCGGCCGTTCGTCACTCCGGAAGGCCGTGCCGCGTCCCCGGGCGAAGCGCCTGGACCCCAATCCATCACCGCTCCGGGCAGGCCTTCTTCCTGTTGAGGTTTGCTTCAGAACTGCGCCTGCACACTCCGTGCTGCATCCCGCCACCACCCGTCGAAATCGAACGGCCTATGCGCCGATGGCGATTCGAGCGCAGAGACGATCCCGTCGGCGTAAGCTTCGTCTGCTGATCCTCGCGCAACCAGCATGATGGCTGCACGGTCGATCAGCTCCTTGAAACGCGGATGATGGTCGAACTCGTCCGCTTCGGCCGGGCCGGTGACGATCACCGGCCGGGCGGACTGCACGCTGGTGAGAATACTGGCGCGCCGCGCCGTGAGGCCTTCTTCAAGCGGGTAACAGAATGCGTCGATCTCGCTGAACAGTCCGAACACCTCATGATCGGACGCGACATAGCCGCTGACGATGACGTCTTCCGATATGCCGAGCTCCCGCGCGTGGGCGTAAAACTCCTCCTCGACCTTGTCGAAACCCTTGATAAACGATCCGATATAGACCGTGAGCGGCTTGAGGCCACGCCGCTTGAGGATCGCGCATATGTCGAGGAGCGCATTGGGTTGCTTGCCCGGATAGATCGATCCGAAATGGCCGATCACCAGCCGTCCGCCTTCTCGCGCGGCTGCCAGTTGCTGCCGCAGTTTGGAGTCGGCAATCGCCGCTGGGGCTTCGATGTTCGGCGGCAACGGCGCCAGCACGCACTTTTGCGCGGCCCGGCCGACCAGCGCATCGTCGGCTAGCTCGCGCCGCACCAGCGGCGAGAACATGACGATCGTATCGGCGAGCAGCAGGGCCGGAAGATAGGTGATACGCCGCAGCCAGTGCAGGCTGGCCCATTCATGCTGGATCAAAACAACACGCCGCCGCCGCAGCCGCGCGATCGCCAGCGCCAGCAGCGGCCGAAATATGACGCGCTTCCAGGCTACAAGAGGAAAGTTGCAGACCACGCTGCGCGCCGTTCCCGTCGCCCGCCAGATGCCGGCCACCGAGCCCTCCGGCCGCGTCAAGGTTAATGTGGTGCAGCTGCCAGGATCGAGCTTCTCGATGGTCTCGCACAGCAGCCTGGTAAATTGTCCGACGCCGCAATGCATCTGCGGGCCGGCGCCGAGAAACAGCGCCTGATATTCGGGTTCTGAAGTCATCGTGCGGCCGCTGGAGCCTTCGTGAGGCGCTTTCGGGCGAAGGCGATGCCGGTTCGCGTGAAGAAGGCGCGTGAAACAGAGAGCCGGAGCTTACTCGATTCTGATTCAGCCAGAACCGAACATGCGTCGAAAACATCCGCGTTAGCCATACAAATCAGACACTACCTTAACGCCAGCGGCCGCAGCTGCCTTGGGCACTCTTCTTGCCAGATAACCAGCAAAGATCGGGCGTGCGTCTCATAGCGGGACAGCGCCGGAGGCCGGCCGGGACAAGGTGACAATGAACTTGCGGCAAACAGCGAACAAGTCCTCAAAACGGGACGATGCAACCGGCCGTCGGGCGTTCGGCTCGAGCCAGTCGAGGGAAGTTGACTGACCATGGCGATTTTGGAGGTCGGGAGGTTGAACGGGCGGGTGTTTGCAACTGCGCCCGGTTACCATGTCGACTTCGTGCGCGACTGGAAGCAGGCGGCGTCGCGCTGGAACGGTGCTGGCCACGGAACCATCTTCCAGCATTTCCATTGGCTCGACGGCTGGTACGGCGCATTCGATACAGCCGTTCCGCTGATTGCGATCATTTCCGATGCCGCGACCGACCGCCATGTCGCCCTCGTGCCGCTGATCCGGCATGTGAAGGGCCGCATCCGCATTGTCGAATTCGCCGACCTCGGTGTGACCGACTACAATGCCCCCATACTGGGCTTCGCAGCCCCGCACGACCGCATCGAAGCGGGTGCGCTGTGTCAGGCGTTGCTGGCCGGGTTGCGCAAATTGCCTGGCGGTGTCGATCTTCTCCGCCTGCGGAAGATGCCGGCAAGTGTCGGTGGGAAGCCAAACCCGCTGGTGTCCCTGGGACGAATGGGTTCCTGCTCGTTGAACGGCAACCTTGTCGTGGTGGGCGATGACTTCGATGCTTACCGCGCCTCGCTCAAGCGAATGGAATTGCCGCGAAGCTGGCGAGTCTTCAATCGCAATCCGGGCGCCAGATTTCGTGTCGTCGCGAACGTTGACGAGGCGCTGGCCCTGCTCGACATCATGGATACGCAGCAACATGATCGCATGAAGCAGCTCGGATTCAAGTTTGTCCTGAACGACGATTGCCACGCGCGGTTCTACCGCGACATCGTCAAGCGAGGCGTCAGTGAGGGATATGCGATTGTATCGGCGCTGACCTGCGACGAGGAGGTGGTTGCCACAACGCTCGGCATAAGACGGGGATCTGATTACATACTCCTGCGCATAAGTAATGCCGGAAAGCGATGGTCGAACTGTTCGCCGGGTCTGCTCGTTATCGAGAGAACGATGGCCGCGCTGCATAAGGACGGCGTCCGGCAGTTCGACCTGAGTATCGGCAACTATGCCTACAAGCGCCGGTTCGGCGCGGCGCAGCTTCCCTTGGCGGATGCAAGTATCGCGCTCCGCTGGCGGGGGCTTCCCTATGTGCTGCGCGATCACGCTGCGCAACGTCTGCGTCGGTACCCCCGTCTGCATGACCGGGTGCGTCGCGCGCTCGGCAGACCACCGTCAGGGGAAGAAAAATAATGCCGCCAAATCGCTGCCTGATCCGCGGTTGATCGACGCCGTTTCGTCCTGGCGCGCAATCGGCCACCGAAGCTGAAGCAATGGTTAGAAAAGCATTAACTTGGAAATCGTAATAGTTGACGCGGCCAATGTCCACTTTTCAACCTGGCCTATGTTTTTTGGACGAACCGGCGGACGCAACATGGCCCGGGCCGGCGGAACGTTTCACGGCTGCCGGGCACCGTCGAAAGCTCGATCGCAGCAATCCGGGTTGACCGGCCTTGAAAGGCCCAAGTGAACAAGCAGCTGTCATTTCCGCAATTCACGGTCATCGCTCGGACCTTCGGGCATCTCGACGTGCTGCACGTGGCGCGCTGCGTGAGCTTTATCGCTACGGTCCTGGTTATTTGGGTATCGCTTCGGCCTTTCTCCGACCTCAGCGACCCTGGCTTCGGCGATCTGGACAAAGGCAAGCTGGCTTCGACCTATATCGCGCTCGGCATATTCTCCGTTGCCGCGCTGGCGCTGACGGCGTTCCGGCATGCGAGAGCCCTCCGCAGCCTGATGACGCCAATGTTCATCGTCCTGTGCTGCTGGATGTGCATCAACACCGTTTTCTCACATGACTTCGGATTATCGTTTCAGCGCGTGATCCTTACCTGCAGTGTTCTCGCGATGGCCGCATGCCTGCTGCTGCTGCCTGATTCTCAAGACGAACTGGATCTCTGGTTGAGCGCTACGGCGCTGATATTTCTGGCTTTGTGTTACCTCGGCGTGATGCTGGCGCCCTCGCTGTCAATGCACACGACGCGCGACATGTTCGAACCCCAACTCGCCGGCGATTGGCGTGGCCCTTTCGGGCACAAGAACGTGGCCGCACCCATCATGGCCATGCTTGTTTTCGTCGGAATATATCTTGCGGGCAGGCGAGCGATCATTCCTGGCGTCGTGATCGTATCGCTTTCCGGCGTTTTTCTGATCATGACCGGAGGAAAAAGCGCGATTGCGCTCTGCGCTTTGGCTTTGATGCTGAGCGTTCTGGTCGTCGCGGTCAAAAGCTTCGCATTTCGCGCGTTTCTGATTTTTCTGCCGCTGCTCTGTTTGAATCTGCTGACGGTCGGCTCGGTTTTCAGCGGGCGTCTTGCTGCCTTGGTTAAATTATTGCCGGTGGACACCACCTTCACCGGCCGCACCGATATTTGGGAATTTGCGATATCGGCGCTCGGTCTCCATCCCTGGCTTGGCTACGGCTTCGCGGCATTTTGGGGAACCGACGCGATCCAGAGCTTGGTTCAGGACGATCAAATCGAGTGGGCCGCCACTGCCGCCCACAGCCATAACGGCTACCTCGATAACGCCCTGACGATGGGAATTCCGGGCCTGGCTTTGATCGTTGCAATTTTCGTCATTGTGCCGCTGCGGAATTTCTCGGTTGCAACACAATCCGGAAATGATGAGCCGTTGGCGAAGCTGTTTCTCCGGATCTGGCTATTCGGAGTCTATCTGTCTTCGATGGAGAGTTTCTTGCTGGATCGCGCCGACCCGATCTGGTTCACGTTTCTGGTCGGCGTTTTTGGCCTGCATTATCTCGCGCGATTTCGCTTGGCGTCAGAGCCGGCAACCCCTGACGATCGCGCGCGTCCTTCTTAACGCTGATCGGACGTCACGCCGATGCTTGCAATGCCGAGCAGGCGAACCTGGTCCGCTGCGCTGGCCGTATCCTCATGATTGACGCAAGCAAGCTCGACGGCGTGGCGCCCTGCTGCGAGATCCCGGGCGAGCACGAAGAGCTGGCGCTTGGGTTGCTCTAAAGCACCGAGCGTTTGGCAGGGGGTGCCGTCGATGCAAAACTGGAGGCGGTGAAGATCGCGTGGCGGGTCGGCAAAAACCGCGACAAGGCCGGAGCCCGACCATTCAAAGGAGATGCGTCCGGGTGCCCCGGTATTATCCCAGGCTGGTATATTCTTGTCGTCGAAATCCCGGCGCCAGCCCTGGTTTTCGATCGGATCAAGAGCAGCCGCGTCACGCCAGCCAACGTGTTGGAACGCATCTGTATATAGCGGAGATGGCGAAGGGCTAGCGGAGCCGGACTTGCCGGCGCGTGTTGCATTGAGTGCGTTTTCGCACATTGTCGTTATGAAACATGCCGCCGCGGCATGACCGGCGTCGGTCGGGTGCACGTTGTCGACGATGTACTCCGACCAGTTGAGGCGACCGGCCGCTATTTCCGGCCAAACAGCGTCGCGAAAGCTGACCATCGGCAGGCGATAATGCGCGCCGATTTTTGCCTGCATTTCCTGGTCATTGCCTCCCTTTTCCCACATCATGAACAGCAGCAGGACGGCTGGAGAGTTGGGCTGCGCGAGGATTTGGCGTACGAGGCCCTCGAAGGCCTCTCCGTCGGTCCAGTTGTCGTTAACTGCGAATTCGACCACGACGAAATCCGGCAGGCCTGAAAGCAGGTCTCTTCCCGCGCGTAACGCGCCGTACATCGAGCCGGTGCCGCCGAGACCGGCGTTGATCATACGGATGTCGCAGCGCGGGAAACGTTCTCGCCACCAAGCGAGCAGCCGACCTGCGTAGCTGTTTTGCGCCGTCGTGGCGAACGCCCCGACCGTTATCGATCCGCCGATGACGCCAAGCGTGATGGGCTCGCCGCGTTGCGCCTTGGCAAAGACATTTGAGAGGCGCGCAAAATCCCCGGTCGATAGCTGTGATCGGGCGACGGTCTCATGGCTCAAAGGGTTGTTTGAAGCGAAAACCTTGGCGGGGCCGGCCAGACAAGATCCGAGCAGAAATGCCGCCGTGCGGCGGGAAATCAAGGTCTTCTGGTCGGTCGCGCGAACCTCAAGACCGGGTTTCATCGTGGCACCATTGCCATTATGTCGCCGGCACCGCGCGGCGCCGTCTCGGGCCGCCGGTCAGGAACGGTCTTTCAACAAGATGATAACACACCAGACCGGTCGCAAGGCCCGCCAGAATCGCAAGTGCAGCACAGCTCAAATACACAAGCGGCTGATGGATGTCGAAGAGCCGCTTCGATATGGCCCAGATCGCGCCGACCGAAAATAGGTGGAACAGGTAAACCGAATAGGAGATGTCGCCGATATATTTCAGCGATTTGATATGGGCAACGTCGCCCGCGGCTTCATGATTGAGCCCGAACAAGACAATGCTCAGCGCGGTCGACGACATCAGAACATGCTTCCAAAAAGCGATCTCCTCCGCGCCGTTCCAATCGACCACGTAAAATGCGACCAATAGAACGCATGGCGCGACGATCGTCGCCCATCGCAGCTGGGTGCAAAAGCGCGTGAACAATCCGTGTCGATAGGCCTGCGCCAGAATTGTTCCAAGGCAGAATCCGATCAGGCTTGGGCTCGTGTAGATCGCCTCGACATGACTGAGTCCGGTGGCAAATTGACCAATTCCGACCAGCAAAGTGAATATCCCGAGCTGAACCAGCGTCCGCGCTTCGGATCTCAGGAAGAACAGGCTGGCGAATAGCAAATAAAAGAACACCTCAAAGTTCAGGCTCCAGCCCAGCAGCAGCAACGGCGCCTTTGGTTCAAGTGAAGGTATGAACAGCAGCGATTTTATCAGACCCTCGGTTGTGGGAATGGTCGTCCTGAACAGCGTCGGCACGGCGACGGCGAGAATTGTGATCAACAAGGTTGCCGCCCAATAGGCCGGCACTATTCGGAAGGCGCGCCGGACCAGAAACTCCTTCGGATTGAACCGGCCATCGCCGGCAATGGTGGTAATGATAAATCCGCTGATGACGAAAAACACATCGACGCCCAGCCTGCCGGTTTTCAGCAGAACGATGTTCATTTCGGCAAGCGGCCACTGCAGCGCGTGCGTGACCAGAACGCTCAGGGCGGCCAGACCTCGCAAATACTGAATCGAAAGAAGCTGCGTCCGTGGCGTCCCGGAGTGAGCTAGCGACCGCGCAATCTGCGCCATAATGAGACACCCTTTGTGGTGAAGTTCGACCTCCACGGCATTTTAGCAAGACCTGCGCCAGTCCTTGATCATCAGGCATGAGCACTCCTGTGCCGCCCGGAGACGGCGGGTGATTTTTCGACCTTGGGCAATTCTGCGGAGGGGTATTGATGGGCGGTCGGCTCATCGCGGTCGCGGACGGACGTTAACGATGAATGCGCTCGCTTGAAGCGGCCAGAATGCCTTGGCGTTGGTGCTTGGCGTTGGTGAACGATCCGCCGCGGCGAATCCCGGAAACGGTGGCGATCCGGACCTGCGCCTCGCGAGCCGTCTCGCGGGGGAAAAACTAAATCAGCCGCACCACACCCGGTTTGCCCAGTGTGCATTCCAGCGCATCGCGATCCCATTTGGCGGCGTCGGCTGCGGCCACATAGGTGCTTTGCAGGAATTCGAGCAACGCCTGGTCTGGCTGGGCCGCCGTGCGGACGGCGTCATAGGGCAGGATGAATTCGCCCAGAGTTTCGCTGAAGAAAGCCGTGTCAGGCCGTATCCGCGTGGAGCGGAAGCCGGCCGGTTCAGGATAGGCATAGGAATAGAACGCGGGATAATCGATTGCGCCGGAGCCCGGCCAGAAACCGGCGCTGCTCACCTCGTGAGAATAGGCCTCGCATGCCACGGCGTCGGACAGATGGGGCACGCCGCCGGGATGGCGCGGCGCGCGGCGGCCGGAAAAGCGGGTTACGGCGAGATCGAAGCTGCCCCAGAAGAAGTGTACCGGGCTCGCCTTGCCAAGGAAGCCGGTGCGGAATTGGTGGAATACCCGGTCAGCATTGACGAGAATTTGCAGAAAGCGCCGCACCGCGTCGGGGTGGTAAGAGGCATGCTGGTCATCGTCCGAAAATCGGACCGGATCCGGCAATTCGTTCGGCATGTCGTCGATGGCGATGTGAATACCGAGTTCGGCGAGCGCGGTCATCACGGCCGTGTAGAAACTCGCAACGGAGTGTCCGGCGAGCGCCAACCGCCGCGTTGCGCCATTGCTGGTGGAAATCCGCAAATGATGGTTGATGAAATCGAAGTCGATCTGAAATGTGCGCGCGCCGTCGGGGATCGGCGAGGTGGTCAGGCCGTGGGTCGTAACGTAAAGCGCGACATGCCAGGAATGGTTCAGCCAGGGCGCACGCGCCAGACGAATCTTGCCGACGATCTGGGTCCACAGGTGCAGCGTCGCATAGCTCTCGCGCCATGCCGCGGTGGGCAATTCCGGCCAGGTATCTGCTTGTGTGTTGATCATGCGTCACCGTTACACGCGGTCATCGGCATCCCACAGCACGACAAAGCCGGGCGTGACTTCGCCCGGTTCCGATAATGTACTCCAACTTGCAATGATGGGAGCCGGTGCGGGTAGCTATCCCCAACTTCGCGAACGACGTCTGGTTCCTGAAGGCGCAGTAGCCGTCCAAACAAACGTCAGGGCATCACGAATTCGTGCATTCCGCACATCGACGCCGTCCCCGCGACACCCGGAACAGGCTTCGGCACCACCAGCGTCGCGCAACCGCCTGTATCGGGTGAAGTGCCAGCTGGTAAATAAAGAGCATCTCGATCATGGCGTCGTCCCGCGCGATCTACCTGCTGATCGCGCTGGATAGATGGGGCGGCATTCCCAGAAAGAGAATGCCGCCCGCGTTGCATCAGCCATGCAGTTCAGCGATGTAGTTCAGCCATGTAGTTCAGCCATGTAGTTTCTTGGCGGTCTCGGCGATCACGCGGCCTTGATAGCGTGCGCCCGCGAGTTCGTTTTCGGATGGCTGGCGGCTGCCGTCGCCGCTGGTGATCGTGGTCGCGCCGTAGGGCGCGCCGCCGGTCACTTCATCGAGCTTCATCTGGCCGGCGAAACCGTAGTTCAGACCGACGATGGTCATGCCGAAATGCAGGAGGTTGGTGATGATCGAGAACAGCGTGGTTTCCTGTCCGCCATGCTGGGTCGCGGTCGAGGTGAAGGCGCCGCCGACCTTGCCGTGCAAGGCGCCTTTCATCCAGAGGCCGCCGGCCTGATCGAGGAAATTCGCCATCTGCGATGACATGCGGCCGAAGCGGGTGCCGGTGCCGACGATGATGGCGTCGTAGTTGGCGAGGTCGTCGATCTTCGCCACCGGCGCTGCCTGATCGACCTTGTAATGCGATGCCTTCGCGACCTCCGGCGGCACCAGTTCGGGCACGCGCTTGATGTCGACCGAGGCACCGGCTTCGCGTGCGCCTTGCGCGACCGCGTTCGCCATGGCCTCGATATGGCCGTAGGCGGAATAATAGAGAACGAGAACTTTTGTCATCATTGGTCTCCAGGGGGTGGGGGTTGATTTGTCAAGGAGGGGTCATCTGGCGCGAAGACGCGCGGAGCTTGTCATCGGGCCGCGCTTTGCGCGGACCCGTTGGTGGGCTGTCGCTGCGCGGGCGACTACGCTGCGTCGACCAGCACCAGCTCGGAATCTTCCAGCGCGGTGATCTTGAGCTCGGCCTCGTCGCGGATCGCGACGCCGTCGCGTGCGTTGACGCGAACGCCGTTGATCTCGACGCTACCGGCCGCCGGCACCAGATAGAGATTGCGCGTTTTGCCGGGTGCATATTGGGCGCTCTCGCCGGCTTTCAGCGTGGTGGCAAGCACCCGCGCGTCGGCACGGATCGGCAGCGCGTCCTTGTCATCGGAAAATCCGCTGGCGATGGTGACGAAATTGCCGGAGCGGTCCGGCTTCGGGAACGGCTTCGCGCCCCAAGTCGGCTGGCCGCCTTGCGCCTTGGGTTCAATCCAGATCTGGAAGATCTTTGTCGGCTTCGGCTCCAGATTGTATTCGGAGTGACGAATACCGGCGCCGGCGCTCATCACCTGAACGTCGCCCGCTTCCGTGCGGCCCTTGTTGCCGAGACTGTCCTGATGGGTAATCGCGCCCTCGCGGACATAGGTAATGATTTCCATGTTGGCGTGAGGGTGCGGCGGAAAGCCGGTGTTCGGTGCGATCTCGTCGTCGTTCCAAACCCGCAAGGCGCCATGGCCCATATTGCCGGGGTCATAGTGACTGCCGAATGAGAAGTGGTGTTTTGCCTTCAACCAGCCGTGGTCGGCGGCGCCGAGCTTGTTGAAGGGTCTGAGTTCGATCATGGGATATTGCCTCGCGTTCTGATGACGGTCTGGATATGCGTTTCCGGATCGTGCATAAATAGAAACAATAGAAACTCATTGTTTCCATTTATAAGCTTGCAGGATAACCCCGATGGCAAAGCTTCCCGATTTCGAGGGCCTCGCGATCTTCGCAAAAGTCGTTGAATTGCGGTCATTTGCGGCGGCCGCCAGTGAACTGGCGCTGTCCAAGGCGACGGTTTCGAAGGCGGTCAGCCGGCTGGAGGAGCGACTCGGGGCGCGGCTGTTCAACCGCACCTCGCGGCGGCTGGCGCTGACCGATGCCGGGCAGAAACTGTCCGGACGCGCCGAACGCCTGCTCGCCGATGGCGAGGCGGCCGAGAACGAGGCGCTGGCACAATCCGTGGCGCCGCGCGGCCTGGTTCGCCTCGCCGTGCCGATGACATTCGGGGTGAAAGCGGTGGCGCCGATCCTGCCGGATTTTCTCAAGGCATATCCCGATGTCGCGATCGATCTTCACCTCTCTGACGCCATGGTGGATCTGATCGGCGAGGGCTTCGATGTGGGTTTGCGAATCGCGAGCCTACCGGATTCGTCGCTGATCGCGCGGCGGCTGTGCGCGATGCCGCGTTACACGGTGGCGTCGGCGGCCTATCTGAAGCGCCACGGCCGGCCTACGCATCCGATGCATCTCGCCCAGCACCGATGTCTTGGTTACGCCTATCTGTCGACACCCGATGTCTGGCACTACACCAACGCGCAAGGCGAACAGGTCAGCGTGCGGCCGGGCGGGCCGCTGCGGGTCAACAATGGCGAGGCATTGTTGCCGGCGGTGATCGCGGGGCTCGGCATCGCGGATCTGCCGGATTTCATCGTCGGCGACGCCATCGCGTCGGGCGAAGTCGAAGTGATCCTGAAGGACTGGAAGCAGACCGAAGGCGCGGTACATCTGGTGACGCCGCCGGGCGGCCCGCGCCCGGCACGCGTCGAGGTATTGGCGGATTTTCTGGCGAAGCATTTTGCAAGGGCGAAACGGCTGAAATCACCCCGGCACGCATGACCGGCGGCAGTGGCGCCGAGCGCCTTTGCCCAACCTTCGGTTCAGGCTATAGGCTCCCTCCAACAACCAAAACGAAAATCCCCGGGGGAAAGCAGCCGATGAATCGACGTGAACTACTCAAGGCCACCGCCGCACTCCCGCTGTTGCAGGCCGCGCGTCCGACTTCGGCGGCCGCGCAGGCTGCGTGGCCGACGCGCACGATCACCATGATCGTGCCGTTTCCGGCCGGCGGCCAGGCCGATCTCGCCGCGCGGCCGGTGGCGCTGGCGCTGGAGAAGATTCTGGGCAAGTCCGTCATCGTCGACAACCGCGCCGGCGGCGCCGGCGGCTCGATCGGCAACGCGGCGGCGGCGCGCGCCGAGCCGGATGGTTACACCTTGCTGATGACGCTGTCGTCATTGGCGGTGCTGCCTGAGGCCGACCGGCTGTTCGACCGTCCGCCGGTTTACGAAGTCTCCCAATTTGCGCCGGTAGCGCGCGTGCTCGCCGACCCCACGCTGCTCGCGGTGCCGGCATCGGCGCCGTGGAAGACGCTGGCCGATTTCGTCGACGATGCCAAAAAGCGCCCCGGCCAGATTCCCTACGGTTCATCCGGCCCCTACGGCACGCTGCACGTGGCGATGGAAATGTTTGCGGCCTCTGCCGGCATCAAATTGCTTCACATCCCGTTTCGCGGCGCCGGTCCCGCGCTCAACGCGATCCTGACCGGGACGGTGCAGGCACTGGCGTCGGCGCCGGGCACGTTGAAGCAGCAGGTTGATGACGGAAAAATGCGCGTGCTTGCCAATTGGGGTGCGGAGCGGATCGCGAGCTTTCCCGATCTGCCGACGTTCAAGGAGCTCGGCTACAAGGATGTCGAGTTCTACATCTGGGCGGGGCTGTTCGCGCAACAGGCGCTGCCGGCGCCGATCATGACGCGGCTGCGTGAGGCGATGGCGCAGGCCGTGAAAAGTCCGGAGGTGATCAAAACGTTTGAGACCGCGGGCAGTCCGGTCGCCTATCTGGACGCGCCGGAGTTTTCGAAATTCGTCGAAACCGACAGCGCGCGGCTGGTCGCGGCGGTCAAGAAAATCGGCAAGGTGGAGTAAGGCGAGCCGTCCTTTCCGGGTTCGCGTCGGAGCCGGTCACCGGGCCGCGCTCAGCGCGGACCCAGTGCGACGTGCCCAGAAATCATGCAATCCGCAGAGGACGAAAAACTCGCCTCACATTTTGTTGTTCGGCGCGAACCTACGCTGGCCTCATTCATTTGATTCATCAGCGGCCGGTTTGTCTGATTGAGGATGCACGCCAATCCAGAGGAAGGATCGGAAATGCGAGCGCACCGAATTCTCCAGAGTTTTGCGATATCGGTTGCCTGCGGCGTTACCTGCCAAACGACGGCTTTTTCGCAGGAGTACCGGGGAACCCTGGAACAACAAATGGCCTGCACGCCCGACGTTTTCCGGCTCTGCGGCGCGCAAATACCTGACGTCAACCGGATCGTTGCGTGCCTGCAGCAAAATACCCCGCAACTCTCCGGGCCTTGCCGCGCGGTATTCGATTCGAGTGCAAGCTCAAATACCGGCGGACTCCAGCCGAGCCCACCCCAGCAGGGCGTGCCGAGACGACGGGATTTCCAATAGGCTGATCGTCAGCAGACATCGACCCATTCGGCGGCGACGAGCTCGGCCATGCGCGAGGGCGCGATGCGGACCGCGCTGTGAATCGAGCCCGCCGCCGGCACCACCTCGTCGAACGCTCTTAACGAAACATCGCAGTAAACCGGCAACGGCGCCTTCAGGCCGAACGGACAGACACCGCCGACTTCATGGCCGGTGATGCCGGCGACCTCATCGAGGCCCAGCATCTTCGGCTTGTCGCCGAAGCGCGCCTTGACCTTCTTGTTGTCCATCCGCGAAGTGCCGCTGGCGACGATCAGGATCACCTGCTCGCCGATCCGCAAGCTCAGCGTCTTGGCGATCCGCGCCGGTTCGACGCCGTAGGCCTCGGCGGCCAGCGCCACGGTGGCTGAACTCTTGGGCGATACGATCACGGTGATATCAGGCGCCTTCGCGGCGAAAAACGCACGGACGGATTCAAGGCTCATGGGCGGGCGACAAGGTCCCGCAATTCTGACAAGGCATGTATTCGATAGTCGGGCTCAAGACCAAGCTGGTCCATCTGCGTGCGGATCGCCTTGAACATCGTGAGCGGGGGGACGACGTCATTTTCGACACAGGCGAGCGCCATCGCTTCCGGCGCCACCCGCTCGATCCAGGCGACGTTTAGTCCAAAGGACTTGGCGCCACAAGCATCCCAGGGGTTCGAGGAGACGAACAGCACCTCGGCGGGTGGCACGTGAAGCGTCGTTTCGATCAAGGTGTAGGCGTCCGGCGCAGGCTTGAAGATCCTTCCGGAGTCGATGCTGATGGTGGCATCCAGCACGCGGTCGAGACCGCTGTTGCGCACCAGCGCGTTGAGCATGCCGGGAGAGCCGTTGGAGAGGATCGCGAGCCTGCGACCCCTCAGCGCCACCAGCGTCGCCATCGCATCGGGATAGAGATCGAGGTGCAAATATTTGTCCATGATGCGCTCGAACGTCGCCGCATCGTGATCGAGCCCGAGCACTCTGATGGTGTAGGCGAGCGAATCCCGCGTAATCACCGAAAAATCTTCGTAGCGCCGCATCAGCGAGCGAAACCAGGTGTATTCGAGCTGCTTGATGCGCCAGATCTGGGTGATGATCTCGCCGTAACCCGGAAACGCTTCCTCGGTAACTGCGGCCACCGACTGG
>JBKQRS010000231.1:0-7734 GCA_052143915.1 Bradyrhizobium sp.
CTTGTTGGAGTTCGCACGCCGGCTCGGCGTGCCCGTCGACCCCATCCCCACGTGGGCGCTGGGCATGCGCCTGCCGCGGGGGCCGGCCCGCGCGCTTCTCGCCGTGATTGCCCACGCTCCGGAAATGGTGTTTTCCGCGTTGGCCAAAGCCTGATTGAGACCTCATTGAGAAAGAACTGATCGCGAAACGGGCACAGATCGGGCGCAGCCCTTGTTGGCAGCGCAACGCCGGCGAGACATAATGGGCCCCTATTCGCCCGAGATACGCTGATGCAATTCGTCGAGGCCAATGGCGCTAGGATTCCCGCGATCGGGCTAGGCACCTGGGAGCTGCGCGGGCGCACCTGTGCGCGTATTGTCGAGCAGGCGCTAAGGCTGGGCTATCGCCACATCGACACCGCCCAGGTCTATGAGAATGAACGCGAGGTCGGCGAGGGCCTGCGCGCATCGGGGGTCAGGCGCGATGATGTGTTCGTGACGACCAAGATCTGGACCAACCATTTCGCGCCGAATGATCTCGAACGATCGACCAGGGAAAGCCTGGCAAGGCTGCGGCTCTCCGAAGTGGATCTGTTGCTGCTGCACTGGCCGAACCCGCAGGTGCCGCTGGCAGAGACACTCGGCGCGCTGGCGCATGTCAGACAGCTCGGCATGAGCAGGCATATCGGGGTCTCGAACTTCACCGTGGCGTTGATCGAAGAGGCCACAGCCGCTTGTTCGGAACCTTTGGCGTGCGATCAGGTCGAATATCATCCCTATCTCGAGCAGACCAAAGTGCTGGACGCCTGTGCGCGCCACGGCATGGCCGTTGTCGCCTACAGTCCGGTCGCGAAAGGCCGGATCAAGAACGACCAGGTGCTGGTGCGGATCGGGCAAGCCCATGGCAAGACCCCGGCCCAGGTCTGCCTGCGCTGGTTGGTGCAACAGAATGTTTCGGCGATACCGCGGACCTCAAAGATCGAACGGCTGTCTGAAAACATTGACATCTTCGACTTCGAGCTGTCGGAGCAGGAGATGCGCCAGATCTTCCAGCTCGGAAGCGCCAAGGGCCGGCTCACCGATTTCGGTTTCGCGCCGAAATGGGATTGAGGGGTTAGATTTTGTTTTGACGCGTTTCATTACGCGAACCGGTACCGAGGCCCCGGATCAAGTCCGAGGGCATGCTTCGCCTGAGAGCGTATTAGTTTCCCATCGCACTCCAGGCATTCGAGGCGAACTGTCTGCGCCATGTGACGATCACCACGGCGGCCGTCGTTGCGAACAGGATCCAGGGACTGACGAACCAGCCGAGATAGCCGAGCGCGAAGAAGAATGCGCGCTGTCCGCGATTGAAATGCCTCCCTGCGGCCTCGAACAATCTCGTTGTCCGCATGACATGGGCTTCAGCTTCCGGTGTATCGCGCTCTTTGGCCGGCGGCATGGAGCCGAGCAGGATGGCGACGTAGTTGAACAGCCGGTAGGCCCAGGCGAACTTGAAGAAGGCATAGATGAAAATCAGGATCAGCCCGACGCATTTGATTTCCCAAAGCGCCGGCGACGGGCTGATATCGACCGGCAGCGCACCCAGGACGCCCAGCGCCTCGTTGGTTGACCGCAGCAGCGCCAACGCGCCGCCGACCGCGAGCAGGCTGGTGGACGCAAAAAAGGCTGTGCCGTTTTGCAGCGCTGCCATGATCTGCATGTCGACCATCCGCGCTTCGCGGTCGAGCATGCGCCGGACCCACACCTCGCGGTAGACATGCATGCGGGCAGACAGGCTGTCGCGTCCGTATGCGGTATGCTCCAGCGTGAAAGCGTACACCGACCATTCCAGGACAAAGAAGCCGACCGCCAGAATATCGACCAGATATGCGCGCATGTTGCAGCCCCTTCAGCCCGGTGAATGCTGCCATGCACGGTTGACCGCGGCAACCGGCAGGATGGTTCGGGCGTCCCTTGAACGCTCACCTGACGCCATGGCACAATGACACAACGAAGAAGGATCGTTCCGCATGGCGTTGAAGCTCGTGATCGGCAACAAAAATTACTCGTCGTGGTCGATGCGGCCATGGCTGGCGCTGCGCGCCAGCAACATTGCCTTCGAGGAGATTTTCATTCCGCTCTACACCGGCGAAGCCGACAAAAAGCGAATTCTTGACTTCACGCGCTCGGGCAAAGTGCCGGCGCTGATCGATGGCGACGTGACGATCTGGGATTCGCTGGCCATCATCGAGTACCTCGCCGAGCGGTTCCCGGAGAAACGATTGTGGCCCGAGGATCGGGCGCAGCGGGCGCATGCGCGTTCGATTTCGGCGGAGATGCATTCAGGTTTCGCGGCGCTGCGCAACGAATGCGGCATGAATCTGCATCGGCCGGTCGGCGCCATCAAACTGTCGGCCGACGCCCGTGCCAACATCGCGCGTATTCAAGAGATCTGGACCGAATGCCGCGGACGTTTTGGCAAATCCGGGCCGTATTTGTTCGGCGCCTTTGGCGGGGCAGACGCCATGTTCGCACCGGTGGTGCATCGCTTTCGCACCTACGCGATCGCCGTGCCTCCGGAGGTGCAGCGCTACATGGACGCGATGATGGCGTTGCCGGCGTTTCTGGAGTGGACCAGCGCGGGCCTTGCCGAAACCCTCGTGATTGACAGATTCGAGACAGTGTAAGCCCGCAGGTAGCGGATTTTTGGACGCGCGATGCCTTGACGGCAGCCTGCGAAAACGGTCTGAATCCGACACCGACGTCGCGCACTCAGCAAAAGGGTATGACCATGGGCATTTTCGATTCATTGGAAAACTCACCCGCACTCAAGGGCGCGCTCGGCCAGCTCGAGAGCGCCGTGCTCCCGGTCGTGTTGAGCGAAGTGCTCGGCAGCGGCGGTCAGGGCGGGCTGTCGGCGATCGTGGCCAAGCTGGAGCAGGCCGGCCTCGGCGAGCAGGTCAAATCCTGGATCGGCAACGGTCAGAATTTGCCAATCACGGCCGAGCAGCTACAGCAGGTGCTGGGCAGCGACATGGTCAAGCAGTTGGCCGCGAAGTACAATATTCCGGTCGATCAGATCACCCAGATCTTGGCGCAGCAACTTCCCAAGGCGGTCGACCACGCTAGTCCCGACGGCAAGCTGCCGCATACCGCCTGAAGTTCGAATAGCCGATTGCGGGCTGTCGGTTCCACGTCGACGTGGTCCGGATGGGGTGTTAGCGATCGCGAGACCCATGACCAGCCCCGGCCAGCCGGAGGGTCGGCGTTGGCGGGGAACCCAGCTCGATTCGAGCAGCTCCGGCGCCAAAGCCGGGCTTGGTCCCACGCGATGCCCGTCAGACGCCTCCAGAACGGGCAAACTGGCATTATGCTACTGAAAAACCTGCAAAATCATCGTATTTGCCATGTGCTGATGTAACTGGCCAAGAAGACATGCCCCGTGCTATACAGCCGCTGTTTTTCAGTTGGCCGACGCAAGCGGGACCGTGGGCGAGGCCGACGATTTTTGCGTGATGGAGAGGGCGTTGAAGCACAAATACAACGTTGGTGAGACTGTCTATTTTACGGCCAGCAATGTCGCACGTCCGGCCGCGAGCGGAACCTATGAGGTGATCCGGTTGCTTCCGACCGATGGCGATGACTGCCAGTACAGGATCAAAAGCTCGACCGAAGCGTTTGAACGGGTGGCCAAGGAAAGTCAGCTCGCGATTTCCTAGAATTGAGCGCACGGACGCGCGAGGTGGATTTCCATTTCGCTCGCCGTCAAAAGGCCCCGTTCGCAGAATCATGCTTGCGACAAGCTGAGTGCGAAGGAATCGGCATCCATTTTCGCCGAAAGCATTCTATGCTGCGTTGAGGGACATCGCGCATGAATTGGGCCTGGGCCAACTCGCTCGATCAGATCTGGCGTTCGCCGACCTTTCCGGTGTGGCTGACACTCGCCGCGGCGGGATTCTTCGGGGTTATCGTTCTCATTACGCTGTTGCGCGCCGAGAAGTCGGTGGCCAACGGCGCGCTGACGGTCATCACGCTGCTGGCCGTCGGTATCGCAGTTGCCGCCACCATTCGCGGATTTGGCTCGAGCAGCCATGGCGTATCAGCGGAAATCCGATCCTCTCAGCCGATGATCGCCGGCCTGCCGGCCTTGTCGTGTGTCGACGATCTCGCCGGAGAAGCGGTTCTGACTTCTTGCGAGAAGGCGTTGTTCGGCTCTCCGGAGTCGGCCGCCGCGGCGGTGTCCTATGCGGCCTCCCAAATTACCCGGCTGAAAGCATTCGGCGACGTGACAGCCGCCAACAAGAACATGACGCATGAACTGCAGGCGCTGCGCCATGCGGTTGAGCACGATCGGTATGGGCTGATGGCCCATGTGCTGGCCGCGCGCGACCGTTGCACGCCGTCGGACTGCGCGGCGTTCCGGGCGCTGACCGATCGCCATCAGATCGTGGCCAATATGGATGAGCACCTCTATGACGGCCTGATCTCGCGGTACGCACCGACTTGGAACGCACCGTCGGCGCCTGGAGCGGGGCCGGTTGCGGCACTTGTCCCGGGGGTTCCGACCGGTAAGCCCACCAACGCCGATTTTCCAAGCGCTGCCTCGACCCCGCCGGTCAGCATCATGACGCCGGAGCCCGGCGTGGGCACGACCTCATCGGCGCCGCGCGCGGCAGCGCCGGCCGCAAATGCATCATCGTCCTCACCACGCCCGGCAGCAGCGACGTCGTCCACGCTCGCGGCGGCAAAAAAGCCACCGGCGCCGAAACCTGCCCGCCCGCCGGCGCCGGTTTCGATCGCGCCGGCGAATGCTGCGCCCGCAGCCTCGAATGATTGATCCTTTCAAAAGCCAACGCTGATCGTTAACCTCAACTACATGCCACTTCATCTCATCAAGCTTGCCGTCGGCTGCGAGTCCGTGAAGGAACTCAAAGGCTGGGTCGCCGAGCGCATCCAGGCCGCCAAGAAAAAAGGCCTGCCACCTCACCATATCCACATTACGCGGATGACGCCCAAACGCGTCGAGGAGCTGCTCGCGGGCGGCTCGCTCTACTGGGTCATTCGCGGTGAAATTGCGGCCCGCGAAAAACTCATCGCGATCGAACCGTTCCGCGATCGGGACGGCATCGGGCGATGCCGGCTGGTGATGCAGCCCAAGGTGATCGCGGTGTCGCCGCGGCCGATGCGGGCGTTCCAGGGCTGGCGGTACTTCACCGAAGATGCGGCTCCGCCCGATCTTGGCAAGGCGGCAGCCGCGAGCGTCGCCGCGATGCCCGAACCGATGCGCCGCGAACTGCGCGATCTCGGGCTGCTCTAAGCGCAAGGCTGCTTTGAGTTTCGAGCGCGAGTTACGGCGGCGACGCCGTGACGATCCGCAGCCTGGTCCATTCGGATGGCGGCAATTCGGTTTGACCCCGGGATTCTGAGTTCCTGTCGACGATATCGAGCAGTTCCGGTTCGACGCCCATCTCGCGCAGATACATGCGGAACTGTTCGCCAAATCGCGCCGTCAGAGCTTCACGTCGTTCGTCGGATACATTGGGCGCCAAGCGATTGTGGATCGACATGCCGCTCAAGATCATCCGGGTGCCGGGCGGCAGGCTGCGGTGCACGCCACCGGCCAGCATCAATACGCAGGCAAGTTCGCAGCGCGCATCCGACAGGTTCACCTTCGAATCGAGCGGCCCGCCCGGACGCTTGAGCGCGAAGCATTCCGCTTCCGTTTTTCCATTGCAGGCTTCGACTTCGGTCGCCGCCACCGTCGCGTCGATGCCGCGGTAGCGCAGAAGCCGGCCAAGGCTGGTTGCGACATTGAGATTGGATTCGCCCCAGGAATGGATGATGACGGGAAGCTGGTGCCCGGCCTGCCGGTCGAGGATCGCGATCAGCCGCTTGTGGGTATCCCACTGAACAATACCTTCGGCGGCGATCCATTCCGAGCATCCTTGCCCGCACGCGCCGGGCGCACCGTGTGCGACATAGAAGATCATGGCGTCGGGCAGCTGACCGATACCGCCGACCGGCGGCCGCTGCGCCGTCTGTGCCGCCGCAAGACCGGTAGCGAGAAAGGTCATCAGCCCACTGAAAGTGATAGCGCGTACGGACAATGCGCCCATGCTGGCAGTTCCCCCCGGCAAGTCCCTTGCCGGGATATTCTATCCTGAGTAGTGCTGCAATAGTGCTACACAGGCGGGTCTTGGTGTCTCTTCCGGTGGCCGATCGACCATGCTGGCGGCCTAAACCCCGATATTGTCGATCAGGCGGGTCTTTCCGATCTTGGCGGCGACCAGGATCCGGAGCGGTCCATCGCTGACCGAGGCAACCGGCGCGAGCGTTTCGGCGTGCCGGACCTCGAAATAGTCCACCGTGAAACCGGCGCCGGTGATCAGCTCAATGCCGCCGGCCATGGCGGCTTCGAAGTTATCGCCGGCACGCAGGCGGCGGGCGCTCTCTTTCATGGCACGAAACAGAACCGGCGCGGCGCGGCGCTCCTCTGCCGACAAATAGACATTGCGCGAAGACATCGCGAGGCCATCGCGCTCGCGCACGGTTCTAGAGCCGATCACTTTCACGCCAAGATCGAGATCACCAGCCATCCGCGTCACCACCCGCAGCTGCTGGAAGTCCTTTTCGCCGAAGATCGCGAAATCCGGCCGGACTTGCGTAAACAGTTTGCCGACCACGGTGGTGACGCCGCCGAAGAAATGCGGCCGGAAGCGATCCTCGAGGCCGGCGGTGGCCGGCCCTTCGGTGAGAATCCGGGTGGCAAAGCCGTCCGGATACATCGTCTTGACGTCGGGATTCCAGATCAGATCGACGTCCTCGGCCGCGAGTTTGGCGACATCGGCCTTCCAGGTGCGCGGGTATGATCCGAAATCCTCCGACGGGGCGAACTGGGTGGGGTTGACGAAGATCGACACTGCGACCCGTCGAGCGCGGCGCCTGGCCAACCGAACCAGCGACACATGGCCGTCATGCAGCGCTCCCATGGTTGGCACCAGCGCGATCGAGGCCTTTCTCGCACGTAGGCCATCGAGCGCGCGACGTAACGCGGGGATCGTGCGGACGATCATGGGGCTTGGCGACATAGGGGCTCGATCTGTGGGGTCGGGGAGTCGGAGGCGTCTGACTTTGCGGCGGGCAGACTGATCTTATCAAGGCCGATGCCCTGCCGCCAAGCTGGGCAACGCGTCGGTTGGACCAGCCGGCCCCGATCGCCGCTCGCCGAATCCCAAAACCCTTCACCGGCGCGCCGCGTCGCGTGCAATTCATGATTAAGGCAGACCAGATCGCGATTTGAGAGCGCGTATGCGCATTTAACTTGACCGCGGTCGCGCGCAATTTGAAGATATCCACAGGGAGTCGACGCATGTTGGTGCAGACTAGTCAGGGTCAATCCGGCGCGGCTCATGTCGTTGTGCTGGGCAACGAGAAGGGCGGTTCGGGCAAATCCACCACTGCCTTGCATATCGCCGTCGCTCTGATGAAAGCCGGCCAGCGCGTCGCCACCATCGATCTCGATTGCCGCCAGCAAAGCTTCACGCGTTACATCAACAACCGGCGCGCCTGGGCAAACCGCACCGGGATTGGTCTCGAAATTCCAGTGCATCGCTGCATCAAGCTCGGCCAGACCATGCAGATTGCCGACAATGAGTGGTCGGAATTCCAGCAATTTGCGGACGCGGTGAGCGCGGTCGAGCAGACCTTCGATTTTATCGTTATCGATACCCCCGGTTCCGACAGTTATCTGATGCGACTGGCGCACTCGATGGC
>JBKQRS010000232.1:0-4675 GCA_052143915.1 Bradyrhizobium sp.
GCCGCTCGACCGACATCCTTGGGCGCCTGATCGAAGTCATCACCGGCAAGACGCTCGGCGCATTCCTGACCGAACGCATTCTCGCGCCCCTGCAGATGGCCGAGACCGCGTTCCACACGGGTGAGGAGAACGCCGACCGTCTCGCCGAGCCGTTTGCGACCGATCCCTGGACCGGCGAGAAGGTGCAGCTCTTCAACATGCTCGAAAAGCCGGCCATGGAATCCGGCGGCGGTGGTCTGGTCTCGACCACCATGGACTATGCACGGTTCTGCCAGATGCTGCTTAATGGCGGGACGCTCGATGGGGTCAGGACCATCGGCCGCAAGACGCTGGAACTGATGGCGTCCAATCATCTCGGCTCCGGCGTCAAGCTCGACAACAACCATCTGGTGCCGCCCGGCCATAGCTTCGGTCTCGGCTTTGCGGTCCGCACCCACGATGGCATGGCGCCCTTCCCGGGCTCGGTCGGCCAGTACTTCTGGAGCGGCATGGGCGGCACCTTCTTCTGGATCGATCCGAAGGAAGACCTGTTCGCCATGTTCATGTCGCAGGGCCCCGGCCAGCGCGAATATACCCGCACGCTGGTGCGCAATCTGGTGTATGCGGCGGTGGAGTGAGGCTCACGCTCAACTGATCGTCGCACCGCCGTCGATCACGATGGTCTGCCCGGTCATGAACGTGCCGGCGTTTGAGCCAAGAAACACCGCGGCGCCGGCGATTTCGTCGGGCTCGCCGATCCGCAGCAGCGGCGAACGCGCGGTGGCAGCTTTCAGGGTTTCCGGATTTTCCCACAACGCCCGGGCAAAATCGGTCTTGATCAGGCCCGGCGCGATGCAGTTCACGCGGATGTTGTACTGGCCGTATTCGCAGGCGAGATTGCGCGCGAGCTGCATGTCGGCGGCCTTGGAAATCGCATAGGCGCCGAGCACGGTCGAGCCCTTGAGCCCGCCGATCGACGAGATGATGGTGATCGATCCATCCCTGCGCTCGATCATTTGCGGCACCACCAGCGAGATCAGCCAGTGATTGGCGACGATGTTGTTGTCCAGAATCTTGCGGAACTGTTCGTCCGAAATTCCGGCCTGCGGCCCGTAATAGGGGTTGGATGCGGCGTTGCAAACCAGCGTGTCGATCTTGCCGAACACGCGGGTGGTTTCCTCGACGAGATGTTTCAGATCGTCCTTGGTCGAGATGTTGGCGGCGAGTGCGAGCGCGACCTGTTTGCCGGCTCTGTCGTTGATCGCCTTGGCCACCTCATCGCAGACCGCCTGCTTGCGTGAGGAGACCACCACTTTGGCGCCCTGCTCGGCCATCCGCTCGGCGATGGCGCGGCCGATGCCGCGCGAGGAACCGGTGATGACGGCGACTTTTCCCGACATATCGAACAAGCTCATGTCTCTCTCCCCGATGTTGATCCGGCGGCGGATGCGCCGGTTTTGTTTTGGTCAGTTCGGGCCGTTCAGGCCAGTTTGCCGGCGGTTGCGATCTCCGGCCCCGCCGGCTGATGCATCGCGTTATGCGAGGCGTCGGCGATCCACGGCTGCTGATTGACCATCGGAAGCCGCCAGTTGCTATGGCCGATGCTTGCGAAGTGATCGAGCCGGGTCACCGAGCAATTATCGATGTCGAAGGCGAGACCCTTTTCAGGCTGGCCGCCGAGCGCAAGACCGATCGCCGCCTTGATCGTGCCGCCATGGGCCACGGCGATCACGTCCTCGCCGGCCTGCTCGGCGTTGATGCGCTCGATCGCGCCGCGAACACGATTGTACAGATCGAGAAAACTCTCGCCGCCCGGCGCGGGCTCGCCGATATCGGCAAACCAGTGGCTGCCGACCGGCCGGCTGGCGAGGAACGCGGCGCGATTCATCCCCTGCCACTGTCCGAGATGCTGTTCGGCGAAGGCCGCCTCCTTCGTCATCGTTGCGGGCCTCGGAAAACCGGTATCCCAGATCGCGTCCGCGGTCTGATGCGTACGCTTGAGACTGCTCGCATACCAGACCGCGCTGCGCGGCAGGATTTTTGCCACCGCCTCGAACACTTCGCGATCGCTGGTGTCGCAGGCGATGTCGGTTTGCCCGTAGATGTTGCCGCCATCGCTGCGCACCGGCGCGTGACGCACCCACCACCACCGCGTCGCGACGACTCCTGGTTTGGCTGGATTGGACATCGCGGGGACCCTTCAATTATGTTACGTGTCCTACGTCAGGGCACACGTCACCTCAAGCAACTTCGCCGTTTGAAATCTTGTTTGAAATTTTGCAAAGCGGCAAGCCAACTATTCTTGACGCGCCTTCTGCTGGCTTTGCCGGAAGACGCCATGGATAAAAATTAAGCAGGGAGACACTCATGGGCCGCCTCGAAGGCAAATCCGTCATCATCACCGGCGCCGGCAGCGGCATTGGGCGCGCGGCTTCGCTTCTGTTCACCAAAGAGGGAGCAAGGCTGATCGCGGTCGATCGCTCCGAAGGCGTCAAGGAAACCGTGGAACAGGTGCGCAAGGCCGGCGGCACGGCGGAAGCCGTGATCGCCGACGCCGGCTCTGAAAAGGACGTCGTCGCCTTCATCGACAAAGCGGTCTCCACCTACGGGCGGCTGGATGCGATCTGGGCCAATGCCGGTATCAGCGGCGGGCTGGTGCCGCTTGCCGAGCAGACAGTGGAACACTGGCAGGAGATCCTGCGCATCAATTTGATCGGCCCGTTCCTCGCCATCAAATATTCCATGCCGCACATGATCAAACAGCGATATGGATCGATCGTCTGCACGGCATCGGTAGCCGGCCTGAAATCCGGCGCCAGCGGCCATCCCTATGCAGCGAGCAAGGCGGGCGTCATCAGCCTGGTGCAGACAACGGCCTATTCGCTGTCGGGCACGGGGGTGCGGATCAACGCGGTATGTCCCGGCCTGATCGAGACCGGCATGACCAAGCCGATCTTCGACAATGCCAGGGAACGCGGCACGCAAGACAAGATCGGCCAGCTCAATCCGCTCAAGCGCGCCGGCCAGCCACATGAGCTCGCGGCGATGGGGCTGTTTCTTGCGAGCGACGAGGCCTCCTACGTCAATGGCCAGGCCATCCCGGTCGATGGCGGCCTCACCGCCTCGATGCCGTATACGGGGAAGCCGATTTGATCTGGACGCGCCGTCCAAGGAGAGGTCGTCATGCCCCGCGAAAGCGGGGTATCCAGTACGCCGCGGCTTCTCGGTCCAGCGAGCGACGTCTCTGGAATACTGTATCGCCCCGTAAATCCGGGCGATGACCGCATAGTTCGGGACCAATTTTGTTTTTCAAACAACCGCGCAGACACGAGCCCACCGTCTCGCGACGCTGATAGCGCCCGAGCTGTGTGAATCTTTGCCCCCGAAAATAGAGGGCGCAGGGAATGCCGGGCGCCGGGTGCGCCCGTAGCCGCGCGTGGTGGGTAGAAAGCACGCGCGTTAGTCACCACGGTCACACCGGAAACACCCGGCATTCCCCGCGCAATGGTTTTAACGGTTTCCTTCGCGCTCTCCCCAGCGACCGGGCTTTCTTGCCACTGTCACCTCGCGGATACCTCCGCGAAGCTTGATGCCAGCGTCGGGGCATCAGGACCACACGACTTCGCCGTCCGCGAGCAAAGCGCCCTCGTCAGAAGCGCAACCCGCGTCCACCGCATCCCGCCCCGCGTCCGTGACGATCGCGAGCCGCCCCTCTTGTCGAGGCGGGACGGGGCGAGTTGGTAAAGGTGATTTGCCCGACGGGAAAAGCGGAAAATTTTTCGCAAAGGGGCTGGACAGGAAAATCGCCGGACCAGCCCGTCGGGCAAATCAGATGCGCATTGGGGCCAAGCGACCGGGCGCGACAGCACGATCCGGACCGAAGGGCGCGTTAGCGCCGGCAGGATCCAACGAACTAGGCTGGAAATGCGAATTAATCTAAGCTAACGTGGGCGCCATTCCTCTTGATCATCAAGTTGACTATCAGGATGGGACTTCGCCGCGCGGGGATCCCCGGGGGTGACCGGAACGGAGAACAAATTGAGTATCGATAGCCCACCAAAGATTCTGATAGACGGCTGCGCGCCCGTGCCTGTGAGAGCCAATGCCGACGATCGCGGATGCCTGTTCGAAATTTTCCGCGAGGAATGGACGGGGGCCTTCAAAACCGTTCAGTGGAACGCCTGCAGCTCGCGGGCAGGCGTGATGCGGGGCGTGCATGTCCATACCGATTATGATGAATTCTACACGCTGCCGCTTGGCCGGGTATTCATTGCGCTAAGAGACATTCGCCGGGTATCTCCAACCTTCGGCAACAGTATCGGGTTCGAATGGTCTGCCGCCGATGGATTTGCGGTGCCGGTACCGGCCGGCGTCGCCCACGCGGTTTTCTTTCTTGACGATTCGGTGCTGACGTATCGACTCAGCGAACGCCGAGCGTGATGAGATCGGTTGCCGTTGGGACGAACTCGACCCGTCACTATGTTGGCCGGTGCAGACCGCGACGCTTTCAAACAGGGACTCCAAGGCAGGCTCGCTTGCCGACATGCTCGCCGGTTATGAAGCCTTGACCGCTTCATACCTGGAAACAAGGATGTCCTAAAGCATGATCCGGACCCGAAGGGCCGCGTCAGCGCAAAGTGGGCACCGGCTTTCCCTTAGCTAACAAACGCGGAACGCGTTTGCGCGTAGATCATGC
>JBKQRS010000233.1:0-3240 GCA_052143915.1 Bradyrhizobium sp.
GAAGGACGCTCGTCCCAATGATACGGACTTTGGGACGGGCTTTGGCGTCCTGCAGGAGTGTAGCTCAATTGGTAGAGCACCGGTCTCCAAAACCGGGGGTCGCAGGTTCGAGCCCTGCCACTCCTGCCAGCCGAACCTGCCAGAGCCAAGCCATTTGCCAGCCTAAGCCATTGAATTTAACCGTCCCCGTTGCGGTCCGTCGGGGCGGGCCGCAACCTTCGGTTCCCCGCACCTTGACCTTTGGCGCCTTGCGCAGTACATAGCCGCGACCTGCTGCCGGCCCGTTTGACGGATATCCGGCGCGGCTTTGATTTCCCCCGAACAATCGAGCCCGCTTGGCGGCTCATCCTTCGAGACGAGGGCTGGGCGCTGGAGGGCTGTTCGGATTCCCTGAACGACAGCAAAACGCCTTAACCGACCGGATCATATCAACGATGGCTTTCAGCCCGTTCAAATTCCTGCAGGAAGTTCGTTCGGAGACCGCCAAGGTTACCTGGCCGACGCGCCGCGAGACCACGATCACCACGATCATGGTGTTTGTGATGGTGGCGCTGGCTTCGATTTTCTTTTTCGCCTCGGATCAGATCATCCGCCTTCTCGTCACCTTTTTGCTCGGCATTCACTGATGGCAACCGCCGGAACACAGACGATGGACAAGCGCTGGTATATTGTTCATGCCTATTCGAACTTCGAAAAGAAGGTCGCGGAATCGATCCGCGAGCAGTCCAAGCAGCGCGGGCTTGAAGATCTGTTCGAGCAGGTGCTGGTGCCGACCGAAAAGGTCACCGAGGTGCGCCGCGGCCGCAAGATCGACGCCGAGCGCAAGTTTTTCCCGGGCTATGTCCTGGTCAAGATGAAGCTGACCGACGAAGCCTTTCATCTGATCAAGAATACCCCGAAGGTCACAGGCTTCCTCGGCGCCGAAAACAAGCCGATGCCGATCTCGGAAGCCGAGGCCATGCGGATCCTGCATCAGGTGCAGGAAGGCGTGGAGCGCCCGAAGGCGTCGGTGTCGTTCGAGATCGGCGAGAATGTGCGGGTGGCCGATGGGCCGTTCGCGTCGTTCTCCGGCGTGATCGAGGAAATCGACGAGGCGCGTTCGCGCGTGAAGGTCGCGGTGTCGATCTTCGGACGTGCGACGCCGGTCGAACTGGAATTCGGTCAGGTCGAGAAGGTCTGATCGGGTAAAGCGCCGAGCGCGTCTTCGTGTACGAAAGCGCGAAGCGCGTCTTGACGTGAGAGGCCGTGGGAGGTGAGGGCGGTCGCCAGCCGTTCCGATCCGGACCACGAAACCTGAAACAGCCGATTTTTACTCGGCACAACAGGAGTGACATATGGCAAAGAAAGTGACCGGATACCTGAAATTGCAGGTGCCGGCGGGTGCTGCGAACCCTTCGCCCCCGATCGGCCCCGCGCTTGGTCAGCGCGGCCTCAATATCATGGAATTCTGCAAGGCGTTCAACGCGCAGACGCAGAAGGAAGAGAAGAATACCCCGATCCCGGTGGTGATCACGATCTATGCCGATCGTTCGTTCACCTTCGAGATGAAGACCCCCCCGATGTCGTTCTTCCTCAAGCAGGCCGCCAAAATCCAGTCCGGGTCGAAAGCCCCGGGCCGCGACAAGGCCGGCAAGGTGACTAAAGCGCAGGTGCGCGAGATCGCCGAGAAGAAGATGAAGGATCTCAATTGCGACACCATCGAATCGGCCATGAAGATGGTCGAGGGCTCCGCCCGTTCGATGGGTCTTGAAGTTGCGGGGTAACGGATCATGGCAATCGGAAAACGTTTGAAGAAGGCCCGCGAGGGCGTCGACCGCGAGAAGCTCTATCCGCTCGCGGATGCCATCAAGATGGTCAAGGAACGCGCCACCTCGAAGTTCGACGAAACCGTCGAGATCGCGATCAATCTCGGCGTCGATCCGCGTCACGCCGATCAGATGGTTCGCGGCGTGGTGACGCTGCCGAACGGCACCGGCCGCACCTTGCGCGTCGGCGTGTTCGCGCGCGGCGCCAAGGCGGAAGAAGCCAAGGCTGCCGGCGCTGACGTCGTCGGCGCCGAGGATCTGGTCGAGAAAGTGCAGGGCGGCGCGATCGATTTCGACCGCTGCATCGCCACCCCCGACATGATGCCGCTGGTCGGTCGGCTCGGTAAGGTGCTCGGTCCGCGCGGCATGATGCCCAACCCCAAGATCGGCACGGTGACGATGGACATCGCCAATGCCGTGAAGGGCGCCAAGGGCGGTTCGGTCGAGTTCCGCGTCGAGAAGGCCGGCATCGTGCAGGCCGGCATCGGCAAGGCCTCGTTCTCCGAAGAGAAGCTGGTGCAGAACGTCAAGGCGCTTGCTGACGCGGTTGCGAAAGCAAAACCCGCCGGCTCGAAGGGCACCTATATCCAGCGCGTCGCGGTTTCCTCCACCATGGGGCCGGGCGTCAAGGTCGAGCCGGGAAGCCTGCTCGGCTAGGACTTCTCAGGAACGGCTGAACACAAACCAGGGGCGGAATTGGGCAACCGATTCCGCTCTTTGCTTATGGCGGATGCCGATAGGCCCCTTAGGGTCCGGCAATGACGCGAAGGGGAAAGCATGCCCGATAAAGTCCTGATCTATTCGCGCTTTCCCAAGGCGTTGATGGCGCGGATCGGGCAGCGTTTCGACCTGATGGACGCCGCCGGCAAGCCGCCGACCGAGGTCTTTACGGCGGAACAGCTTTCCGGGGTGCGCGCGCTGATCACGGCCGGCGGCACGCCGCTGGGGGCGGCGGTCCTGGAAACGCTGCCATCGTTGCGCGCGATCGTCTGCTACGGCACCGGTTATGATGGCGTCGACCTTGTGGCCGCAGCTCAGCGACAAATTGTGGTCGGCCACAGCCCGGCTGCGAATGCCGCCGCCGTTGCCGACCTCGCCGTCACGCTGATGCTGGCAGTGACACGGCGCCTGCTTCCGGCCGACGAATTCGTGCGCAGCGGCAGCTGGTCCGCGGCCAAACCTTCGCCGCTGTTGCGGCCGCAGCCCGGCAATCCCGGCCGCCGCGTCGGCATCTACGGCATGGGCGAGATCGGCCGCAAGATCGCCGCGCGCGTCGCCGCGTTCGAGACCGAAGTCGGCTATTTCAGCCGCAGCCGGCACGACGTTCCCTACCAATATCTGCCGAGCCTTGAGGCGTTGGCGGAATGGTGCAGCGTTCTGATGATCGCGGTTCGCGCAGGCCGCGATACAAATCACGCCGTCAATGCCTCCATCC
>JBKQRS010000234.1:0-30959 GCA_052143915.1 Bradyrhizobium sp.
GCTTCCGATCGCAAAATAGGGACCGCGAAGCCGAAAGACCACAAACGCCGTCGGCACTGCGAACATCACGGCAATCAATCCCGACAGCAACACCGCGGCAATCGGATCGATGCCGGCGCCAAGCGAAAGCGCAAACAGCAGATAGCCGCCGAGGCCAACAAACGCCTGCTGCCCGACGGAGACCAGACCCGCATAACCCGCCAGCAAATTCCAGCATTGCGCCAGCGCAAGCATGTAGAAGACGAAGATCAGATCCTGAATCAACCCACGACCGGCAACGGTCGGGAGGGCAGCAAGCATCAAGACAAGGACAATGCTCGAAAACGCCAAGAACGCTGATGCGCGCGTACTCGATGCCAAGCGATACCGGATCGGCTCCATCATCTGCTTCCCGTCGCCGTCATCACCGCGGCTCAATCCAATGCGCGCGGAAACAAGCCGCGCGGCCGCAGCACCACTACCGCCAGGAAGGCGATGTGGCCCGCAAGTATCTGCCATTCGGGGTTAATCTTCGCGCCTACCGTCTGCGCCAGACCGATAATTACGCCGCCCGCGAGCGTGCCCCACAGGCTGCCGAGACCGCCAATGATCACCGCCTCGAACGCGTAGATCAGCCGGGCGGGACCGATGGTCGGATCGAAATTGGCGCGGATACCGAGATAGAGGGCTGCGATCGTCGCCACCAGCATCGCGATCCCCGTGGCAATCGCGTAGATGCGATGATGGTCGATCCCCATCAACTGCGCAATTTCCAGATCGTCGGAGGTTGCGCGAAATGCCCGGCCAAGCGCGGTGCGATAAAACAGCAGATTAAGCAGCAGGATCACCGCGACGGCCGAGCCGAGCGTGAGCAGCGGCATCACTCCGATCGCCAGATTGCCGCCAAGGTCGATTGAAGCGGTCTCGATCGCACCTAACCGCAGCCGCCGGCTATCGGCGGTAAAAGTCTCGAGCAGCCCGTTCTGAATGACGATGGATAGCCCGAACGTCACCAGCAGGGGTGGCAACAGATCGCGTCCCAGGGTTCGATTGAGCAGCACATATTGCAAGGCGAAGCCGGCCGCAAACATTACAGGCATGGCGAGCAGGGCCGCGAGAAAGGGATCGAATCCAAACCAGGTCGTCAGCGAGAGGATCGCGAACGCCGCCAGCACGATAAGGTCGCCGTGGGCGAGATTGACCAGCCGCATGATGCCGAAGACCAGCGACAGGCCGGCCGCGAACAGCGCGTACAGACCCCCCAGCAGGACGCCCTCGATGATAGTGCCGAGCCAGAGCATGTTCAGCGTCCGAAATAAGCGAGATGAATTTGATCTTTCGTAAGCTCCGCCGGGCGGCCCGACAACGACACCCTTCCCTCCTGAAAGCAATAGACGCGATCGGCTACCTTCATCGCCTGCGAGATGTCCTGCTCGACCAGCACGATGCTGGTGCCATTCTGTTTGATGCGCGGCATCGCATCGTAGATATCGCGGATGACGATCGGCGCGAGGCCGAGGCTGATCTCGTCGCACAGAAGCACGCGCGGGTTCGACATCAATGCGCGCCCGATCGCCGCCATCTGCTGCTCGCCGCCGGATAATGAATGGCTTGGCACGGTGCGACGCTGTTTTAGCGCGGGGAATAGCGCATAGATGGTGTCGAGCGACCATATCCCGTCGACATCGCGCCCGTATCTGCCGATCAGCAGGTTTTCCTCGACCGTCAGAGAGGAGAACAGTCGGCGTCCCTCCGGCACCATTGCGATCCCCAGCTTGAGAATGTTCGCCGCGCCCAGCGAGCCGATCGGCCTGCCGTCGAACCGCACGCTGCCGGACCCGGCGCGGATCAGGCCGGTCAAGGCCTTGAGATAAGAAGACTTGCCGGCGCCGTTAGCGCCGATGATGGCGATCGTCTCACCCGGGGCAATGGTGGTGTCGATGCCGTAGAGGACCTGGAAGTCTCCGTAATAGGCTGTAAGGCCGAGGGTTTCGAGCACTGGAGAACTCACGGCAGTAACCCGGTGTAGAATTGTCGGACCTCGGCTGAGTCCAACACCTGCCGTGGATCTCCCTCGGCGACCTTCCTTCCGAAATTCAGGACGCTCAATCTGCCGACCACCGCTAGCAGGGCGTGCACGATGTGCTCGATCCAGATAATGGTCATTCCCGTCGCATGCACCGCCCTGATGGTTTCGACGAGTTCGAGGCACTCTCCCTCGGTCAATCCTCCGGCAATCTCATCGAGCAGCAACAAATGCGGATTGGTCGCGAGCGCGCGCGCCATCTCCAGCCGCTTGCGTTCGAGCAGCGTCAGCGCGCCGGCGAGGGTATTGGCACGAGCGACCAGGTGCAGGCGCTCAAGAATTTCCGCGCAAGGGCCGGTAGCATCGCGCTCGGTCAATCGCCCGCCATGCACCGCGGCGACCAGCAGGTTCTCGAACACGGTGAGACCCTCGAAGGGACGAGGAATCTGATAGGCGCGTCCGATCCCGGCGATACAGCGCTGGTGCGGCCTGGCAAAAGTAATATCGCGACCGTTGAGGCGGATTTCGCCGGCGTCGGGAGTAAGCCCGCCGGCGATCAGGTTAAAGAGCGTGGTCTTGCCCGCACCATTTGGACCGATGATGCCGAGCGCCTCGCCCGGCGCGACCGTGAGATCGATATCTTCCGTCGCGACCAGCGAGCCGAAGGTCTTGCGTAGGCCTGTGATCTTCAGCATGCGCCTGAATTTAGCATCAAGTCGGACCTGCCGGAATGAGTCTGCGGGCTCGTCGCCGCTCGCTTCGCGCTGGGCTTAACCGATCGCCTCCATCTTGCCGCCGGCCGGAATGTTCGGCGCCGTCCTGTTATCGGTAATGACGATGTCGTACTTGTTGCCGTCCTTCAAGCGCCATTGGCCGCCGACCAACGGCGTCTTCGCGACGTTCTTTGCGGCGAACGGCGGCAGATTCGCGCCGTTCCACTGGACTTTGCCGACCACGGTATCGAGATTGGTCGCGGCGATCGCGCTGACCATGGCTTTGGCGTCGCGCTGCGGCGTGCGCTTGAGCGTGTCGACGGCGACCTCGAATAGCGCATGCACGAAGCCGATCGGCTGGGTCCACTGCTTCTTGCTCGCGGCCTCGTAGCTGGAGGCGAGATCTCGCGCGCTCATGCCGGTGAGCGAGGATTTGAACGGATGGTTCGGGGACCACCACACTTCCGACGAGAGGTTGTTGCCGTCCTTGCCGAGTGCCTCGACCGCCACTGGGAACAGGATCGCCTTGCCTATCGAGGCCACCTTCGGCCGGAAACCCTGTTGCAGGGCCTGTTTCCAGAAGGTCGTGAAGTCGGGCGGTAACACCACGCCGGTGATGATCTCGGCGTTGGCGTTCTTGAACGCACTGATCTGGGCGGAAAAATTGTCGGTGAGATTCTGGTAGCGGCCGGGGTCGGTGAGCTTGTAGCCAGCTTTCTCCAGCACCGGCGGAAATCCGACCTGCTTGTCGCCCCAGGCGTTGCCGTCGCCGTCATTCGGAAACAACCCACCCACTGATTTGTTGGTCGCCACCTGACTCCACATGTTTGTAAAGACAGCGATGACATCCTCCAAACCCCAGAAGAAGTGGTAGGTGGAATTGAAATTCTTCCATGCCGGAGGTCCGCCGGCCGGATCGGCCTGGCGGCCGATAAACCAGGGCTGCCACGGCGCCATGGTCGAGATGCAGGGCACCTCCTCGATCTCGCATTGCGTCGAAACCGGATTGGTCGTCTCCGGCGTCGAGGCCACCAGCATCAGGTCGATCTTGTCCTGGACGATCAGATCTTTCGCGACCTGCGCGGCGCGGTTGGGATTTGACTGGCTGTCCTTGACGACAACTTCAACCGGGACGGTCGCATTGCCCAGCTTGATGCCGGCCTTGGTGGCTTCCTTGAAATTGGCAATGATGAAGTTGTCGGCTTCAGCGAACGCGGCAAGCGGACCGGTCTGCGGGCTGACATAGCCGAGCTTAATCGGGCGGGTCTGCGCAATCGCCGGCGACGCCACTCCCATCGATAGCGCGGCGCCGGTAGCGGCCGAGTATTTCAGAAGTGTGCGACGGTCGATCGAATGACGATGAGTCGAACTGGTGTCATGGCAGGCCATCTGCGCGTCCTCCCCTCTGGATACGCCGGATTCACATCGTGCGATCGATTGACACACGGGCCGACGTTCGATATTCGAACAATAGTTCGTATGTCGACCAGTCTCTGCCAGAGCCTAGATGGAGTCAACAGGCCGCGTCATGAAGCAACCTTCCGAGTTACGTAACGGCGATCCCGAGGACAAGGAATTCATGACGACGCTCGCCAAGGGCCTCGCGGTGCTTGGCGCGTTCGGCAAGCAGCGGCCGACCATGACTCTGTCGGAGGCGGCCCAGGTTGCGGACCTGTCCCGGGCCACGGCGCGGCGCATACTGCGGACTCTTACCCAGCTCGGATATGTCGAGCAGGACGGTCGAGCGTTTTCGCTGTCGCCGCGGATCCTCGATCTCGGCTTCGCTTACCTCTCGACGCAGAGCTGGATCGATCGCGCGATGCCCTTGATGCGGGAGTTGAGCGAGCGCTTGGAGGAATCCTGCTCGGCCGCCATCCTGCAAGGCAACGACATCGTCTACGTCGCGCGGGTGCCGGCGCGCCGCATCATGTCGGCGGCGCTGTCGGTCGGCAGCCGGCTGCCCGCGCTGCATACCGCCTTGGGGCGCGTCCTGTTCGGCTATCTCGACGAAGCCGAGATCTGGCGCCGGCTGAAGTCGCAACGCATCGAGGCCTACACGCCGCAAACCATCACCGACCTGCAGGCCCTGTTCGACCGCATCCGCTCCGACCGCGCGCAGCGGTTTTCGATCGTCGACGAAGAGCTCGAGCGCGGTCTGCGAGCGCTGGCCGTACCGGTGCTCGATCGCAGCGGACAGGTCGTCGGCGCCATCAATCTGTCGACGCACTCGACCCGCACGACGCGCAACGAAATGCGGGAGCATTTCCTCCCCGAACTCAACCGTATATCCGAACAAGTTTCGTCGATGACCTTCTGAGCGCGCGCCGCCCTTGCCAATCCAAGGATGTGGCCGTATCGTTGCGACAAGTTCGGAATACGGACACTTGTTCGATAATCGAACATCACTGAGGGAGGTCACGCGATGGCAGGCAGGGCGCAGGGGAACGCGGCAATCCCGCCGGAGCACACCGGCAACGTCAAAGTCACCCGTCCGCAAACCGGCCAGGAATATCTGGACTCGCTGCGCGACGATCGCACCGTCTACATCTACGGTGAGCGAGTCAAAGACGTCACCACCCATCCGGCCTTCCGCAACACCGCGCGCATGGTCGCCCGCCTCTACGACGCGCTCCACGACGAAAAGCGCAAGGACAAGCTCCTGCTGCCGACCGACACCGGCAATGGCGGCATGACGCACGCCTTCTTCAAGGCGCCGAAGTCCATGGACGACCTGATCGCCGGCCGCAATGCGATCGCCGAGTGGGCCAGGATCACCTATGGATGGATGGGACGGGCGCCGGATTACAAGGCCGCGTTCCTGGCGACGTTAGGTGCGAATGCCGACTTCTACGAACCGTACCAGGACAATGCCAGGCGCTGGTACAAGTTCAGCCAGGAGCGCGTGCCCTTCATCAACCACGCAATCATCCATCCGCCGGTTGACCGCGACCGCCCGCCGAACGAAGTCGCCGACGTCTGCTGCCATATCGAGAAGGAGACCGATGCCGGCCTCGTCGTCTCAGGCGCCAAGGTGGTCGCGACCGGATCTGTGCTGACCAACTACACCTTCGTCGCGCATCACGGCCTCATTCCGCTGCAGGACAAGAAGTTCGCCGCGGTGTTCATGGTGCCGACCAACGCGCCCGGCGTGAAATTCATCTGCCGCACCTCCTATGAGATGAGCGCGAGCGTGATGGGCAGTCCGTTCGATTATCCGATCTCGAGCCGGCTCGATGAGAACGATGCCGTGTTCATCATGGACAAGGTGCTGGTGCCCTGGGAGAATGTCTTCGTCTATGGTGACATCGAGAAGGCCAACAACTTCTTCCCGCGCACCGGTTTCCTGCCGCGTTTCGTCGTGCACGGCTGCACTCGACTGGCCGTCAAGCTCGACTTCATTAGCGGGCTCCTGCTGAAGGCGACGGAGGCCGCCGGCACCAAGGACTATCGCGGCGTCCAGGCCAATGTCGGCGAGGTGATCGCCTGGCGCAACCTGTTCTGGAGCTTGTCGGACGCGATGGTCAGAGATCCCAAGCCATGGATCGGCGACTATGTGCTGCCGAACATGGATCCCGGCAACGCCTATCAGATCATCGCCACCATGGCCTACACCAAGGTCAAATACCTGATCGAGCAGACCGTTGCCTCCGGCCTGATCTACCTCAACAGCCACTCCAGCGATTTCAAGAACGACGAGATCCGTCCCTATCTCGATCGTTATCTGCGTGGCTCCAACGGCTACAAAGCCGAGGAGCGCGTGAAACTGCTCAAGCTGTTGTGGGATTGTATCGGCAGCGAGTTCGGTGGGCGTCACGAGCTCTACGAGATCAACTACGGCGGCTCGACCGAAGAGATCCGCCGCTATTGCTTGTTCGGCGCGCAGGCCTCAGGCAATGCCGATCGCTTCAAGGGCTTTGCTGAGGACTGCATGGCCGAATACGACCTCGACGGCTGGAAGGTTCCTGACCTCACCGATCCCGGTGAACTCAGCTATCACATGATGCGAAAATGATCGACGATGCCGGGGCAGTATCATGGTTGCTCCGACGGCACCTTGAGAAGCGATGGTGACATGAACATGCAGACCATCGATCCGAAGCGCTTCCGCACGGTGATGGGCGCCTTTCCAACCGGCGTCGCCATCATCGCGACCGAATGGGCGGGCAGGCTGTTCGGTGCAACCATCAACTCGCTGACATCGGTATCGCTTACGCCGTGCATGCTATTGTTCTGCACCAACGAAGGCAGCGCGACGGGAATGGCAATCCGCAAACGTGGACTGTTTTCGGTGAACATTCTCGGCCAACATCAATCCGAACTCTCGGCCCGCTTCACGGGCAAGCAGAGGAACCGGTTCGACGACCTCGCTGTCGCGTTCAGCGCCGACGGCCTGCCGCTGCTCGAGGGTGCGGCCGCTCAACTCTGTTGCCGCGTCGCCGCGATCCACAAGGCGGGCGACCACGACATCATTTTGGGTGAAGTGCTCTCGGGCGAGGAGGCCTCCTGTGATCCGCTCGTCTTTCACAAGGGTGCCTACGGGATCTTTCAACGCGCTTAATCTGAACTCCCGCTCGAAGATGTCCTCTTTGCGCATCGCATACCGCTACCCGTCCGCCACCCAATAACCAGGTCGCGAAGCCCAAACGGCGCTTTTCCGCGAAGGCCGCCACAATGGGGAATGCAGCGAGGCGTCGGGGCAGCGGCGCTCGATCGCGCGAAGATCGCCGCGCGGCCGGTCTCCTTCCCACTCAAGGCGCTTGACCAATAATCAAGAGCCGGGCTGTGCTTGGCACGATCTGTGCGACCTTCGGCATCAACCTTTTTTGTTTCCTCGGCCTCATCAAGGACGAAATCATGATCGTCTTCGGCACCGCTTCGTCGGAGAGCGTGCTGCCGTACCTGCTCGAAAAGCAAGCTATTCTCGGCCGCTCTATACAGTGCATCGGGCTCGCCCTGCCGACCGGTTACGCCTTCAATCTCGACGGCACTTCCATTTAAGTGTCGATGGGCGTCCTGTTCCTTGCGAATGGCTATCCCGCTCGATTTCAGCCAGCAATTCAGCATTCTCGCGCTGATGCTGCTCGCATCGAAGGGTGCGGCGACCGTGTCGGGAGGTAGCTTCGTGGTCTTTGCCGCAACGGTTACGGCAACTGGCATCTTGCCGCTGAGGGCCTGGCCGTTCTGTTCGGTGCTTACCGGTTTATGTCGATCGCGATCGCGACCCAATGTTATCGGCAACAGCATCGCAACCGTCGTCACGGCGAAACTCTGCGGCGAGTTCGATCAAGCTGCCTTGATATTGCCGAGGAAGGATTCGACCTGACCTCGCATCGTCTCGGACTGCCTGGACAGTTCGCTGGACGCCTGGAGCACCTGATGAGCCGCAGCGCCGGTATCGCCGGCCGCCTGCTGAACGCCCGCAACGTTCGCCGAGATTTCGCCGGTGCCGAGCGCCGCTTGCTGCACGTTGCGGGCAATCTCCTGCGTTGCCGAACCCTGTTCTTCCACAGCACCGGCAATCGCGGAGGCGATCTCGCTCATTTCATTGATCGTCGCCGAAATTCCCTTGATGGCGCTGACCGCTTCGCTGGATGAATTCTGGATCGATGAAACCTGGGCGCTGATCTGATCCGTTGCCTTCGCAGTTTGCTCGGCGAGGCTCTTGACCTCGGCCGCCACAACAGCGAATCCCCTGCCAGCCTCGCCGGCGCGCGCCGCTTCGATCGTGGCATTGAGCGCCAGAAGGTTGGTCTGGCTGGCGATTTCGCTGATCAGTTTGACGACGTCGCCAATGCTGGCAGCGTCATTGAATAGCCCCTGGATCGTCGTATTGGTGCGGTCCGCCTCTGACACGGCTTTCTGCGCGATCGCGGCCGATTGCGCTACCTGCCGGCCGATTTCGGTGACGGAGCTGGCCAGTTCCTCCGTCGCTGCAGCGACGGTTTGCACATTTGTGGAGGCCTCTTCGGTCGCCGCGGCGACTGCCGTTGCCTGGTTGCTGGCTTCTTCGGCCGTCGCGGTCATTGACGATGCCGTCGCCTGCAGCTCAGTTGAGGCAGACGCCACCAACTTCAGCACGAGCGATACATCGGCATCGAACGCCTGGGTCAGTTGCTCGACCCGCTCAGTGCGCCGTCGGCGGAGGGCTTCTTCAAAGCGATTCACCTCGCGGTCGTAGCCGAGCTTGGCCTGCATCGCCTGGAGATGGCGCAACGCGACGCCGATCTCGTCGTCGCGATCAATAATGACGCGGCTGTTGAACTCGCCGCGAGCGATGCGTTGCAACAGGCCAATCATCCGGTCGAGCGGTTGGGTAACGGCGCGGATTGTCACCAGCCCGAGCAGGCCGCCGAGGATGATGCCGATCAGCAGCATGCCGATCGAAATGCCACTGGTGATTACATTGCTGCGCTCGGCGCTTTCATAATTTGCCTTGGCTCCGGCGATCTGCATCGCCGTCAGCCTGTCCGCATCGAGCTTGGCCGCGGCGAAAAGCGGATTCACTTTCTGCGCAACGTGCTGGGCGAGCTCGTCGAACTTACCCGCCGCGAGCATCGCCAAGGCCGGCTTCAGGCCCTCCTCGACATAGGCTCGTCGCTTGCCCGCGTAATCCTCGGCCACCGCCTTCGATTCCGGCGTCTGCACAGAGGCCGTGTAGCGCTGCCAGGCCGCGGTAATGGCTGAGACGTTAGCGGAAACAGCGCTTGCAACTTCGGCCACGGGCTTGCCGGACTTTCCGTCGGCCGCCGCGCCAAACAAAGCCAGGATATTACCCTGCATTCGGTTGCCGATCTCTGCAATATCCGACAGCGGCATCAGGCGGTCGTTATAGACCGATTGGAGCTGGCGATTCGCGCTGTAGCCGGCGTAGAAACCGACGACACCGATCATCAACATGAGGCCGGCGAGACAGCCAACCATCGTGACCAGCCTCCGCTTTAGCGTGGCGCTGAAGACGCCGAGCCGGTCGAGTGGGGAGCGGCGACGCAGAATGCCAGCGGCGAGCGTGTATGGGTGCGGCTTCTTTGCCCGGATCAGCGGATAGACCTTTTCGGCCTCGGCCCGTTGGTCGGCTGGTAGCTTGGTGCGGATCGACATGTAGCCGGTGACTTGGTTCCCCTCGAATATTGGCGTCGCGCTTGCCAGCACCCAGTAGAAATCGCCGTTCTTGCGGCGGTTCTTCACCGCGCCGGCCCAGGGCTTGCCCTCCTTCAGTGTCGCCCACAGATTTTCGAATGCCTCCACCGGCATGTCCGGATGCCGCACGATATTGTGCGGCTTGCCCATCAACTCCTCCTCGGTGAACCCGCTGGCCTTGACAAAATCGTCGTTGAAATAGGTCAACTTCCCCTTGGTGTCGGTCTTCGACACGATCAGCGTGTCCTCGCTGAGGGAATATTCGACGGATGTGACAGGCAGATTCATTTTCATGTTGGTAAGCCTAGGTGGCCGAACGCTATGCGTGGCGGAAAATTCCATCGGGATGGTTGCGCGTTAATCACAAATTTATGATTAATTCTTTTTGCGAATGATTCCGACGAGGTTCGCGACGGCCACGTGCCGAACGCGAAGGAACGCATGGACCCCGCCTGGAGAATGCAAACAGCGTGCGCGCTTGCGGCGGACTTAGCCCGTGTCAATGCAGGGATCGACTCAATGTGAGCCATCCGCCAACGCCTCTCGACGGCGGCTTTGCGCCACGAGCGGCCATTCGCTTACCACGCATCAGGCGAAAACTGCTCGTGACATGGCACGCGCGCCAGCGGCTTAGGTGCTACCATTAGTCGTATGCAACCGCAGAATATCGTAGTTTGGCGCACATCTGAGCGTTGGTAGCGGGGAAGGACTCGAACCCCCGACCTTGGTGTTGTTAGCGATCCGTCGCCGGGCGACCGGTAGACTCAACGTTTTCCATAGCCGTTTCTACACCAACCCGCGGTTGCAGCTTGGCATCGCGATCGAGCGCATCAAGCCAGGCTCTCCACAACAAAACGGCCGCCACGAACGCATGCACCTGAACCCCAAGAAGGAAGCGACCCCTCCGCCAGGCTTCAACAGCCTGCAGCAGCAGGCGTGCTTCGATACCTTCGTGCATGAGTTCAATGCCGAACGGCCCCACCAGGCGCTCGACATGAGGTTCCCTGCCAAGCTCTACACAACCTCACCACGCGCCTATACCGGCCTGCCTGATCTGACCTATCCCTTCCACGACCGCGATGTCCTTGTCACCACTTGCGGACGCCTGTGCTTGCATCGGAAGAAGATCAACATCTCCGTCGTGCTGGCCGGCCAGAAACTCGGCATCAAGGAGGTCGACGAGGGCATTTGGCTCGTCAGCTTCATGCATTATGATCTCGGCTACTTCGACCTGGAGCAGAAAACCTTGCAACCCCTCGACAACCCGTTCGGCACGAGGCTGTCACCTATGTCTTAGGTACGTTCTGTTACCTATCTCTCCGGGCCGGACATTCGAGGGGGTGGCGGAGAGGGTGGGATTGCCGCGCCGATCACAGAAACCCAATAAAATAAGGCATTTCTTGCGAGCCCGATGGCGTCGTGTGTACCAGTCCTGTGTCCCGAAGTCGACGGGATTTCGCCCCACCCACCGCAACAAAATGAGGTCGACTTCGCTCAAATATTCGCTCGACCAGCATCTCTGTGCCCAGCGCCATCTCGTGGAATGCTGCCTCTCAAAACTCAAAAAATTCCGCCGCGTCGCAACCCGATTCGAAAACACCGCCCGAAATTACCGTGCCGCCGTCACTCTCGCGGCCATCATCTTATGGCTGCGATAAATGTCCACACCCCTGGCGCGCATCCGCGTGACAGGCCCGGACTGAGCGCTCGCCAAGGGCACCCCCGTCGGCGCGAGACACCCTAGCGGCCAAGCACCGTACGCATGACGCGCGTGAGTTCGGCATCTGCCTGCGCCGGCAACGATGCACTTCGCCAGCCCACCATGTTGTCGGGACGGACCAGCACCGCGCCGTCCGCACCGACCCCGCTCAATTCTGCCCAGCGTGCTTCGGCATCCAACGCGTCGCCGCCGCGGGCGACAACCACGAGCCGGATTGCAGCGCCCGTAGCCTCGGCGGCCGCCTCGACGGCGGTGCGCCACTGCGTACCCTTGTTCCGGACCAGCAGCACGAAGTCGCCCTCGCGACCGATCAGGTCGTGGGTGGAGAGCTTCGCGCCCTGCCGGTCGAGCCAGCAATGCGGCAGGCGATGTCCCGGCCGCGAGGTCGGCGTGTAGTGCTGTCCATTCGCCGGCCGCTCCGGCGCGGGTGATCCGTCACCGACAACAGCGGATGAGTCGTAGACGAAACCAAGCTCGACATCCTGGGCGTAGAACTCGATCGCCTGGGTGTTGAAGATGGTAGACAGACGGTCGCGCCGCATGCGCCCGTTTGCGCTGTCGGCAAACAGCGCCTGCACCGCCCCGATGACGTGGCCGGGCGTCTGCACTTCGGAGAGGTTGTTGGGATGGACTGCGACGATTCCCATTTCCAAAAGTATATGATTGAAAAAGGCATTGAGCGCCCATTCGACATTGAACGCGCCGACGGGACGCCGTTCGGCCTCGTAGCTGTCGAGCAGCTTGTCTCCCGCCTTGGCCGACACCGCCAGCGCCAGCTTCCAGGCCAGGTTATGCGCGTCCTGAATGCCGGTGTTGAGGCCGAGCCCCGTGGTCGGCGGATGACGGTGGGCGGCGTCGCCCGCGAGGAACACGCGGCCGACCCGGTAACGCTCCGCCAGCACGCCCTCCACGGCCCATTCGGACACGCAGCGCACTTTCACCGGCAAGTCTGCGATGCCGAGAATCTTGCGAACCTCTTCGGTCGCCGCCTCATCGCTGAACGCAGGCGGGTCGAACGGCATGCGGGGAAAGCCGAGCGACCATTCCGGCGAATTGCGTCCCCATTTGCCCGGCCCCATCGGTACGATGACCGAAACGCCCTGGCGATGCATCGGCTTCAGCCAGTTGAGCAGCACCCGATCATCGGGAATCCACTGCGACAGATCGGCCTCGAAATGAACGCTAATCTGGGTGATGAGCTTGGTCGGGCCCTCCATGGCGATGCCCAGCATCCTGCCGACCGTGCGACCGCCGTCGGCGGCGACGAGGTATTTCGCCCGAACGGTCTGCGTCTCCTTGGTGTTGACGTCACGGATGGTCGCGGTGACGCCGTCGGCGTCCTGGGTGAATTCAACCAGTTCGCACGAGAAGCGGATGCGCGCCGCCCCGCGTTTCTCCGCGTGCGACTTGATGAGCGGCTCAAGGCGAATCTGCGGCAGGTTGGCGGTATCGGTGGGCGACGTCTCCAGATAGTGAACGATCCGAGGTGTACCCTGGCCGCCGAGCGTGCCCATCTCGAAGATCGGCTTGCCGGCGAGCGGATTGTCGCCACCCAGCGAGGTATACCATTTGGTCTTCGACCGGTTGTAAGGCGGCGTGCCCTGGGCATAAACGTCGTCGGCGAGCCCGTGCTGGCGGAAGATCTCCATGGTCCGCTGGTTGAGATAGTGCGCCTTGGGCAGGATCGATGTCGAGGCGTGACGCTCGATGGTCAGAAAGTCGACGCCTTTGTCGGCGAGGAAGATCGAGGTCGCGAGGCCGCAGCCACCGCCTCCGACAACGAGAACGTCAATGGTCTTATCATTCCTGGCGGTCATGGTTTCCTCCGGCCGTGGTTGCGGGGTAACGCCGGCTGTGCCGCGTTGCACAAACGCGGCCTTTCCGGCAGATCCAAACTTTCGGTGTCGAGGGAAAATACGCGAGCGCGCGCGTTGGCTTGGACGAAGCGTCGCCCCGCCGCTATGATTTCCCGCCGGCGCCTGTCGGATGTTCCTCCGCTCAGCACGCCGCAAAACCATAAACGCGGCGCCGCGAGCCGTCATTGACCGGGAGTACGCATTGACCGACCAACAGTCCGGCGATCACGCTCGTTTCCTGCGAGCGCCGGGCTTGCGCTTCGACGACGTCGAGGCGAACTTCGTCGCGATCGGTTCCGACATTCTCGTCACCGTCCCGCGGGCGGACCGCGCATTCTTTTTGTTCGCCTCCGCCGGATCGGTGTCGGTCGAACGCGCGGGCAAGGCACCGACGCACCTGCATGAAGGCGACTCGCTCGGGATCGAGAAGGGCGCGGCGATGTCCATCAAGGCCACGGGCAGCGATGGTGCGCTCCTGTTCGTGAGCAGCATCCCGCGGCGCCACGCCTACATCGCCAATCTGCAGGACGACATCATCTTCATCGCCGCCGGTGAGGAGCCGATCTCGTCCGTGATGCGGCTGATGGTGGAGGCGGCGCGGCTCGAACTGGCACGCGAGACGGTCGACATGGAGGTCGTGCGCCGGCTCAGCGAGATCATCATGCTGCAGTTGCTGCGCCGCGTGCAAGCCGGTGTCGTCCGCATGGGACAGGCTCCCGACGCCATTCGCCATGACGCACACATCCTGCGTGCCTGGTCGGCCTATTTCGCCGCGCCGGCGGAGGCGTGGACGGTGGATAGGCTAGCGGACGCCGCGGGGCTGAGCCGCTCGGCGTTCTTCGAAAGGTTTCGCGCGATCTTCGGCGCACCGCCGCTGGAGACGCTGACGCGTATCCGGCTCAATCATGCCAAAGAGCTCCTGACCGCCTCGCAGGCGCCGCTGCCGGAGATCGCCGTCGCTGTCGGCTATCAATCCGAGAGCGCGCTGATCCGCGCGTTCAGACGCGAGTTCGGCGTCGCCCCGGGGCAGTGGCGCAAGGAGGCGTCTCAAATCGCATCAGGGACTCCAACCGAACGCCCCTGAGCTGCGCAGGTCTCGCCAAAAGGATACGGCTTGCGCAACCCTGCGCGCACTGTCTTCAATGGGCCACGCTCGCGTGAGCCAAGACGCCAGCGTCCACACTCTCGTATTTGCGCGACGCAACATAGAGCACTACGGCGAGCAGGCTGAACACGATCGCGGCGACGCCCAGCGCAGGATAGCCGATCGCCTGCACGAGCACCCCGCCGAACAGCGGCGCGATGGTAGAGCCGGACATGATCATGGCCGGGGTCGCGGCAACGGCGCGGCCGGTCGGCTCGATTCGCGCGAGGTGGCCGAAGATGAAGGTGTGCGTGAACAGCATCACGAACGGGAACAACGCAGCGCCGATGGCGTAGGGCCAGAACCCGCTCGAGCAGGAAATCGCCACGGCGAGCAACCCCTGAACAATAGCGCCGCCGATCCCGACCTTGATCGCCGAGAGGCGCTTTTCGAGCACCGCGGCGAGCGCCGCCGGCGTGATCGCGATCAGGCCGAGCGTGATCAGCACACCCTGAATGGTCTCGCGGTCCAGCCCGCGGTCTGCGCCCATGCGTTCCAGGAAGCTGAAGATCATCGCCTGGTTGAGCGCCATCAGCATGATGCCGAAGATCACCAGCCATACGCGCCGGCTGAACTTCGTCGTATCCTCGACCACGTCCTCATTGGTGGACACGCCGGGGAACAGAAAGATCGTGACGACGCAGGCGATTGCCATGACGATCGTGAACAGCGTGAAGATCGTCGGCGGTCCAAACTTGGCGATCACGGAAGGCGAACCGCCGAGAAACACGACGGCGAAGATGCCGAGCATCAACCCGCCCATGGCGAAGATGCGATGCGGGTTGGCCGTGCGACCCATCGTGCCGTGAGTGAAGGACAGCGCGAGGCCGGTAGCGAAGCCGGAGACGAAGTGGCCGATTACCAGCGGTCCGAAGTCGTGGAAGCCTATCATGGCATAGAATGTGACCGCGCTGACACCGAAGCCGATCGCCGGAATCCAGCGCCCGGGCATGCGGTGGAAGAACGGCGACAGCACCACGCTGGAAACCACGACGCCGAGCAAGAACAGCGTCGCAAGGCCGCCCGCCTGCGCCGGCGCAAAGCCATAGCCGGCAATCAGGATGCCCACCCAGACCGGAAGCGCCGGCTGGTCGATCATTCCGGCCATATGCCCGGTCACAAGCGATATCTTGGAGCCCAACGAATTGACCTCAGACATTTTCCACTCCCCCTTGTTTAGGCCGTTCCGATGGAGCCGGCCGTTTTGGTTCTGTGTTGTTGTGTCCCAAGCTCGGGCCTGACGGCCCGGGCTTAGGCAGCTAGGCACGCCGACAGGTTCGTGAGCAGTTCGAAAGCGCCTCGCGCGGAGGCGGCCGAACCGAAAGCATAGAAATCGGGTCGCGCCAGAATCGCGACGGCCTTGTTGGCGGCGAGACAGGCGCTCAGCCGCGCATTTACGTCCCGATACCCGCCCTTGCCGATAGCCACGGTGCGAACACCGAGCCGCTCGGCGAGCGCGGCGGTCTCTGGATCAAGCGCATCGGCTTGTGTGAAGAGAACGAAGTTACGTCCCGTGAGCGCGTCGAGGCGCGTCGTCACGCCGTCCTTCTCCAATTCGTCATGCGGCAGCAGCTGTCCGGCGCAACCTTGCGGCTTTCCCGACGCGTCGGTCGCGATCAGCCCCGCGGACACGCCGGGAAACGGCGGCGGCGGTGAAACGTTGCCGCTGAGGAAGGCCGCATCGCGTGCCCGCGCCGCGTCGACATCCGGAACGCAGACGACCTTGCCCATTTCCATCGAGATGCGGATGAAAGCATCCACATGGGGCGCGCGCTCCAGCTCATAGTCGTCGAGCAGACGATCGTTCGATGCGCCTGACAGCACCCGGTCGAGCTTCCAGCCCAGATTCCACGCATCGCGCAGCCCTGAACACATGCCCTGCCCCATGAACGGCGGCATCAGATGCGCGGCGTCGCCGGCGATCAGCAACCGCTCCCTACGCCAGCCTTGTGCCAGCAGCGAGCGGAAGCGGTAGATCGCGTGGCGGACCAGCACGCCGTCGCCCGGCTTCATCCAGGGCGACAGCAATTCCCAGACCTTGTCTTCCCCCTCGAAGTCCTCGGCCTTTTCGCCGGGCTTGATCATAAATTCCCACCGGCGATTGGCGACGCCGCTCGGCACGATGGTGGTCGGGCGCGCGGGGTTGCACCATTGCGCGGCGTCGGGAATCGGCAAATTCGAGAGATCGTGGGGACGGACGTCGACCACCAGCCACTGCGCGTCGAAGCCGTGATCGAACAGTGTCGACCCCATCGACTGCCGCACCATGCTGTTGGCGCCGTCGCAGCCGACGACATATCTAGCTTCGATAGTGGTCTTACGTGCGGTGTCGGCCTTGCGCGTCTCGGCATCGAACGGCGCCATCAAGACGCTGACGCGGTCCGGCGTATCCTCGACGGACAGAGCTTCGTGATTGAGGAAGAGCGAGATACCCCGACGGCCGTGCAGGTCGCGTTCCAGCACCCGCTCCAGATCGGGCTGGTTAAAGAGACACGCCGTCGGTCCGCCGGAGATCGATTCCCGGGTCTCGTCGATGTCAATGAGCACTCTCCAGTCGGCGTTGTACCAAACGTAGTGACGCATCGGGCGCGAGATCGCCTCCATTGCGTGTGCCACGCCCAGAGCGTGGAACATGCGCTTGATCTCGTGGTCGTAGCCGACCGCGCGCGGCAGCGGATAGGCCGCCGGCCATCGCTCGACGATCGCGACGCTGTGTCCGGCGTCGCTCAACAGGCGCGCGAGCACTTTGCCGGTCGGGCCGTATCCAATCACGATCACATCGAACTGGCGCATGCGCCGTTCCTCCCTCTACACTCTCGACCGCCTGCTCCTCTTGTCGGGAGCGCGGCGCACCCACCAGGTCAGCGCCCGAATTCAATTCCCGGCACCAGGAAGCCCGGCGTCGGCGGTGTCCCCCACTGGTTGATCCAGCGCCCGTTGAGGCCCTCGCTGATGTCCCAGCTGCGCGGCTCGTAGGTCGCCTCGCTGTCGATCCGCGCCATTTCGATCGAGTTCTCCACGAGGCAGCCGTGCGGATCGGCGTAATAGGTGAAAATATTGCTCCCCGCGCCGTGACGACCCGGGCCCCACACCAGCGCACGTTCCTTCAAGGCCAGATTGTCGGCGACGCGCATGAGGTCTTCCATGCAGTGCAGATCGAAGGCGTAGTGATGCAGCGCGCTGGCGCCGGGGCCCATGGCAATGGCATGATGATAGCCGTCGGCGGCGCGATACCAGCGAAAGCCGTCGTCGGCGGTGCGGTCCGACAGCTTCATCCCGAGCGTTTTAGCGCAGAAGTCGCCGAACGCGGCAGTGTCGGGCGAGAAGGCGTTGATATGCTCGATCCGGCGTGGCCGGGCGCCAACGCCGTTGTAGCTCGCCGGCTGATTGCGCGCGATCGGTGAATGGATCTCGAACACGGCGCCGCCGGGCGCAACGATCGTCACGGCACGCGCATAGTGCTTGCCGGCTGGCTTGTCCGCAACAATCGTCAGCCCGTCCGACTTGGCGCGCTTGTAGACCTCGTCGATGGCTTCGAGGTTCACCGCTTCGAGGCCGAGCACCACGGCCTTGCCGGCACCTTTTACATAGGTGACTTCGTGATGACGGCTGTTGCTGGTGAGATAGACGGTCTCGCCGTCCTGCTCGGAAATGCGCAGGCCTACCGTGTCCTGCAGGTCCTTCGCCGCGCCGAGCGGATCGGGCGACGAAATGACCACATGGCCCATTTGCTGAATCAGATTGGCCACTGTTTCCTCCTGATTGTGTTGGGCCGCGATTGGCCATTCGCTACGCTTCGGCGACCACGGGATTGCGCAGCACGCCAATTTTCTCGATCTCGATCTCGAAGACGTCGCCGGGCTTGAGAAAGCGCGGCGGCTTGAAACTCAGGCCGACGCCCGACGGCGTTCCGGTGACGATGACGTCGCCGGGCTCCAGCGTCATCGACGCGCTGAGCAACGACACCAGCTGACGCACGTTGAAGATCATGTCGGAGAGCGGGGTGTCCTGCACCACCTCGCCGTTCAAGCGGCCCTGCATGCGCAAGCCCTCGCACCCCGGCGGCAGTTCGTCCGCCGTGACGAAATCGGGGCCGAAGCCGCCGGTGCCGTCGAAATTCTTGCCGATCGTCCATTGCGGCGTCAGCAACTGGACATCACGGATCGAACCGTCGTTGAAAATGGAATAGCCGGCTACGTAATCGAGCGCCGCTTCCTCGGCGACGTGGCGGGCGCGCTTGCCGATGATCACGGCGAGTTCGGATTCGTAGTCCAGTTGATCCGAGGACGTTGGCCGTACCAGCGGATAGCCATGGCCCACGAGCCCGGTGTTGAAGCGGGCGAACACGGTGGGCCGCGCCGGCGTCTGCATGCCCGACTCCTTGACGTGAGCCGCGTAGTTGAGGCCCACGCACAGGATCTTTCCGGCCCTGCGGAATGGCGGCAGGCAGTGCGCGGCGTCGATGTCGGCGACCGGCGCGCCGCGGGCGATGGCCTCCGCCGCCGTGCGAATGCCGGTCGGTCCGCCGGCGATGAAGTCGTCCGGAAACCCGGGAAACCCGGCCTCGCCGCGATAAAGCGCATGCCACTCCCTGCCGTCGCGGCTGACCGCCACGCCCTCACGACCGGCTGTTTCAAGTACCCGAAAACGCATTGGCAACTCCTCCTTGTTGGCGGTTAGGTAGCACATAAAATCGATTTGACAACAAAAATCTATTTTCTTGCATTTCATAGGTTTTATGGTAGGTCTCGCGACACAGGAGGCTGCGATGGCGGCGAGTCGGACGATCCAGACCTACGAGACTCTGAAGCGGGAAGTGCTCGACGGCGCCCACGCACCGGGCTCGAAACTGCCGATCGATCAGGTGGCTGAGCGCTTCGGCGTCAGTCTCGGTGCGGTACGCGAGGCGTTGTCGCGCCTGACCTCCGACCGCCTCGTGATCGCCGAGCCGCAGCGCGGATTTTCCGTCGCGCCGGTCTCCGCCGCGGACCTGATCGATCTGACGACAGTGCGGATCGATATCGAAACCCGTTGCCTTCGACGGTCGATTCAGCGCGGTAACCTCGAATGGGAAGGACGCCTCCTCGACACCTGGCACCAGCTTTCGCGCACGCCACCGTTGCTGCCGGGCAAGACCCGTGCGCTGAACAGTGACTGGACGCGGCTACACACCCGCTTCCATGACGACTTGATCGCCGCCTGTGACAGCGTCTGGTGGCTGCGCCTGCGCGACCAGCTCTTCATCCAGGCAGAGCGCTACCGGCGCATGGCCGTACCGTACGGCAAGATCGAGCGCAACGTCGACGAGGAGCACCGCATGATCATGGAGGCGACGCTGGCGCGCGATGCCGATCGTGCCTGCGCCGCGCTTGGCGATCATCTGCAGCTCACGGCAGACATCCTGCTCGCCTCGAACGCGCCGTTCGCGGACGTGCCGCACGGCGACGAAAACGCCGACGCGCTGCCAGACAAGACAAGATAACGACAGGTCCAATTAAACCTTCGGGAGCAACCGCATCATGGCGCGCAAGAGCGTAATCATCACCTGCGCGATCACCGGATCGCTTCACACGCCGTCGATGTCGCCCTATCTGCCGATCACGCCCGACGAAATCGTCGCGGAATCGGTCGCTGCCGCCGAGGCAGGCGCGTCGATCATCCACCTTCACGCCCGCGATCCGAAGGACGGACGCCCCTCGGCCGACCCCGACCTGTTCATGCAGTTCCTGCCGCGGATCAAGCAGCAGACCGGCGCCATTCTCAACATCACGACCGGCGGCGGGCCCGGCATGAGCCTCGACCAGCGGCTTGCGGCAGCCGAGCGCGCCAGCCCCGAGATGACCTCACTCAACATGGGCTCGATCAACAACGGGCTGTTCGCGGGGGCCCGGCGCATTAAGGACTACAAATTCGACTGGGAAAAGCCGTTCCTCGAAGGCGGCAAGAGCTCGTATTTCGAGAATTCATTCTTCAACATCGAATCCATCATGAAACGGCTCGGCCAGGAGCACGGCGTGCGTTTCGAGTTCGAATGCTACGACCTCGGCCACATCTACAACCTGGCCTACATGATCGAGCAGAAGCTCTATGACGGTCCGCTGTTCCTGCAGTTCATTCTCGGCATCCTCGGCGGTGTCGGCGCTGAGGTCGATAACCTCCTGCTCATGATCCGCACGGCGCAGCGGCTGTTCGGCAACGACGTCGAGTGGTCGGTGCTGGCGGCCGGACGGCACCAGATGCCGATGTGTGTCCACAACGCCCTGATCGGCGGCAACGTCCGCGTCGGGCTGGAGGATAGCCTCAATCTGGGACGGGGAGAACTGGCGAAATCGAACGCCGATCAGGTCGCCAAGATCCGCCGCGTTCTGACCGAACTCGGCTACGACATCGCTACTCCTGACGAGGTCCGTGCGAGGTTAGCACTCAAGGGAGCCAGCTACGTGAAGTTTTGACGGCAAGGTTTGCCGAGCACAATCGTGGCTTCGGTGTCCGTAAAGCGATGTCGGCAAAGGTCTCACGGCTGTGCGCCCCCTGCGCCACCACCGACACATCAGCGAACACCGCCATGGTTGTTAGACCGGGACGGTGAGTTAGATGAAAGTGGTTGCGGGGAGGCGCAACACCGTGCGCCTCCTTCGACTTGGGCGTGGCCTCTAAGAGCCGCGCGAAATTCGCATGCGCTTCGCCTCGGCTAACACTATACTCCGCAGCCAGATGCTTGCCGGATCGCTGTTGTGCAATGCCGGCCACTGGATTGCCTCTGTGAATGCCGGAAGCGGCACCGGCAGCTTGACGATCCGCAGCGGCATGGTCTTCGCGAAGTATTGCGCCAGACGCCGGTGCATGGTCGCGATACGCTCGGTCCCGACCAGCAACTGCGGGATCATGCTGAAGCTCTGCACCGCGACCTCGATTCGCCGCTTGATGCCATGCTCGAGCAACAGCCACTCCTCGACCGATGGCTTTCGGGTGCGCCCGAACTGTGCCATGACATGGCCCATTGCCATGTATTTCTCGAACGTGAGTTTGCCCGACAATTGCCGGTTCGACCGACAGCCGACACAGACGAGCGGCTCGTCGAACAGCTTGGCTTTTGGATGGGCCGGCGACATGAAGATCTCGGGAAAGATCAGAAAGTCGATCTCGCCGCGCCGGACGGGCTCGTCGGGCTGATCGTCGAACGGCAGGAGTTCGAAGCTCACCCCGGGCGCCTCTCGCGCCACCCGCTCCACGATCTTCCTGAAAAACACGATGGTCATGAAGTCGGACACGATAATCCTGAAGCGACGGTCGGACTTCGTCGGATCGAAGGCGTCGCGGGTGGTGATCGACAGCTGTATGTGCAGCAGCGCCTCCCGCGTCGGTCCGGCCAGGGATTCCGCAAACGGCGTCGGGACCAGTTCACGCCCACGCATGACGAAGAGATCGTCGCGGAAATAATCCCGCAGTCGTGCCACCGCGGCGCTCATCGCCGGTTGGCTGAGGTTGATGTTGCGCGCGGCAGCGGAGAGATTGCGCTCGGTCATCAGTGCATTGAGCGCGACAAGCAGGTTGAGGTCGAGGCCATTGAAGCGCATTGCAGCCCGCATCCACGTTATGGATATAAGACATCCAAACAATCGATTTTACTAATGACAATCAATATCACAGGTTCCTCGCAAAACCGAGGGAGGAACTTTGTGGCACAAACTGACTTCGACGTTGCCATTATTGGCTATGGCCCTACCGGACTCACCGCGGCATCGCTGCTTGGCCAGCTCGGACACCGCATTGTGGTGATCGAGCGCTGGCCGACGCTCTACGGCATGCCGCGGCTGACCCACATCGACGGTGAGACGGCGCGGCTGCTCAGCTTCGCGTGCGACATCGACGAGGCGCTGCGCGACTCTTCACCGATTGACTCCTTCATTTTCTATAACGCCAAGGGTCGGCGGCTGACCGACGTCACCGAGATTCCCAGCCTGCAGATGGGCTACCCAGCCCACATCTCGATCCACCAGCCCGATATCGAGGCGGCAATCGACCGCAGAGTTCGCACGCTGCCCAACGTCAGCATTCGCCAGGGTACCGAGCTCACCGCTCTGCAGAACCCTGCCGGCATGATCGAGCTCACGACAAAGAGGGACGGCCGCGTTGAGACGTTGCGGTCACGCTACGTATTCGGCGCCGACGGCGCCCGCAGCTTTGTCCGCTCTGCGCTCGGGATCGAGCGCGACGACAGCGGCTTCAATGAGCGCTGGCTCAACATCGACGGCGAACGCAAACGCCCCATGGCCTCGAGCTTCGAAGAAACCAAGCAGTATTGCGATCCGGCACGAGGCCACATGTTCCTGCCGATTGGGAAGAACCGCCAGCGGTTCGAATTCGCGCTGCTCAAGCACGAAGACACTGCCGAAATGGAGAAGCCGGAGACCGCCTGGAAGATCCTAAAGCAATACCACGACGTTGGGCCAGACGACATCGAGATCATCCGCCAGACCGTCTACACCTTCGAGTGCCGCATGGCACAGGGTTGGCGTAAGGGAAACGCGTTCCTCGGCGGCGACGCAGCACACACGATGCCTCCCTATCTCGGCCAGGGCGCGTGTTCCGGCATTCGCGACGCCGCAAATATCGCCTGGAAGCTTGATCTCGTGCTGCGCGGGGCAACGGCGCCGGCCATTCTCGACAGCTACGAAGCTGAACGTCGCTCGCACGTCGCCAACATGATGAAGACCGCGGTAATGCTCGGCAAGGTGGCGAACACCCATAGCCGCGCGATCGCGTTCGTCCGTGACCTTGCGTTCCGCTTCAAACTGGTTCCGCCGCCGCCGCCGTTTCCGCCATTCAGTGCCGGTCTCATCCAGGACGACCGAAGCGGCGAGGCCGGCAAGGTTGTCGGCTCGGTGCCTCCGCAGAGCGAAGTTAGCGTTGGCGGTGTGACGGCGAGGCTCGACGACCATGTCGGCTATCACTTCGCGCTGATCGCGGATCGAAATCCCGCCGCAGTACTCGACGCGACCCGGGTCGGCTTCCTCAAGGACCTCGGCTGCCAACTGTTCACCCTCGCAGACGACGGGGGCCCCGGCGTGGAACGGATTGTAGATGTCGAGAGCATCTACTCGACCTATCTCGCCGAAAAGCGCGTCGCCGCGATGCTTACCCGTCCCGACACCAACCTGTTCGGGTTCGCCACGAGCCAAGCAGACTTGCCGCGACTGGTCGACGAGCTGGGCCAAAAGCTCGGCTGGCGCAGGGCAGCAATGGCCGCCTAATCAGCAACTGGACACGTCGCCCAAATGCACCTCAGCGAAATTCAGCTCAAGCATGTCGAAGCGCTTTGTCGTGCCATGCCAATCTCGCGCATGGTGGACTACGGCATGCCCCGTGAACTGGCCGCCCGCGCCCACCGGCTGGTCCACACGGGCACGCTCTGGGACGAGGCCCTGGAAGAGCTTGGACACGGACAGGAAGCTCTCGCGCGAGCCGAGGAAAATCCAGAGCGCGCCCGCGACACTTGGCACGCCGCCGCTGCGTGTCTCGTCTTCGCCCAGATGGCGTTCAACGCCGACAACGAGCGCAAGTGCAGTCTCTATCGCCAGATGACGCAGTGTTTCACCCGCTTTGCGGCGCTATCCGAATTCCAGGTCTCGCGCGTCGTGATACCTCATCGAGACGGCAAACTATTCGGCTGGCACTTTCACACCGATGGCAGCGAGGCCTCCGGCACCGTGATTGTGTTCGGCGGCATGAGCGGCTGGTCGACCGCCTATCGGTCGATGGCAGAAGCGCTGTGCCACCACGGCCTCAATTGCCTGCTGGTCGACGGCCCCGGCCAGGGCGACAGCCGGCTTGAGGGCGGAGTGTTCGCCGACGCCGACCTCACCACCGGATTTAGCCGCTTCATCGACCATGTCCTGGAGTTCACGCCGGGCCGGCCAGTCGGAATCTGGGGCAACAGCTTCGGCGGGCTGTTTGCCGCGCTCACCGCCGTACGCGATCGACGGATCGCCGCATGCTGCATCAATGGCGCCCCGGCACGCGCCGAGATACCGGCGTTCCGTACCGCGCAGGAGCAGCTCGCGGCATTGTTCGGCATCGACGATGCCGCAGAACTCGCAGCCGTGCTGTCGGCGCTCGCATTCGACGGTGAGCGTGCGCCTCTCGCCTGCCCCACGCTGGTGCTCGAAGGCGGCGCGGATCCTCTGGTCCCTGCCGGCACGCAGCGAAGCTTCCTGGCCAACAATCGCCATCCGCAGTCACGTCTCGAAACGTGGCCGGACGGCGAACACACTATCTATAACTATGCCGCCGCCCGCAACGCGCTTGCTGCCGGGTGGTTTGCAGCAGTCCTCGGGTCACCGAGTGCCTAGGGACATCGATCAAAACAATAAAGGGGAGGAATGCATGTCGGACGTCAACGCACCCGGATCACGCGTCGCAATGGTCTTCGGGCATATGGCCGGAATGATCGACATGGCTGCGCTGCCGATCTGGGTCGGCGTCCTGATCGCCGGATATTCGCTTGCCCCCGCACAGGCCGGCACGCTGCCGACCTTGTTCCTCTCCGGGGTCGTGATCGCAAGCCTCGTGCTCTCGCAGCTGTTTCACCGGTTGCCGGGCCGCTGGATGCCCGCGCTCGGCTTCAGTCTCAGCGCCGCGATCTTCTACTTAATGAGCACTACGGGTATTTTCGGCCTGCTCATGGCCGGCCACCTTGCCGCCGGCGTTTGCACCGGCGTTGCGCTCTCGTTCACTCATGGGACGATGGGGCGCACGTCGAATCCCCATCGTATCTTCGCGATGGGTAATCTCATGCTCGGGATCTTTGCCGTACTGTTCTTCGGTGCCGCGCCAAAGCTGATCGCCGATTTCGGTCCGCCGACGATTTTCCGGATCTTTGCGGCCGTCATGACCTTTGCCGCCGTCGTAACCATCGCGCTGTTTCCTGCGAACTCAGTCAGCGAGGACGTGCGGCTGAATGCGGCGCGCTTGACGGGACCGGTCTGGCTCGTCATTGCGGCAACAATGCTGATGGCTCTGGTCCAGGCCATGACGTTTAGCTTTCTCGAGCGAATGGGAGCTGACCGCGGCCTGCTACAGGACCAGATCCAAGCGGTCCTGATAGCGCTCGGTCTCGTTGCGATCACACCCGCCATCTTCGCAGCGTTGCTGGAGAAGCGGCTCCCTGCGATCGGCGTCGCCTGCGGTGGCGCGCTACTGCAGGGTCTCGTTGCCGTCATGATCTCCTGGTCCGCAACCCTCCTGCCCTACGCCGGCGGTGCAATTGCTTTCCCATTCATCATGATCTTCACCCACACCTTCGTCTTCGGACATTTGGCGCGGCTCGATCCGACCGGGCGCGCCGTCGCAGCTACCCCAGCCGTCCTGATGTCGGGATCGATGATCGGTCCGCTGCTCGGCGGCATTCTGGTGCAGAACGTCGGATATCCGGCGCTAGGCGCCGCTGCCCTCGTGTTCGATCTAGTCGCGATCGGACTTTTCGCCGCGTCGCGTAGCCAGAAGGCGCCTATGGTCGTCGCTCAATTGAACTGACCGGAGATTGGAGCTTTGGCAACAGACGAAAGCTTCCTATTGCTACCGAAATCGTCGCTCTGGCCGCAGCCAAGCGCAATTCGCGGGGATTACGCAGACCGTTACGACCGCGAGTACCAAATCGTCGGAGATCGGAAGCTAGCGTAGGAAATAGTGGGAAAGCGTAACGGGGGAGCGACTCGAACTCCCGACCCGAACACTGCGGCCCTGCAGCAAGCTGACGCCACGCTTGTCAACGACCTAGCTGGCCCGCCAACAAACTAACGCACAAACCACCGCGGTGTCTCCGCAATAGACCCGCAGCGGGTTGCTAAGCGCGCCACTTCAATAAAGAACTAGCTTGTATTCCGTCGCGCTAACTGCTGGCCTGCGGCTCAAGTTCGCCTAGCGACGAAATGGTCTCGTCGAACTCGCCGCAAATTTTCGCAGTCACGACTGTTGCGATGCTGTTGCCGATCACGTTGGTGGTCGCAATCGCGATCGACATAAAGCGATAGACGCCGAACAGGACAGCAAGACCCTCAAGCGGAAGCACGCCGGTTGCCGTAACCGTCGCCGCGAACACCACAAAGCTTCCGCCGGAGACGGTCGCGGCACCCTTAGATGTCAGCAGCATGATAGCGAGGATGCCGAGCTGTTGTCCGAAGTCGAGCGGGACATTGTAGGCGTGGGCGAGGAACAGAACCCCCATCGACATGTAGATCGACGTGCCGTCGAGATTGAAGGCGTAGCCGGTCGGCAGCACGAGGCCGACGCTCTGCTTTGAGCAGCCATAGGCCGGCAATTTCTCCAGGAGTCGCGGCAGCACACTCTCCGACGACGCCGTGCCGAGCACAATGAAGATCTCGTCCTTGATGAAGGCGAGGAAGCGGAAGATATTGATCCGGAACAGCGCACAGATGGTGCCGAGCACCGCGACGATGAAGAAGATCACCACCGCATAGAAGCTAAGCACCAGGTAGATCAGCGACAGCAACACCGCGGTCCCGCTCGAGCCGACCGCAAAGGCGACGGCACCGAACGTGCCGATTGGGGCGACCCACATGATCAGGTGAATGAACTCGAAGAACACGTCCGAGATCGCATTGAGGCCGCGCTCGATCGGAAGCCGCTTGCTCTCCTTGAGATGCAGCAGCGCCGCGCCGAAGATCAGCGCGATCACCAGCACCTGCAGCAGTTCGCCCTTGGCGAAGGCGCCGAAGAAATTGTCGGGAAAGATGTTGAGGATGAATTCCAGCGTCGAGTGCGGCGCGCCCGCAACCGAAGGCGGCTTGACGCCGGATGCTACCGTAGTCGCCGACATGCCCTGGCCGATGCCAAGCACGTTGCCCGCGATGAGCCCGAAGGCGAGCGCGATCGCGGACACGATCTCGAAATAGAGCATCGCAACCAGGCCGACCTTGCCGATCCGCTTGAAGTCGCCGGCAGACACGACGCCGATCACGACGCAGAGGAAGACGAGCGGCGCGACCGCGGTCTTGATCAGCCGCAGGAAAATGTCGCCGAGGATCTTGAGCTGGGCGGCAAAAGACGGAAATAGGAACCCGACCAGCGCGCCGAGAATCATGGCGATCACCACCTGAACGCCGAGATTCGTCCAGAGCGCTTTCTTCGCCGGCGGCGAAGTCGATGCGACAGCGATAGACATAACGAACCTCCCTTCGAATTAGGTCATGACTCTCCCGTTCTCGGCTATGGGCCAAGACAGGCGGATGCGGATGGACGCGAGCGCGTCCATGCGCTTGCTTCGGACGCTAGGTTTGGCGCTTGGCCGCGTTCAGCACGCGGTCGACCATCGCCGGGGCGAGGCCGAGATAGTTCTTGGGCGATGTCAGGCGGTCGATCGTGGCGCGATCGATGCACTTCGACACTTCCGGATTGAGGGCAAGCGCATCGGCCAGCGTGCCACCCTTTTCGTTGACGACCCGGCAGGCGTCGTAGACGACGTCATGCGCCTGCTGCCGCCCGATTTGCGGTGCCAGCCCCATCATGACCGCCTCGGCCACGATTAGGCCGCGGCTGATGTCGAGATTGTCGGCCATCCGCTTCTCGTCGACGATTAGGCCGCCAAGCGCGAATTTTGCCTGGTGCAGCGCGCCGGCGGTGAGCACGAAACTTTCCGGGATCGCCATCCATTCGGCGTGCCACGGCCCGGTCGCCCGCTCGAAATCCTGGATCATGGCGTCGAGCATCAAGCCAGCGTGCTGGCGCACGCCTTTGGAGGCCGCGAGCATCAACTCCGAGGAAATCGGGTTGCGCTTTTGCGGCATGGTCGAGGACGCGCCGCGTCCCTTGACGAAGGGCTCGTACGCCTCGGCGAACTCGGTCGAGGCCATGATCATGATATCGAGCCCGATCTTGCCGAGCGAGCCGGTGACGAGGCCAAAGAAGTTCACGACTTCCGCCAGACCATCACGCGCCACGTGCCAGGCGGAGACGGGAACACCGAGGCCCAGTTCTTCGCATAGAGCGGCTTGAACCTCGAAACCCTTGTCGCCGAGCGAGGCGAGGGTGCCGGCGGCGCCCGCGAACTCACCGACCAAGACGCGCGGCTTGAGCTGCTCCAGCCGCTCGGCATGGCGATCGAACATTGCCAGCCAGATTGCGGTCTTGTAACCGAAAGTCACCGGTAAGGCCTGTTGCAGATGGGTGCGGCCTGCCATCGGCGTGTCGCGATACTTGCGCGAGAGGCTGGCGAGGATGCGCCTGAGCTCGGCGATGTCCTCTTCGATGATCTTCAATCCGTCGCGCACCTGCAGGATGACGGCGGTGTCCATGATGTCCTGGGTGGTCGCGCCCCAGTGGACGTAGCGGCCGGCCTCTCCGCATTGTTTCACCATTTGGTGGACCAGCGGGAGGATCGGATAGCCGACGATGTCGGTCTCCCGCCGAAGTTGGTCGAAGTCGAGCGCGGAAACGTCGGTTAGCCGCGCTATGTCGTCGGCGGCCTCTCGCGGAATGACGCCGCAGCGCGCTTCGGCCTCAGCGAGTGCGATCTCGACCTCGGCGTAGCGGGCGATCAGCGCATAGTCGGAGAACACCTCGCGCATGCGCGGCGTGCCGAACGCGTCACGGAACAGGATAGAGTCGAAAACGGTGGTCGCCGCGGGCGGCGTCGATCGGTCCATGGGGTCGTTCCTCAATGTCGGATCTTTATGTCCGGACATATTCTATTTAGATTATGTCCGGACATGAAGTCAAGAGCCTGCTAAGCTCGATTTCAGGATTTTCTTTGGGATGGACGGTTCATGACCGAGACGCGCTATGCCCAGGTTGCGCGCGACCTGGCGGATGGGATCGCGAGCGGACGCTTTCCGTTGGGATCGTTGCTGCCGACCGAGTTCGAGCTATGCGACCATTATGGCGCGAGCCGCCATACCGTCCGGGCCGCCATCAAGGAATTGCAGGACCTCGGCCTCGTCTCGCGCAAGAAGAAGTTTGGCACTCGAGTCGAAGCCCAGACGCCCGGCCAGGGTGGTTATCGCCCTTCCCTCGCCTCCGTGGAGGATCTTGTCCAGTTCGGCGCGAAGCATACCCGGGTGGTGCAGGAGATCGCCGATGTCGTCACCGACCGCGCGCTGGCGAAAACGCTCGGCTGCGCCGTCGGCCGGCGCTGGTTGCGCATCTCCAGCCTGCGTTTGAACGGCGAGCCGGGCGCGCCGCCGATCGGCTGGACCGATGTCTATGTCGATGCGGCCTATGAAGCGCTGCGCGACACGGTGAAACAGACACCTGACACGCTGGTCAGTGCGCTGATCGAAGCCGGCTTCGGCCGGCGCATCGCCGAGATCCGTCAGGACATCGAAGCCATGCTTATCCCCGATGAGCTCGCCAAACGTCTTGGTGTCTCAAGCGGAACGCCTGGACTGCGCATCGTCCGCCGCTATCTGGACAGTGGTGGCGCGTGCTTCGAGATTTCCGTGAGCACGCATCCCGCCGACCGGTTCAACATCTCGATGAGCTTGAAACGCGAACGCGCATAATCAAACTACCTTTGAGTATTTCGCAGTGACCACTCTGATCGCGCAGATGTCCGATTTGCTCCCCCCGATATCCTTTCGAAAGGTCAGGCCTGATAGTTGAACAGCGCCGACAAGCTTGAACTTGACGCTGTCGCAGCGCCATTGGCTCCGTAGGAAGAGGATTGAGCGTCCTGAAGAGACTTCAAGAAATCCTGCAGGACCTTGCTCAACGAGTCGCTGCTGTCGGAAGACGAACTGCTGCTCGAGTCGCTCGAACTTGAAGACGACGAGCTGCTATCGATCAACTGCTCAATTTCCGAAGCCAGGCTGCTCGGAGACGACGACGAGCCGCCGCTCCCCGATGGACCACCCTGGGCGCCGCCTGGCCCACCAGGTCCGCCAAATCCGCCCTGACCCGAACCGCCGGGGCCATTGGCAAAGGTGTTGCTGAACAGGTTCTGCAATTCGGTGGCCTGAGAACTCGTCAGGGCGCCGCTGGAGACCTGAGCCTGGATGAGGCTGTTGATCTTGGACTTGATATCTTCAGGGCCGGTATCTCCGCTGCCGCTCGTGGAGCTGGAAGAACCGGACGAGGATTGATCGGACGTCAGCGAATTGTTGATGCTTGTCAGCGCCGAGGATAGCGCGGACTGATCGGACGAACTGACGGTGCCGGCCGACACTTCGGACTGAAGCTCTGACTCGAGCTGCTGAAGAGGACTGCTGAAGGCGTACTGATTGGAGCTGAGCGCTGAAATCGAAGACATCGAATTCTCCCGCCAAAAAAGATGCCATGATGGTTAGGCGGGCTCGATTAACTCAATCTTACCGGGCGGCGGCGGGTTGTTTCTGATTGTTTCAGGTTCGTCTCTGTTGTCAGATTGAAA
>JBKQRS010000235.1:0-6540 GCA_052143915.1 Bradyrhizobium sp.
GCGGAACGCGCGTCAATGCGCGCTTGGCGGCATCGGTCGCTTTGCGGATCGCTTCGGGCACCTCGCGCGCCTTGCCGTGGCCGAAACCGACCCGGCCCTTCTGATCGCCGATCACGACGAGGGCCGCAAAGCCGAAGCGCTTGCCGCCCTTGACGACCTTCGCCACACGATTGATATGGACGAGTTTGTCGACGAACTCGCTGTCGCGCTCTTCCCGGCCGCCCCTGTGGCCGCCACCGCGTTCGCGTTCACCTGCCATGGTGTTTTCCGATCCTTGAAAGACTTGCCTCGAAAGGCCTTGTGTCCGTTAAATCCAACTAGAAGCTCAACCCGCTTTCGCGCGCGGCATCCGCGAGCGCCTTGACGCGGCCGTGATAGAGATAGCCGCCGCGATCGAATACCACTTCGGTGACGCCGTTCTTCACGGCGCGCTCCGCCAGAAGCTTGCCGACGGCCTTGGCCGCGTCGATGTTCGCCCCGGTCTTGCCGGCTTCGCGCAGCGCCTTCTCCAGCGAGGAAGCGGACGCCAGCGTCTCGCCCTTCAGGTCGTCGATGACCTGGGCGTAGATGTGCTTCGACGAACGGAACACCGACAGACGCGGGCGACCGCCGGCGGAGCGGCGCAACGACAGCCTCACGCGTTGCTTGCGCCGGGCATTCGTAATCTTGAGTCTCGACATGACCGGCTCCGTTACTTCTTCTTGCCTTCCTTGCGGAAGATGAATTCGTCGGCGTATTTCACGCCCTTGCCCTTGTAGGGCTCCGGCGGACGGTAGCTGCGGATCTCGGCGGCGACCTGGCCGACGCGCTGGCTGTCGTTGCCGGTGATGGTGATTTCGGTCGGCTTCGGCACTGTGATCGCGATGCCTTCCGGAATCGCGTAGACGACGTCGTGGCTGTAGCCGAGCGCGAGCTGCAGGTTCTTGCCCTGCAGCGCGGCGCGGTAGCCGACGCCGGTGATTTCGAGCTTCTTCTCGAAACCCTTGGTCACGCCGGCGACCAGATTGGCCACTTGCGCGCGCGCCGTGCCGTACATCGCCTGCGCGCGGTTGGTCTTGACCCGCGGTGCAACTTTCACGGCGCCGTTTTCGAACTTCACCTCGACGTCGTCATGGACGACGAACTGAAGCTGGCCCTTCGGCCCCTTCATCTTGACGGTCTGTCCCTCGACGGTCGCGGTAACGCCCGACGGGATCGTCACAGGCCGCTTGCCAATACGTGACATGGCTCCATTCCCTCTCAGAACACCGTGAAGAGAATTTCGCCGCCCACATTCGCGTCGCGCGCGTCGTGGTCAGCCATGATTCCCTTCGGCGTCGATAACACCGAAATGCCGAGACCGTTGTTCACGCGCGGCAGGTTCTTGACCGAGGCGTAAACCCGCCGTCCCGGCTTCGACACCCGCTCGATCTCGCGGATCACAGGCTCGCCGTCGAAATATTTCAGCTCAATCTCAAGCTCGCTGCGCCCCGAGGCATGCTCGACGCTGGCGTAGCCGCGGATATAGCCTTCCGCCTTCAGCACTTCGAGCACATTGGCGCGCATCTTCGAGCCCGGGGTCGAGACCTTGGGCTTGGCGCGCATCTGGGCGTTGCGGATGCGGGTGATGAGATCGCTGATCGGATCGTGCGTTGACATGTCCGACCCTCCTTACCAGCTCGACTTCACGAGCCCGGGAACCAGGCCCTTGGAGCCGAGTTCACGCAGCGCGATGCGGGAAAGCTTGTTCTTGCGATAGACCGAGCGCGGACGTCCGGTCATCTCGCAGCGGTTGCGGATCCGGGTCGCCGACGAATTGCGCGGCATTTCGGCAAGCTTCAGGGTTGCCGCAAACCGCTCTTCCATTGGCTTGGTCTTGTCGGCGATGATGGCCTTCAGCTTCGCGCGCCGGGGGGCGGCGTTCTTGGTCATCCGCTTGCGCCGGTTGTTCTTCTCGATCGAACTCTTCTTTGCCATGCTTGGCTCCTGGGTTTCCGCGTTTGAGAGGCTTCTTGTCAGCGTCTCACTGCCGGAACGGGAAATTAAATGCGGTCAACAATGCCCTTGCTTCGTCGTCGGTGCGCGCGGTGGTGCACACCGTGACGTCCATGCCCCACGTTTCCCCCATCTTGTCGAAGTCGATTTCGGGGAAAATGATGTGCTCCTTGATGCCGAGCGAATAGTTGCCGCGGCCGTCAAAGCTCTTCGGATTGAGGCCACGGAAGTCGCGCACGCGGGGCAGCGCGACGTTCACGAGGCGATCGATGAACTCGTACATCTTGGCCTTGCGCAGCGTGACCTTGCAGCCGATCGGCTGGTTTTCACGCAGCTTGTACGTCGCAATCGCGATGCGCGAATAGGTCACGACCGCCTTCTGGCCGGCGATCAGCGACAGATCGGCCGCAGCCAGTTCCGCCTTCTTGCGGTCGTTGACGGCCTCGCCGACGCCCATGTTGAGCACGACCTTATCCAGGCGCGGCACCTGCATCACATTGGCATAGCCGAACTGTTCGGTCAGCTTGCCGCGGATGCTCCGGTCGTATTCCGCGCGCAGGCGCGGGATGTATGCGGTCTCAGCCATCGATCTCTGCTCCCGAGCGCTTGGCAACGCGTACTTTCTTGCCATCCGCATGAATCTTGAAACCTACACGGGTCGGCTTGCCATCCTTGCCGACGATCGCGATGTTGGACAAGTGGATCGGCGACTCCTTCGAGATGATGCCGCCCTCCTGCGCCTGGGTCTGCTTCTGGTGGCGCTTGACGAGGTTGATGCCGCGGACCAGCGCCTTGCTCTCGGTGGGACGCACCTCGAACACCTCGCCGGTGCGACCCTTGTCGCGGCCGGACAGCACGATGACCTTGTCACCCTTCCGGATCTTGGCAGCCATCACAGCACCTCCGGGGCGAGCGAGATGATCTTCATGTGGTTCTTGGCGCGAAGCTCGCGCGGCACGGGTCCGAAAATACGGGTACCGACCGGCTCCGACTGGTTGTTGATCAGGACCGCGGCGTTGCGGTCGAAGCGGATGACGGAACCGTCGGCGCGGCGGATGTCCTTGCGGACCCGCACCACGACAGCCTTCATCACGTCGCCCTTCTTCACCTTGCCGCGCGGTATAGCTTCCTTGATCGACACGACAATAACGTCGCCCACGGTGGCATAGCGGCGCTTGGAGCCCCCAAGCACCTTGATGCACATGACACGGCGTGCGCCTGAATTATCGGCCACGTCGAGGTTGGTCTGCATCTGAATCATTGATGCACCTCGTCCTCTTTCTGATGCGCGAAGTTGCGCCTAAAAAATCCCAAGATCGCCCGGCCAGGGCCGGGCCTGCCTCAGGCCGTTTTCTGATGCTCGCCCCGGACCACGGTCCAGCGCTTCAATTTCGAGATCGGCTTGCTCTCCTCGATCCACACCATGTCGCCCGGCTTGAACTGGTTGTTCTCGTCGTGCGCGTGATAGTTTTTCGAGCGGCGGATCGTCTTCTTGTAGATCGGATGGGTGAAGCGGCGATCGACGCGCACCACAACCGTCTTGGCTTGCTTGTCGCTGACGACCACGCCCTGGAGCGTACGTTTCGGCATTTTCAGCCCCCTACTTCTTCTTCGCGCGCTGCTGCGCGGCAATGGTCTTGATGCGGGCGATGTCGCGGCGGGCTTCACGCAGCCGCGAGGTGTTCTCCAGCTGCCCGGTGGCGCGCTGGAACCGCAGGTTGAAGCGCTCCTTCTTCAGATTGAGGACGGCGTCGTCCATCTGATCGGGGCTCATCGCGCGGATATCGGCAACTTTCATCTCGGCCATGGCCACTTCCCTATTCCGCAATGCGCGCCACGAAGCGCGTCTTGATCGGCAGCTTGGCGGCGGCGAGCGAAAGCGCTTCTTTCGCGGTCTGCACGGTGACGCCGTCGATTTCGAAAATCACGCGGCCGGGTTTCACCCGCGCCACCCACAATTCAGGCGTACCCTTGCCGGAGCCCATGCGCACTTCGGCAGGCTTCTTCGACACCGGCACGTCCGGGAAGATGCGGATCCAGACGCGGCCGGCGCGCTTCATGTGGCGGGTCAACGCGCGGCGGGCGGCCTCGATCTGACGCGCGGTGATGCGCTCGGGCGCCATCGCCTTCAAGCCGAACTGACCGAACGACAACGTCGCGCCCGAAGTCGCGGTGCCGTGAATCCGGCCCTTATGCGCCTTCCGGAACTTCGTTTTCTTGGGTTGCATCATGGCTTTAAGCCCTCAAACCTTCTCTATTCGCTTCAAGCCGCGTCGCGGCGGGGTCGCGCGGTTTCGCCTTCGGCCATCTTCTTGTCCTGGGCCATCGGATCGTGCTCGAGGATTTCGCCCTTGAAGATCCAGACCTTGACGCCGCAGGTGCCGAAAGTGGTGAACGCCGTCGCCACCCCGTAGTCGATGTCGGCGCGCAGCGTGTGCAAGGGCACGCGGCCTTCGCGATACCACTCCATGCGCGCGATTTCGGCGCCGCCGAGACGGCCCGAGCAGTTGATACGGATACCTTCGGCACCCAGACGCATCGCCGACTGCACGGCGCGCTTCATGGCGCGGCGGAACGCGACGCGGCGCTCCAGCTGCTGCGCGATCGATTCGGCAACCAGCGTGGCGTCGAGCTCGGGCTTGCGGATCTCGACGATGTTGATGACGACGTCGGAAGCCGTGATATCGGCAACGCGCTTGCGCAGCTTGTCGATGTCGGCGCCCTTCTTGCCGATCACGACACCGGGACGCGCCGAGTGGATCGTCACCCGGCACTTCTTGTGCGGACGCTCGATCACGATCCTGGCGACCGCCGCCTGCTTCAGCTCCTTGTGCAGGATTTCGCGGATCTTGACGTCCTCGTGCAACAGCTTGCCGTATTCGTTCTTGCCGGCGAACCAACGGGAATCCCACGTCCGGTTGATGCCAAGACGCAGCCCGATTGGATTGATCTTCTGACCCATCGTATTCTCCCGCGCTCTCTTTAAGCGCTCGCCTCGGCCTCGACCTGACGAACAACGATCGTCAGCTGCGAGAACGGTTTAAAAACACGGCCCGAACGGCCACGGCCGCGCGGTGCAAAACGCTTCATCACGATGCCGTTGCCGACATGCGCCTCGGCAACAACCAGATCGTCGACATCGAGGTCGTGATTGTTCTCGGCATTGGCGATCGCCGATTCCAGGCACTTCTTGACGTCGACTGCGATCCGCTTGCGCGAAAACTGCAGATCCGCAAGCGCCGCCGAAGCCTTCCTGCCGCGGATCAGTTGCGCGACAAGATTCAGCTTCTGCGGGCTCACCCGCAGCATCCTGGCGATCGCCTTGGCCTCGTTATCCGGGAGGCTCCGTTCGCGCTTTGGTTTGCTCATCGCTTAGTCCTCAAGCCTTCTTGGCTTTCTTGTCGCCAGAATGGCCGTGGAAGGTACGGGTCGGCGAGAACTCGCCGAACTTGTGCCCCACCATTTCCTCGTTGATCGATACCGGCACATGCTTCTGGCCGTTGTAGACGCCGAACACCAGGCCGACGAACTGCGGCAGGATGGTCGAGCGGCGGCTCCAGATCTTGATTACGTCATGACGGCCGGACGCACGCGCGGCATCTGCCTTCTTGAGCAGAGAGCCTTCAACGAACGGGCCTTTCCAGACTGAACGAACCATGTCCGGCGTTCCTTACTTCTTCCGCTTGTGGCGGCTGATGAGAATGAATCTGTTGGTCGATTTGTTAGAGCGTGTCTTCTTGCCCTTGGTCGGCTTACCCCACGGGGTGACCGGATGACGGCCGCCCGAGGTGCGGCCTTCGCCGCCGCCATGCGGATGGTCGACCGGGTTCATGGAGACGCCGCGGTTATGCGGCTTGCGGCCGAGCCAGCGGTTGCGGCCGGCCTTGCCGATCGAGATGTTCATGTGGTCCGGATTCGACACCGCGCCGATCGTGGCGGTGCAGCGGCCGTGAACCAGGCGCTGCTCGCCGGAGTTCAGACGGACGATCACATAGTCCTGGTCACGACCGACGATCTGCGCGTAGGTGCCGGCGGAACGCGCGAGCTGGCCGCCCTTGCCGATCTTCAGTTCCACATTGTGGACGATGGTGCCGATCGGCATGTTGCCGAGCGGCATGACGTTGCCCGGTTTCACGTCGACATAGTTGCCGGCGATCACGGTGTCGCCGACCGCAAGGCGCTGCGGCGCCAGGATATAGGCCTGGGTGCCATCGGTGTATTTCACCAGCGCGATAAAGGCGGTACGGTTCGGATCATATTCCAGCCGCTCGACGGTCGCCGGCATGTCGACCTTGGTGCGCTTGAAGTCGACGATACGATAGGCCTTCTTGTGGCCGCCGCCACGAAAACGCACGACCATGCGGCCGGTGTTGTTGCGGCCACCGCTGGACTGCTTGCCCTCGGTCAATGCCTTGACCGGCTTGCCCTTGTAGAGCGCCGAACGATCGACCATCACCAGCTGGCGCTGGCCCGGTGTCGTGGGGTTGAATGTCTTCAGTGCCATCGCTGTGCCGCCTTATAGACCGGTGGTGACGTCGATGCGGTGGCCCTCTTCGAGGGTCACGA
>JBKQRS010000236.1:0-5180 GCA_052143915.1 Bradyrhizobium sp.
AACTACCGCCGGGGCTCACTCGAGCGCCGCGGCCTCGGTCCGCACCAGCTGGCCGATCGCTACCCCGGCATCGTGTTCGATCAACACCAAGGCGCAGCTCGCCGAAGCCGAGCACGTCATGCAGACACGGTTACGCAAGGCCGCGCTCGACGCCGGCGTGACCTTGGTCGCGCCGGAGACGGTTTACCTCGCCGCCGATACGACGTTCGGCAAGGACGTGACGATTGAGCCTTTTGTTGTCATCGGTCCCGGCGTTTCGATATCGGACGGCGCGGTGATCCATTCCTTCTCCCACATCGTGCAGGCATCGATTGGAAAGAAAGCCTCGGTCGGCCCCTATGCGCGCTTGCGGCCGGGGACGTCGCTGGGCGAGGGCGCACGGATCGGCAATTTCGTCGAGACCAAGGCTGCGACGCTGGAGGCCGGCGTTAAGGTCAACCATCTCAGCTATGTCGGCGACGCCCATGTCGGCGCCAATACCAATATCGGCGCGGGCACCATCACCTGCAACTATGACGGCTTCGGAAAGCACAAAACCGAGATCGGCGCCGGTGCGTTCATCGGCACCAATTCGTCGCTGGTGGCGCCGGTTAAAATCGGCGTCGGGGCCTATATCGGTTCGGGCTCGGTGATCACCCGCGATGTGCCCGACGATGCGCTGGCCGTGGAGCGCAGCCAGCAGACCAATCGCGAGGGCGGCGCCAAGCGATACCGCGAGATAAAGACGCGCGGCAAGGCGCCGAAGGGCGGTTAACGGCGGCACCATCAAGCTTGCGGCTTAACGCTGTTTCAATGCGCAATAATTATTGAGTATCTTGACGCCGTCGGGTTTCGTTAAGAGATACAGGCGCATCGTCGTTTGATTGGGAGATATTGACCCGCATGTGCGGCATTGTCGGCATTCTCGGACGCGGCCCGGTCGCGGAGCAATTGGTGGATTCGCTCAAGCGGTTGGAATATCGCGGCTATGATTCCGCCGGCGTCGCGACACTCGAAGGCGACCATCTCGAGCGCCGCCGCGCCGAAGGCAAGCTCAAGAATCTCGAGACGCGACTGCGAGCCGAGCCGCTCGCGGGTCACACCGGCATCGGACATACGCGCTGGGCCACGCATGGCAGGCCGACCGAGAACAATGCTCATCCGCACGCCACTGAACGCCTCGCCGTGGTTCACAACGGCATCATCGAGAATTTCCGCGAACTGCGCGAAGAGCTTCAGAAAAACGGTGCGGTGTTCAAGACCGAGACCGACACCGAGATCGTCTTGCACCTCGTCGACAGCTATCTCGCCAAAGGCATTGGTCCGGTCGAGGCCGTCAAGGCATCGCTGTCAAGGCTTCGGGGCGCCTTCGCCCTTGCGTTCATTTTTGCCGGCGACAACAATCTGATGATCGGCGCGCGCAACGGGCCGCCGCTCGCGGTCGGTTATGGCGAGGGCGAGATGTATCTCGGTTCGGACGCCATCGCGCTCGGCCCGTTCACCGACACCATCGCTTACCTCGAGGATGGCGACTGGGTCGTGCTGACGCGCGGCGGCGCCGTCATCTACGACAAGAACAACGCGATCGTGCATCGCGACGCGATCAAGCACAGCGCTTCGACGTCGCTGGTCGACAAGGCGAATTATCGCCACTTCATGGCCAAGGAGATTCACGAGCAGCCGGAAGTCGTCGGCCACACCCTGGCGCGCTATGTCGACATGGCGACCGACCGCGTGGCGCTGCCGGTGACCTTGCCGTTCGACTTCAAGAATATTCAGCGCATTTCGATCGTCGCCTGCGGTACCGCTAGCTACGCCGGTTACGTCGCCAAATACTGGTTCGAGCGCTTGGGCCGCCTGCCGGTCGAGATCGACGTGGCCTCCGAATTCCGCTACCGCGAGGCGCCGCTGCGCAAGGGCGATCTTGCGATCTTCATTTCGCAATCCGGCGAGACCGCCGACACGCTGGCGGCGCTGCGTTACGCCAAGGCGCAAGGCGTGCACACGCTCTCCGTCGTCAACGTGCCGAGCTCGACGATCGCGCGCGAAAGCGAGACGGTGCTGCACACGCTGGCCGGCCCGGAAATCGGCGTCGCCTCGACCAAGGCGTTTACCTGTCAGTTGATGGTGCTGGCCGCGGTCGCGGTGGCCGCCGGCAGCGCGCGCGGGGAGTTGACGGAAGCCGACGAGACCAAGCTCGTCCACGAGCTGGTGGAGATCCCGCGCCTGATGGCGGCCGCGCTCGCGACCGAGCCGCAGATCGAGAAGCTCGCGCGCGATCTGTCGAAATTCAAGGACGTGCTCTATCTCGGCCGCGGCACCAGCTATCCGCTGGCGCTGGAAGGTGCGCTCAAGCTGAAGGAGATCTCCTACATCCATGCCGAGGGTTATGCGGCCGGCGAACTCAAGCACGGCCCGATCGCGCTGATCGACGAGAACATGCCGGTGGTCGTGATCGCGCCGTTCGACCGGGTATTCGAAAAAACCGTCTCCAACATGCAGGAGGTGGCGGCCCGCGGCGGCAACATCATTTTGATGACGGATGCCAAGGGAGCGGCAGAGGCGACGGTAGAGTCGCTGGTGACGATTGTGCTGCCCGACATGGGGTCGGCCTTCACGCCGATGGTTTATGCCGTTCCGGTACAGCTTTTGGCCTATCATACCGCCGTGGTCATGGGCACCGACGTTGATCAGCCCCGAAATCTCGCGAAATCGGTAACGGTGGAATAACCGCGCCCCCAGATCATGATCCCGATAAATGGGGACCGGTTCTCCGAAAAGATCATGCTCAAACAAAGAGATGGGATCATGATCCGATTCAATCCAATCGGATCATGATCCAGGCGTTGGTCGCCTCGGGTCTTCAAAAGTCTGCTAGGATGGCTTAGCTGGCATCTTATAGCGGCTGCTTCGACTGACCTGGAACCCCGATGAACCGTGACGATTTGCCTCCGCCCGCGCCGCCGGCCGATACCCTGCCGGAGGTCCACCACGGCTTGATGGCCCGATTCCGGAACTATTTCCTCACCGGCCTCATTGTCGCCGGTCCGATCGCGATCACCTTCTACCTGACCTGGTGGTTCGTCACCTGGGTCGACGGGCTGGTGCGGCCTTTCGTTCCCATCGCCTACCGGCCGGAAACCTACCTGCCATTCGGGTTGCCCGGTTCGGGGCTGATCGTTGCCGTCATCGCGTTGACGCTGTTGGGCTTCCTCACCGCCAACCTGATCGGACGGACCCTGGTCGATCTCGGCGAGCGGCTGCTCGGGCGCATGCCGGTGGTGCGCGCGATCTATCGCAGCCTGAAGCAGGTGTTCGAAACGCTGTTCTCGGGGAACGGCTCGAGCTTTCGCCGGGTTGGGCTGGTCGAATTTCCTTCCCCGGGCATGTGGTCGATCGTGCTGATCTCGCAGGCGCCGAGTGTGGAAATCGCCAACAATCTTCCCGGCGAGGAGGAGCACATCTCCGTGTTCCTGCCGTGCGCGCCGAACCCGACCACGGGTTTCTTTTTCTATGTGCCCAAGAGCAGGATCATCGAGGTCGAGATGAGCGCCGAAGACGCCGCGACGCTGATCATGTCCTGCGGCGTGGTGCAGCCCGGCTCCGACGGGCAAAAGAAGATTGCAGCACTGGCCGGGATGGCGAACGCGGCGCGGGTGGCCAATGCAGCCTCGCTGCAGCCGGAGCCAGCGAAGGCGGAGTGACTCGCCAGTCATTCCGGGGCGCATCGAAGATGCGAACCCGGAATGACGGTGACTACCCCGCCCCGATCAACGGTATGGCCTCATCGCGCTCGAACAAATAGAGCAGGCAGCGCAGCGCCTCGCCGCGATCGCCCGTCAGTTTGGGATTATCCTTCATGATGCGCAGCGCTTCGTCGCGCGCCTGCGTGATGAGCTGGGCGTGCACATCCGAACGTGCGATCCGGTAGCCCGGTAGGCCGCTTTGTCTGACGCCCAGCACATCGCCTTCGCCGCGCAGTTTCAGATCTTCCTCTGCGATCGTAAATCCATCAGTGGTTTCCCGGATGACCTTGAGGCGCGCCTTGGACATGGCCCCCAACGGTTCGTGGTACAGCAGCAGGCAGATGGATGCTTCCGCGCCGCGGCCGATGCGGCCGCGCAATTGATGCAATTGCGCGAGCCCGAAGCGCTCGGCATTTTCGATCACCATGATGGTCGCGGCGGGCACGTCGACGCCGACTTCAACGACCGTCGTCGCGACCAAGAGGCCGATCTCGTGCGCGGCGAATTGCGCCATCACGCGATCCTTCTCCGTGCCTTTCATCTGGCCGTGGACGAGGCCCACGGTGTCGCCGAACCGCTGCTGCAGGCCCTCGAAGCGCTTGGTGGCGTTGGTGAGGTGGCCGGTGCCCTCGGCCTCGGACTCATCGACCAGCGGGCAAATCCAGTACACGAGCTTGCCGGCGGCCAGCGCGCGACCGACGGCTTCCATCACCTCGTCGAGGCGGCTCATCGGCACCGCGCGGGTGTCGATCGGCTGCCGTCCCGCGGGCTTTTCGCGCAATTCGGAAACATCCATGTCGCCGAAATAAGTCAGCACCAGCGTGCGCGGGATCGGCGTGGCGCTCAGCACCAGCACATCCACGGCCTCGCCCTTGGCGGTCAGCGCCAGGCGTTCGCGAACGCCGAAACGATGCTGCTCGTCGACCACCGCGAGCGCGAGTGCCTTGAAGATCACGTCATCCTGGATCAGCGCATGGGTGCCGACCAGAAAATCGATTTCGCCGGCCGCAAGCCGCGCCAGGATCTCGCGGCGTTCCTTGCCCTTCTCGCGTCCGGTGAGGATCGCGACCCTCAAACCCGCGCGCTCGGCCAGCGGCGTGATGGTCTTGATGTGCTGGCGCGCGAGGATTTCGGTCGGCGCCATCAATGCGGCCTGTTTGCCCACTTCCGTGACGGCCGCCGCCGCCAGCAATGCCACCACGGTCTTGCCGGACCCGACATCGCCCTGCAGCAGCCGCAGCATCCGCCGCGGCGAGGCCAGGTCGGCGTCGATCTCCGCCACCGCGCGCTCCTGCGAGTGCGTCGGCTTGTGCCCGAACCGTGCCAGCGCCTCCCGCCGCAGCGCACCGTCCCCGGTCATCGCGCGCCCCGGGCGCATCCGGATCCGCCCGCGCACCAGCGCGGTGGCGACCTGGTCGGCGAGCAGCTCGTCATACGCCAGGCGGCGGCGCGGCG
>JBKQRS010000237.1:0-17265 GCA_052143915.1 Bradyrhizobium sp.
CTTCGACGTCGTGTCTACCATTGGTCGGCCCTCCAAAAGCCGACCACCCATGAATCATTGAAAACCTGATTCGGGAATCCAGTTGCGCCGATCAATCCAAAAAATCTGCCAAAGTAGTGCTAGTCTAGACTGTCATGGGCAAACCAATGTTCAGGCCGTTTGCGGGGGACGTTCCCTTGGCATCAGAAAGCGGGTCGGACGAAGCCAGCGGCTCGACCGCAAGCTCATGCGGTCGGCGGCCGGTACGCGTTTTCGTCGCGCTCAAGATTGCGTCTGAGATCGCCGACGTACTTGCGCAGTTCGCGCGAGAATTGGAGCGGTTTCCGGTTCGCCTCATCGCCCCTGCCGACATTCATCTCACACTGGTGCCGCCATGGAATGAGGTTTCGATTCCGGATGCGGCCGGGAAGCTTCGTCGCGTCGCCGACAGGTTTGGCGACTTCACCCTGCAATTTCGGCATGTCGGATACGGGCCGGAGCCGAGACGTCCGCGTTTTCTGTGGGCGGAATGCGCGGCCGGGCCCGATCTATCGCAACTGCGCGCCCAGCTTCTTCTGGCGTTCGAGCAAACGGACGAGCGGCCGTTTCGGCCGCATGTCACGCTGGCCCGGCTTCGCGGCAACGGATCCGCCATCGCGCGGATATATCCGATCGACCGGGATCTCGCGCTCGCGCAACATGTCAGTTCGGTCGAGCTCATGCAATCGCCCGCTCCCGGCGAACGCGGCTACAAGATTTTGGCGTCTCCGCGGTTCGGTGCAAATCAGGAATTTTCCGCGGGCCCGCGGGGCCTTTAGGCGCGGGCTATGCGCGTCGCCGCCGCATTAATGCTTCGCTGTCGGCCGCGGGATGGTTTTATCTGCCGCCGTTCCCTCTGGCTCGACGACCAGCACCGGAACCCGCCGCGCCGCGGCAATCGCGGAGGCCGTTCTATCGGCGAAGGCGCCGCGGGTCATGACAATCAGCCGCTCCTGAATCTGGCGGAAGGCCTGGGCACAGGCCGCCGGATCAGCCAGTCCGATGTTGGACGCCGCAACGCGTTTGATGGTGAGGCCAGTCTGAGCCGCGAGCTGGCGAACGCGCGGGTCATCAATGTCGCGGGCCTCGGCTTCGATGATAACCAGCTCCTCCTTCGCGGCGAATGCGATAGCGGCAGCCGGATGAATGCTCGGGTCGTCGGACGATGTCGCAATTGCGACAATAGGACCCTTCGTTCGAGCAATGTGCGGCGGAACGAGCACGACTGCGGCGGCTGACCGGAAGGCAGCTTCCAGCAGCCATGAGAATTGCTGCGTGGCCCGCTCGACTGCGCTCCGGGGCTCGACGATCATGACGATGTCGTCGGTTCGTGGGACCGATGCGAAAGTTTCGGCCATCGATCCCCGAGCGACCTCGAACTGGTATCCAGTGGAAAGGCGTTTTGCCGCGCCAATAAATTTTCGTTCAATGCTGCGTGCAACAAGTTCGAAGTCGCGCGACAGCCGATCGAGATCGATCGTATGCCAACCGCCCCCAAGCAACCTGAACTCACGCGAGAAGGGAATGTTTGCGAGGTCACGCAGGCTGGTGTCTTCGAGGAACAGCCCAAGTAGATCGAGATGAAGCAAGCCGGCAAGTTCGACGGCCAGCTGCATCGAGCGGTCCTGCGCGCCCGGCTGAAGTCCCAGCACGAGCCGCCTGAAGCTGTGGGGTTCTTTCGACATGACTAATTGCCGGGTTTGCCGCCGCTGTTGCCCTGACTGGTGAAACTCCTCCGGATGTTGGCGAAGGCCCGCAGCCGATCTTCAACTCGCCGATTCGCCTGGGGGATCAGGACGCCTTGCGCACCGGTCAGCCCGCGCTTCTCACATATGTCGAAGAACCCTTCGATCTTCTCGTTGACGCCGCCGATGGCTTGAATTTCGCCGTGCTGGTTCACGGACCCGGTCACCGCGAGATCCTGCCGCAGCGGGACGTCTGCGAGCGCCGACAGCAGGGCATAGAGTTCGGCCGACGACGCGCTGTCTCCCTCGACCCCGCCATAGGACTGCTCAAATACCAAGCTGGCGAAAAGCGACATCGGGGTATCAAGGGCGTATCGCCCTGCAAGGAACCCGGAAAGAATGAGGACGCCCTTCGAGTGGAGCGGCCCGCCGAGTTCGACTTCGCGCTCGATATCAACGACCTTTCCGCTGCCCGGTCTTACCTGGCAAGTGATGCGGGTAGGACGTCCAAACGAGAATCCGCCGAGTTCGGTGACGCTCAGGCCATTGATCTGGCCGACATGCGTTCCCGTGGTGTCGATCAGCGCCACCTTTTTGAGGATGGCTTCCTGCGTCCGGTCGCGCAGGCGGGCGGCGCGCCGGATACGGGCCGTCAAGGCGCTATTGACGTCGACACGCGAGATCACGCTGCGGTTGGCTTCCCGTGCGCAAAAGTCCGCCTCGATCAAAATATCTCGCAGCCGCTCTACAACCAGTGAAAGCTTGCTGGAATGTTCAGTCGAACGCGCCGCATGTTCGAGCACCAGTGCCACTGCGCCGCGATCCAGGGGGTTCAGACCTTCGCGTTGCGCGAGGCTCGCGAGCAGCCGCGCGAGAATGGCCTCGTTCTCGGGCGTTCGCGGCAGATCGTTTTCGAAATCGGCCAAAACCTTGAAATGTTCTGCGAGTTCGGGGTCGAGGGCGGCAAGCAGAAAATACAGCATGCGATCGCCGAACAGAATGACTTTCAATTTGAGCGGAATCGGATCTGGCTCGAGGGACACCGTGTTGGTCAGGCCAAGAAAGCGGCCAATATCCTCGATCGCGATCTCACCACGCCGCAACGTCCGCTTGAGCGCCGCCCAGCTGAACGGCTCCAGCAGCAAACTCCGGGCGTCCAGCAGCAGATAGCCGCCATTGGCGCGATGGATTGCACCGGCCTTGATGAGACGAAAATTTGTCAACAGTGCGCCGTGCAGCGGGATGTACTCGATGCGACCGATCAGATTTCCAAGCGCGGGATGCAATTCTTCAATGATCGGAGCCGCCTTGTCGCTATCCTGGGTGACGAGGACATTGACTTCGTAGCGGTCGAATGGACTTCCTGTTCTGATTTCACGCGCCTCGGTCCCGTCATCCTCGTCCTTGATGACGAACATGGCGAAGTTTTCAATCAGATCTGCGTGAACCGTCTCAATGTGTTGCACCACTCTCGGAATGTCTTTGAAGGCTTCCTTGGTGTCCTCGATCAACTGGTCGACCGCATATTTCGCCGTGTCGCGACCGAGTTGACGCGCTTCATCGCGCCGCAGCTTCTCCCATCGGGGGATTTGGTGAACAATGTGCTCGAGGTCCTTCTCCAGTGCCTCAATAACGGCCTGCACTTCGCGGCGCTTGGCTTCAGGCCATTTGCTGAATTCATCAGGCGGGACGACCTCGCCATTCTTGACCGGTGCCAGCGCAAAGCCGAGCGGTGTCCTCAAGAGGGCAATATCCTTTTCGGCGGCCTTGTCGCGTAGTGCGGAAAAGGCCTCGCCTTGCCGCTTCTGAAATGACTCGTCGATGGCGCCTTGGCGCGTCTGATAATCCTCGCTCTGGAACACCGCGGGCAGAGCGGATTTCAGGTCGTCGATCAGCTTGTGCATCGCGTCATGAAAATTGCGGGCTCGACCTGCAGGAAGTTCGATGGCGATAGGCCTGTCCGGATCGGCGAAATTGTTGACATAGACCCAGTCGAAGGGAGCGGGCTTTCCCGCCGCCTCCGCAGCCAGCATGGCCTTGACGGCGTCCTGCATGCGGGCGCCGTTGGGACCGATCACAAAGAGGTTGAAGCCGGTCTTGCTCACTTGCGTTCCAAACCGGATCGCTTCGACCGCGCGGGCCTGGCCGACGAGCCCGTCGATCGGCTGCAATTCTGCCGTTGTTGAGAACGACAAGCTCGCCAGGTCGGTAGAGCGATAGAGTTGTTCGGCCGTCAGCGGCAGAACGGCTATTTCTCTATTGGTGACGGCATCGTCCACGTGATGCTCCTGATCTTTCCGAACATTTCAGGCAAAATGGAGCGCACGTTTTGATGTGCGTCAAGGTTGGTAGGCGTCCATGGGCTCACCATTATCTCAGGACTTCGGCCGCGGCGGTATAGGGCAGCCGCAGGGCATCGGACACGGCGCGGCAGGTGACCTTGCCATCGTGGACGTTGAGCCCGGTTTGCAGATGCACATCGTCGATCAATGCTCGCGGAAATCCTTTGTCCGCGAGCGCGCGAACGAATGGACGCGTCGCATTGTCGAGCGCAAATGTCGATGTTCTCGGCACTGCGCCAGGCATGTTCGCTACGCAATAATGCACGACGCCATCGACCAAGAAGGTCGGCTGCGAATGTGTCGTTGGATGAGAGGTTTCGGCGCAGCCACCTTGATCGATCGAGACATCGACGATGACGGAGCCTGGCTTCATGGCCGCGACAGTCCGTGCCGAGATGAGTTTTGGCGCAGCTCCACCTGCGACCAGGGCGGCTCCGATAACCACGTCGGCGGAGGTGCAGAGGGCTTCGATTGCCTCGGGACGCGCCGTAACGATACTGACGCGTTCGCCAAAAAGCTGCGACAGGCGACGTTGCGTCCCGGGGCCGCGTGCGGCGACGGTGACATTGGCGCCCATGCCGATCGCCATCTCTGCCGCATTGGTTCCGACAACACCGCCGCCGAGAACCACAACTTCGGCTGATGGCGCGCCTTCGATACGACCGAGCAAGATGCCGCGGCCACCTTGCGGACGTTGCAGGAAATGGGCGGCGACCTGGGCTGCCATCCGGCCGGCAACCGTGGACATTGGTGCAAGCAGGGGCAGCTTTCCCACCGCATCCGTGACGGTTTCATAGGCGATGGCCGTTACACCTGACGCCATGAGGTCGCGGGTCTGTTCAAGGTCAGGAGCCAGATGCAAATAGGTGAAGATGATCTGGCCGCGGCGCAATTGCTTCCGCTCCGATGCGAGTGGCTCCTTCACCTTGACGATCAGGTCGGCGCGTTGAAATATCTGAGTCGCATTTGTGCTGATCTCGGCGCCAGCGGCCATATACTCCTGGTCGGCAATGCCGGCGCCAACACCCGCCTTTGTCTCGATCGCGACCCGATGCCCCTTGGCAGTCAACTCCTTGACTGTCGTGGGAGTGAGGCCGACGCGATATTCGTCCGTTTTGATTTCCCTGGGAACGCCGATGAACATGGTCGTCTCCTGCCGCAGCCAGGCTTTTAAGCCTCAGACGAATTTGTTGCCCTTGAAGCCATCCGATAATCTGTTCCGTCTTCAATTCCTCGGCCGGCCCCGCGTCGTCTCCGCATCACATCAGAATCGAAACACAGCCGCCGCGACCACGCAGGTCCCTAGTCCGGAATCATCGCCTTCGGCGGCAGCTGTGATCGACAGGCTTTCGATGATCATTTGGGTATGTTCGTAAAGCTTCTTGCGTTCGTTCCAGGCGACGCCGGGATCGAATTCTATACCGAGCGTCGAGGCCACTCCTCGATGGCCTCAATTTCGAAACATCGGTCCACATCGTCGGATGTGCGCCGTCAACCAGCATCCGGCTCGCCTGGCGAATGGCCTGCGGTCCGAAGCGCGCGCCACTGCGGTTTGTTGTGCCGATATCGAGCGGGATGCCTGCGATCGAGATCGCGGCATCGCTCTCGCGGCGCCCCAGTCCAAGAAATCCAGGCGGGACGGAGAAGGTGGGAGGATCGCTCGCCATGCTATTCAGCCCCGATCGAATTTTCTACCGCGCGGTCTCAACGAATTGGCAGTGGCATTGGCCGACGGTGGCGGCAAGAGTCGCGCCGAAGCCGCACGCCGGTGAGGTAAAAAGGGCGGAGGCGGGATCGTCGACGCGCGCATCGCAAAGGTGTTTCTGAGGCAGGCTCTTGAATAAGGGACGGCGCTTGGACACCTCAGAGGCGGCCCTTCGGTCCGGGAAGATCAGACCAATCGAGGCCGAGTGTTTCACACACTTGGCGAACTGAACGCGGGTCGAGTTCGTGGCGCGAGCCAACGAGAGACAATTCAGCTGTCCGTCCCTCGCGATGGATCGTCAAAGTGCCGTGACCTTCTCCGCGTCCTTCGTGCTGCGTATCGAAGCGACACCCCTGTTCGATGAGCCACTTTCGGAACGTCTCGCTTTCCATCAGTTCCCTCCACTCAATTGATGATTTTCCTTCAGCGCCTTCTCAAAAGCCGAGAGTCGGGCGGAATAACCTCCCGACAACACTTCTCCTTGCGCAATTGCACATATTGCGCGAGGCTTCTTGCCCACGATCGCCGTCATTTGCGCGAAGGCGCTTTCGCTGCCTCTGGCTCCGAGCGTGCAAAAGAATGCGACTTTCGGTAATTGGCTCGCAGTCGCCATTAAATATGCGCGAACCGGGGAGCTTAGGGACCAGGCCCACACTGGAGTGCCGATGACGACCAAATCGTACGACGAGACCTCGTGCTTTTTTGGCAAGATTGTCGACGGACGCTTTCGGCTCGCTTCGAGCAACGACCGTATGTAACCAAAAAAACCAGTCCGGGGTCTGGGCTCGGTGATTTCCTCAAGGTCGCATTTGAGAGCCGCGGATAGAGCCTCAGCGATCCTCCGCGTTGTCCCCGAGCGCGAATAGAAAACGACGAGTGTTCTTGATGCGCCCATTTGAATAATTCCCTACGCCCGGGCCGTATAGAATACGCGGCAATTAAGTTGACTCAGGGCTTGCGGACACCGGGGCCGTGCCGATCGGTCTCGATGGAGGCGAGCAGGCTGGATAAGCGGGCCTCGGCCGCGGCATCGTCTGCCTGCGCGACGACGGTCGCGGTTCCTCGCTCGGGGCGGATGAACAGCCTGTTGAAGGTTTCAAGATCAATCTGTTCGTCGTCCGCCACATTCGAGCCCCGACCGGGCCCGCGCGGACCGATCTCATCTTCGACGGTAATGGTCATTTGCCAGCCTTCGGAAGGATGGGCAGGCGTGATCTCCAGGGTCGCAACCGTGGCGACCTCGCTGAGGTCTTCGCGTTCTTCGTCGCCGAGGTGAAATTCTGCGCGAGCGGGGATCTGGCGCACCTCGGATGTGCGGCGTGCGGCGATCTTCAGCGATGAGGGGCTGACCCGATGCTCGGCAATGAGCCAGCGAACAATCTGTTTGGGATCGGTATCTACGGGAAATGGTTCCATTCGGGATATCCTCCGAGCAAACATCATCGCCGAATTTCGGAAAGCGCAGGGCCCGCGCCTCCCGTCCGTCGAACCGAAGTCTCCTCCGGGGTGCTCGGACAGGACAGGCTACGGGCCCTTCCGCCATGCTTCGTCGGCAGACCGGTTCATGACGTAAGCAGATCCACGCCCGTAGACGATTCACTACCGTGTTTCGCCGATCTTGCCTCCACACAACGGGCTGTAATTCATGCACCGGAACGTGCCGAGTGTCTTGACCTGGATCAATGCTGATCTTCGCCGACGCTATGCCGGAGTGGAGTGGACATCGTCGGAAAGGGCGAGCCGGCCGCCTGGATTGAGTACGATGCCTGCCCCGAACTGCCGACATTCTCGCTGAAGCGTCCGTTGCACCCATCCGATGTCCTGTCTCTGCGGGTGCTTAAGCTGGAAGTTCCTGATTTGAAGAGGGATGATTTCGAGCGCAGCGAGATTTCCAGTCGTCGGTTCGATATCCACGAAATACATAAGCGACAGGTCGCTGCGATATTCTTCGTATCCGCGGATGCCTTCATAATCATTGAGGAAATCGCCGCAACCGTAGAGAATGAGCCGTTTATGGTAGACCTCGATGGCTTTGGCGTGATGCGATGAATGGCCATGAACGACGGATACATCCGCCCTGTCGATCAGCGTGCGTGCGAAGAGCTTTTGATCGCCAGGGACTTCGTAACCCCAATTCGATCCCCAATGCAGCGAGACAACCACCAAATCGCCGGGCTTCTTGATATTGACGATGTACTCCGCGGCCTGTCGCGCGTCCGCCTCGGAAAGCCGGGTCAGGAGATTGACGCCGGGAATGTCCGTTGTGGCGGCCCAACTGCGGGGAATGCCGCTCGTCACAGCGCCGAAGGAAAAGACAAGCAGCCGCGCGTCATTGGCTAGGTCCAGCGTTGCCGGCGCCGCGGCCTCGAAGGCATTTCGCCCCGCGCCGGCACTCCTGATCTTCAGGCGTTCCAGCGTCGCTAACGTTTCCACCAGGCCGCTCGGTCCCCAATCGAGGACGTGATTGTTGGCGAGCTCGCAGCAGTCGATGCCTGCAGCGGAGAGGCAGTCGGCATTCTCGGGACTCATGCGGTAATTGATGCCCTTTCGGGCGTAGTCGTCGCTACGGGTAATGGCCGTCTCCAGGTTGATGATGCGAGCGTCTGGCCGCATCCGCTCCAATTCATCCAGCGCGACGCCCCAAACATAGGCAGGCTTGGCGTGTCGCGGAATTGGGCCATTGGCTTGCTCAGCAAGGCTGACATAGTCCTCTGCCGAAGCCACGTAGTCTTCGTGGAGTTTGGGGTCGCAAGGGTGCGCGAGCACCTGATCGATGCCTCGTCCCGTCATGACGTCGCCGCACAGGAATAGCCGTACTAACCGCCGTGGCCGAGGATTAGCTGATTGTGCCGCGCCGCTCATGGCGAAATCAGCTCGGCCAAAGACCGTGCAGCGGCTGCGGCGTAGCGGCCTTGGCGTCCTCAAGTTCTGCCGCGGGCAAACGCGCTGCAAGTGCGGCAAACACCGCGCGAACGGTTTCTTCTACATCGATGGCGGGGTCGCGATGCACGCTATCATGAATACGCTGCAGAAAGGCGCTTCGGTTATTGGCTGCGAGGTGGGAGTCTGGATGCCATCCTTCATAGTAGAGACCGCGCAACAATGGCGGCAACTGCGCTCCGATGTATATGGCTTCGTCTCGCGGGAGGCTGTCGCGCAGCGCGTGCAGTGTTGCCAGCAGAACCAGATAGGCCCGCTCGCGGTCATGCCAACCGAGACGGTGCGTGATGTCGTCGACCCAGGCCTCTGTCTCAGATGCGGCGGCGTGGAGATCACGAAGTTCCGGCATGATTGCCTCCCTGGCTGTTGGGCATTCTCCGCCAAGGCGGATCCGCGTATTTGCGCGAGATCAAGTGCTGCCCTTCGTTTGTTGCTTTCCTAGAGTTCGGCGACCCCGCGGAGGCATCGAGACATTTGGCTGAATGATCATGAATTCTGCCTTGCCAACTGAGCAAAGGGGGAAGTGGGAGCACTTTCCGCACGATGCCGATGTCGGACTGCGAGGGTGGGGCCCGACACCGGCCGAAGCGTTTGAGCAGGCAGCTTACGCGCTCACCGCCGTCGTCACCCTCGCCGAGGTGAAACCGGACGTCGCCGTTCGGCTGACCTGCGAGGCGCCGGACCTTGAGTTGCTGTTCGTCGAATGGCTCAACGCCATCATCTACGAGATGGCGGTTCGCAATATGCTGTTTGGACGTTTTCTGGTCCGAATTGAAAATACGCGTCTTGAAGGGACGTTGTGGGGCGAGCCGGTCGACGTCGAACGGCACGCTCCGGCCTGCGAACCGAAGGGCGCGACCTACACCGCGCTGAAAGTCGCCAAGGGCACCGACGGCAGATGGTCGGCCGCTTGCATAGTCGATGTTTGATGGAGGTCTGCGATGGACCCTGCCCGGTTTACCCGTGTCGACCCCACGACGTGGCTCGTCGAGCCTTCGGGAACGATGCATGTCCCGGTGATCATCTACGCTGACGAGAACCTGATCCGGGACATGGATGACAAGGTTCTCGACCAGGCGGCGAACGTTGCGCGGTTGCCCGGGATCGTGCAAGCCTCGTACGTCATGCCGGACGCACATTGGGGTTATGGCTTCCCGATTGGCGGCGTGGCGGCGTTCGATCCGGATCGCGGCGGCGTGATCTCTGCCGGCGGCGTGGGCTTCGATATATCCTGTGGCGTGCGGACGATGCTCACGGGGCTTTCAGTCGCCGACATCCTTCCAGTGCAGAAGCAGCTCGCCGATTCACTCTTTCGCCAGATCCCGGCCGGGGTGGGCAGCGAGAGCGCGATCGCGCTGGACGCGACTGAGATGGAAGCCATGCTCGCGCAGGGCGCCCAGTGGGCGGTTGCGCGCGGTTGGGGAGAGATGTGCGATTTTGAACGGATCGAGGAACAGGGACGGATGGCTGGTGCCCGGCCGGAGTGTGTGTCAGACCGCGCCAAGGAACGCCAATGCCGGGAAATGGGGACGCTTGGCTCCGGCAATCACTATCTCGAGGTCCAGGCGGTCGCCGAGATTTTTGACGCGACGGCCGCCGGCGCCTTCGGGCTCGCGCAGGACGAAATTGTCGTCACCATTCACTGTGGTTCGCGCGGCCTCGGCCATCAAATCGGTACCGAATTCCTGAAAGAAATGGTCCTGACGGCGAAGGAGGCCGGCATCGATCTTCCCGACCGCGAACTGGCCTGCGCTCCAATCAATTCGGAGGTCGGTCAACGCTATCTCGGTGCGATGCGGGCGGCGATCAATTGCGCGCTCGCCAACCGCGAGATCCTCGGCCACCATGTTCGCCGCGTCTTCGCGCACTTCTTCCCGAACAACGACCTGCGTCTTCTGTTCGATGTTTCGCACAACACCTGCAAGGTCGAGCGTCATCTCGTGGACGGAAAGTGGCGCGATCTGTTCGTGCATCGCAAGGGCGCAACGAGAGCCTTTGGACCTGATCACGAGAGCCTGCCTGCGGTACTGCGTTCCGTCGGCCAGCCCGTGCTGATCGGCGGCAGCATGGGTACGGGCTCGTATGTTCTGGTCGGCGAAACCACGAGCGAGACCAAGGCGTTCTCCTCGGCGTGTCACGGGGCAGGCCGTGCCTTGTCCCGCCACGCCGCACTCAAGCAATGGAGTGGACGAAAGATCGTCGATGATCTTGCGTCGCAGGGGATTCTGATTAGGTCGCCGTCGACGCGCGGTGTCGCCGAGGAAGCCCCCGGTGCCTACAAGGATGTCGGTGCCGTCGTGGCTGCGGCCGAGCATGCAGGGCTCGCTCGGAGGGTGGCGCGGCTGCGACCGCTAGTCTGCATCAAAGGGTAGGGGTCCGTCCGGCCGATCCGAAAGTTCAATTATCCATGCGTCCGCTATTGCACCCAACACTGATCAACGGGCGAACCGGCGATCCGGCGCTCTATATCGAGACGCTGTTCGAGCAGCGGGCGATCCTGTTCGACCTTGGCGACATCGCGTCATTGTCGCCGCGAAAGATCCGGCGCCTTGAGCATGTGTTTGTTTCTCACGCGCATATCGATCATTTCTTCGGGTTCGATCGTCTGTTGCGGGTGCTCGTCGGCCGGGATAAGCAAATCCATCTTTATGGCCCGGCCGATTTTATCGATCGCGTCCACCACAAGCTGCAGGCCTATCTCTGGAATCTCGTCGATCGTGAACCCGGCGATCTGACTTTCGTGGTGACTGAAATCGGCTCCTCTCTCGCCACTCAAACCGCGCGGTTTCGTCTCAAGACAGCCTTCACCGCCGAAGCCATGGGCACGGGCCGGATCGACCAAGGCATCCTCGTCAAGGATCCGACTTTCCGGGTTTCGACGGCGGTGCTGGAGCATCGCACGCCATGCCTGGGATTTGCTATCGAGGAGTCCGCTCACTTCAACGTCTGGAAGACCCGGCTCGCAAGATTAGGCCTTCCAGTCGGGCCTTGGTTGCGCGACCTCAAGCGCGCGGTGATCGAGAACAGACCGGATGAATTTCCGATCCGGATTAGCCCTTCCATGACGAGCTCAAATGAGCACGACCTGCCACTCGGGAAGCTTCGGGATGCCCTGACGATCACCCCCGGCCAGAAGATCGGTTATGTCACCGATGTTGCAGATACGGCGTCAAACCGCCAAGCGATCGTCGAATTGGTCAAGAATGCCGATCTTCTGTTTATTGAAGCTGCCTTTGCGGGAGCGGATGTGGCTTTAGCGACCGAGCGCGCTCATCTGACCACCGAGGCGGCCGGGCAAATCGCCCGCCAGGCAGGAGTGCGCCGGGTTGAGCCGTTCCATTTCTCCCCACGTTATGCCGGAGAGGATGAGCGAATGGTGAATGAGGTCGCGGCGGCCTTTGCCGGGCACGACCGATAAAAAAGATCCGCGATGCGGCCAGAACGTGATCGCAGGATGGCTCTTGGCCAACGCTCCGGATTCACGGCGCCATCGTGACCGGCTTCACCAATTCTCCCAGGTCAGGCTCGCCGCAGCGCGACAATACGCGCTTGCGCACTTCATCCCGCAGGTGCAACACAGAGCCGAAATCCGTACCCGATGGAACTACCGGCTCGCCGATCTCGACGGTGACCGCGGTGCGCCGGGGAAACCATTGGTCGCTGCGCAACAGGGATCGCGTCCCGTGAATGGTGCCCGGCAGGACGGGAAGGTTTGCCTCGGCCGCCACCTTGAATGCACCCAGATAAAATCCGGACAGGCCCGCTCTGCGGGTGAACGTGCCTTCCGGGAAGAAGACCAGAACGCGACCCTCTCGCGCCAACGCAATCAGCGCTTCTGCATCTGCAAGGCTGCTGGAGACATCATAGCGCTCGACAAACGGTATCCCCAGACGCCGCAGCAGCGTGCCCGCTATAAGCTGCTCGGATAATTCCTTCTTGGCCACGACTGCGGGTTCTCCTGGCAGCACCGCGGCCATTACGAGCGCGTCCATATAGCTTGAGTGATTGAACGCGAGCATCGCTCTTCCGCTGCGAATGCGCTCGATGCCGATGATCGCGACCGGAACCCCCATCGCAGCAAGCGTGCCGCGGCTAATCCACCTGAGGGCGGACCACCGCCAAGCCAGGCGCGGCAAGACAAGAATAGCAAGCGATCCTGACAAAAACGCACCGGCCAGAACCACCCACCACCAAGCGGCGTACAGCACCTCGCGCGCCAACCGCCCAGACCGCCTTATCTGCGGGCCGATCCCGGAAAGCGCCAGGCGCACAAGCTGCCACCACAGGGAACGCCGCGTCGGACCGACGTGGCCGCTGGCGTAGAGTTCTTTTGCCGCGCTGCGGCGGATCTTGCCGCTCGATGTCTTCGGTACAGTGCTCGGTGGTGCGAGCACGACCTCGTCCGGCGGTGTTCCGGCGATGTCAGTCGTGACCTCCTGCGCGCGTGCCTGCAATGCCGCGCGCATGGCCGGATCGGTCTCGCGCGTCTCGGCGAGGACAACGACGCGCTCGGTGCCGGAGGCTCGATCGGTCACGCCGAAGACCGCGACTCCGCCCTTGCGGATTCCCGGAATCCCGGCCACGGCCTCTTCGATCTCCTGGGGGTATAGATGGCGGCCCGCGCGAATGATGATGTCCTTGATGCGGCCGGTAACGTAGACGTCGCCACCGGCCATGTAGGCGCGGTCGGAGCTGTCGATCCAGCCGTTGTGAATGACTTCGCGGGTCTTGGCCTCGTTGTGGAAATAGCCGCGTGTCGTGGAAGGTCCCCGAAACTCGAGCCTTCCTTCCTGGCGCTCGCCGAGCTCGTAGCCGGCCTCATCGAGGATGCGGATCTCGTGACCGGGCAGCGGCTGGCCGCAGGCTACGACCTCGAGCGGTTTCGGGTCGTCAGGCTTTGCCGGTTCAGCCTGTCCATGCATGCTGAGCCGGTCGCGGTCGATGCGGTCGATGACTGGCGGTCGGCCGAGCGGCGGGAAGGCTAACCCGACCGAGCTCTCAGCAAGGCCGTAGACCGGCGCCATGGCTCCAGCGGGAAAACCATAGCGGCCAAATCGGTCGATGAATCGACGCAGCGTCTGCACACTGACCGGTTCCGCGCCGTTGGCAACCATGCGCAACGAGCTGAGGTCCAATCCTTCAAGATCCGCATTGGATATTTTATTCAGGCACAGCTCGAACCCGAAATTCGGCGACGCAGAATAGGTGGCGCGAAAACGGTGGATCGCCCACAGCCAGCTTTCGGGTCGCACGAGGAAGCTCAATGGCGACATAGCATAAAGCGGTGCACCAAAGTAAAGGCATCCGAGCCATGCGCCGATCAAGCCCATGTCGTGATAGAGCGGCAGCCAGCTGACAAATATATCGGCCGAGCTGGCCTCCATCATCCGACCCATCGCCCGGATGTTGGCGAGTAAGTTGGCGTGACTGAGCACCACGCCCTTGGGATCACCGGTGCTGCCGGATGTGTATTGAATGAGCGCGACGGATTCCGGGTCGCCCACCCGCGGCAGGTCGAGCGGCGCCGGTGACGTTTCGAGACTGGCCACACTCTCGACAGCGTTCATGGTCTCAACTTGCGCACGGATCAAACCGGCAAGCCGTCGTCCCTCCGGCATTGTGATCAGCATGCAAGCGCCAGCGTTGCGCAAGATGCCGGTCTGGCGGCGCAAATGTTCCTCGATCTGCGAAAGCCGCATTGGAGGGTAGATCGGCACGGGAATGGCGCCGGCATAAAGAATGCCGAAGAAAGCAACGAAAAAATCGATGCTGGTCGGCAGCATCAAGGCCACGCGATCTCCAGGGACAATATCTCGGGTGATCAAGCCCTGAGCCATGTTGCGGGCTTTGCCGGCGAGCTCACCGTATGTCAGCGTGCCGAGAATCGTTGCTTCATCCAGCAATACGGTCAGATGCAGACGGTCGGGATGGCGGACCGCGTGCCATTCCAGAACCTCGATCAAGGTCCTTGCTTCGCTTGCGGCCGGCACTGAGGGAAAAGCAGGGGGTTGCCGTGTTTCGAGAGCCGCTCGTTCCCGCGTGGGCCCGGCCCGTGCCAGCGCCTCTAGAAGATCATGAACGGTTTCGGCCTCGCCGATAGTCTGAGCAGGTAACCGCACGCGGAACGTACGCTCAATGCGCAGGATGAGTTCGGTACGCCCCAGGCTGTCGATTCCAAGGTCATGCTCAATGCGGCTCGACGGATGGATGTCGATGTATCTGAAGCGTTGGGGATGTAGTTCGCGCACAAGCGCGGCCACGACCGTGATCAAGTCGCGTTCGCGGGCTTCGCGCTCGGTAGCTTTGACGGATGAATCTGAACTACCAAGAGTTACCGACATTGCTCCGTCCCATCAATCTGCTTCGCGTTCGAGAACGCAACAGTGCGGAGCCTCGACACCGGCCGCGTCCTCGCTCAACACTGTTCCTGTAATCGGGTTGGGGCGGAAGGTCGTACAGCCTTTCAGGCCCTGGTCGTAGGCGAGATCATAAATCTGTTTGAACTCACTGAAATGACAGTTTGGCGGTACGTTGATGGTCTTCGAAATCGAGTTGTCGACGAACGGCTGCAGCGCGGCCTGCATCGCGACGTGAGCGCGCACAGGAAGTTCTGAGGCGGTGACGAATCCTGAAGGCAGTCCTTTGGCCTCGCTGCTGCTCTCGCGCCACCGGCGAAGCGCATAGTCGGTAAGCATAAAATCCCTTGCCGCTCCGTTCTCAACGAGCACCTTGCGATTGTAGGAGGCGGCGAAGATCGGCTCCAGCCCGCTGGACACGTTGCCGGCGAATAGGCTGATCGTGCCGGTCGGCGCAATCGCTGTCAGATGGCTGTTGCGGATGCCATATGCAGAGATCCCTTCCCGGATGTCCTGTGGCAGGCTCCGAATGAACGGGCTCTGCAAATATTTGTCGCGTTTGAAATAGGGGAATCCTGCTTTTTCCTTCGCAAGCGCGATAGACGCACGGTAAGCGGAATGGCAGACGCAGCGCATAATGTCGGCGGCCAGAGAGATCGAGCGATCGCTGCCGTAGGTCAGGCCGAGCATGACGAGAGCATCGGCGAGCCCGGTAATGCCGAGGCCGATGCGCCGCGAGCAACGCGCATTCTCGGCCTGTTCGGGAAGCGGAAATTGCGATGCGTCGATGACGTTGTCGAGCAGCCGTACGGCGATCTGCGCGGTGTCCGCGAGGCTCTTGAAATCGATATGGGCTTGTGGCGTGAAGGGTGACTGCACGAAGCATGTCAGGTTCAGCGAGCCAAGATCGCAGGCGCCGTACGGGGGCAGCGGAATCTCGCCGCAGGGATTCGTGGCGCTAATTCGCTCGCGGTACCGGAGATTGTTGAGCTGATTGATACGGTCGATGAAGAGTACGCCGGGCTCGGAGTAATCATAGGTAGCCTGCAGAAGCCGATCCCAAAGCTGTCGCGCAGAGACACTCCGAATGACACGGCAGGGCACTGCCTCGGCGTTGCCGGGCCATTCTCGGGATGTCGTCTCGCCATCTCCGTCGAATACCGCGGCAGGATATACCAATGGCCATTCGGCATCGCTGCGCACCGCCGCCATGAAAGCATCCGTCACCTGGACTGAAAGGTTGAACCGACGCAATTGTCCCGGCTGCTGCTTGGCCGTGATGAACTCTTCGATGTCGGGATGATCGCAGCGCAGCGTCGCCATCATGGCACCGCGTCGGGCGCCAGTCGACAAGATGGTCCCGCACATGGCTTCCCATATCTGCATGAAGGACACCGGGCCGGACGCCACGGTTCCGGCGCTCTTCGCCAGGGTGCCACGGGGCCGCAGTGTCGAGAAATCCAGCCCGATGCCGCCACCCTGCTGCATCGTGACCGCCCCTTCCTGCAAGGCTTTAAAGATGCCGGGGATGGAATCTTCGATCGGTCCCATCACGAAGCAATTGAAAAGTGTGACTTTTCGTGCCGTTCCGGCGCCGGCTTGAATGCGGCCGCCGGGTAGAAACTTGAAGTTTTGCAAGATGCGGAGATAGCGAGCTTCCCAACCGACGGGATCATCTGGCTCCACAGCCGCGAGCGCACGCGCGATCCGATGCCAGCTATCCGTGATCGTGCGTTCCTGCGCGTACCGATACTTGGTCTGCCAGACGTGGCGGGAAATATCGGCCAAAGCTTCGTTCATTTGGACCTCTGACCGGTCGGTACGCCATCGAATACGGCCGGCTTTCTTCGGGTCTCCGTGCGAATTGTTGAGCAGATCGCCTTTGCCCTGTCTGATCTGCATCAAAGCCGCCGGCAGCTTCTTTCGGTTCCAACCAGCGTACCGCTATTCAGGGCGGATTGACCTGCCTCAACGAGACGCTGCCAATCTGTGCTTATTTGATTGAAATGATCGCCCAGCAGATGGAGACGGCATATGCAGGCAAAATCGCTACCGACCGAAAATCCAGCGGCTGATGACGCGCAAATTATGACGATTTCACCGGAAAAGGTCTGCTTCGTCATCATCAAGGCCAGAGAGTATGACGCCAAGGATGAAGTCACGGAGGTTGACCCTGGATCAAACCCTTCCGACGACAAGGATATTTCAGTTCTTGAGAA
>JBKQRS010000238.1:0-18078 GCA_052143915.1 Bradyrhizobium sp.
ATGGGGCTGCTTGCAACCATCGGTGCGACATCGCCGTTCGTGGGGCTGTTCGGAACGGTGTGGGGCATCATGAACAGCTTCATCGGCATTTCTAAATCGCATACCACCAATCTCGCCGTCGTCGCCCCCGGCATCGCCGAAGCGCTGCTCGCAACCGCAATCGGCCTCGTCGCGGCCATTCCGGCGGTCATCATCTACAATCATTTCGCCCGGGTGACGAAAGGCTATCTCGAACTGGTCGGCCGGTCGTCGGGCGCCGCGGGGCGGTTGCTGTCGCGCGACCTCGATCGTACTTATGTCAGTTCGCTGGGCGGAGTGAATTCGCGCGCTGCGGAGTAGATGATGGGCGCTTCGGTCACGGATACGGAACTTGATGACGACGCCGATTTCGCGGAGACGCACGAGATCAACGTCACGCCTTTCATCGACGTTATCCTCGTCCTCCTGATCATTTTCATGGTGGCGGCGCCGCTGTCGACCGTCGACCTTCCGATCGACCTGCCGTCGTCGACCGCAACCCCGCAGAAGAAGCCGGACAAGCCGACCTATGTCAGCATCAAGCCGGATCTCGCGGTGGCGATCGGAGAAACGCAGGTCAAGCGCACCGATCTCGTTCGCACGCTCGACGCGATGGAAGACAGCAACAAGGATCGTTTCATTTTCCTGCGCGCCGATCGCGCGGTACCCTACGGTCAACTGATGGACGTGCTGGAAATCCTGCGTGCCGGCGGCTATGCCAAGATCAAGCTGGTCGCGCTGGAGGGCGTTCCGGAAACCGCGGCGCAGCCTTCGGTTCCTGAAAACCCCAAGCCTTAGGATGGCGAAGCCCTAGACTCTTGAGCCCTGAGCGGCCGATATATCGCGATGCCCAACCTCGACACCGAACAAAGACCTTCGTGGCGGCTGTGGATTTTCGCAGCCTTGGGCGCGCTCGTGCTGCATGTCGGCGGCGCCGCGCTGGCTGTGGCGCATCTGCGTAGCGTCGAACCCGACGATACGTTCGGCGCACCGGCGATCGAGATCGGGCTGGAAATGGCAGCGCCGCATCTTGAACCAAATGATCTGCCACCGGGGCCGGACACCGATGCTTCGGTGGCCTCGCCCGCGCTCGCCGAGCAGAAGGCCGAGGTCAAGGAGACGGAGCTTCCGAAGGACGTCCCGACCGAAACCGCCGATCCCGACCGCGTGGTGACACCGAACAGCCAGAACAAGCCGAAGGAAGACGATTCAAAAATCGCCAAAGTGCAGACTTCCGCCTCGATCGAATCGGTCGCCGCCGAGGCAACCGCAACGCCGAGTTCCGAAGCCATTCCCGAGGGGCCGCGTTCGGTGGCGCCCGCGCAGGGCACCGGCGCGAGCACGCAGCGCCTGCGTGCCACCTGGCAGAAGCAGTTGATCGCCCATCTCGACCGGCACAAGCGCTACCCCGCGGATCGCGCGCAGAAGAGCGCCGAGATCGTGGTCAGTTTCGCGCTGGACCGGATGGGCCATGTCCTCACGACGAGCATCGTCAAGGGATCGGGCGATGCGGCTTTCGACGAGGCGGCGCTCGCGATGGTCCGGCGATCCGATCCGGTGCCGCAGCCTCCGCCCGCGGTGGCGGACGAGGGTTTGAATTTCACCCTGCCGGTGATCTTCCGCATCAAGGGGCATAGCTGAAGGCAGATCGCAAGGTCAGCGCCGAGGCAAGACGGCGCGCGCCCCGCATGCTCAACGCAGGAAATACCGAAAGCCGGTGTAGACGACGACGAGGCAGGCAAAGATCAGGGCGACGGGAAGCCGAGGTTTTGTCTGCGAACCGCCCGCGATCTTCGGCCGCTGCGGTGTTGGACGCTTGAAGGCGGTGACGTTGCCCGTCACCTGTCCGACTGGATGAGCTTTGACATCGGGCGGTTCGCCGGCGCCGCCCATCTCCTCATAATAGCTCCTGTAGATGAGCTGGATGGCGGCGTCGGTAGCTTCGGCCTCGGTTGTCTCCTTCAGCAGCGCCTTGTAGCGATCGAGGAACGTCTGGGCCTCGGGGGGCAGGGAGGAGGCGCCATTGAGCTTCGCCATCATCTTCCAGGTCGCAAAATCCGCCCTCGCCCTGGTATCGGCACGTCGGGCGATCATCATGTCGGCTGCTTTGATCAAGATGGCCTCTGCTCCTTTCGACGGTTCCAGGTCCTTGTTTGACGCGTTGTCTTAACGCGAACCGGTCCCCACTTCGTTTGAAAACGCATTGGGAAATCCGACTATGCGTTTCCGGTCAGCGCGAGGATGAGGTGGATCACATAGCCGGTCGATGTCCGCAGTATTGTCGAAATAACATCAAGATTTAGACCGAACTGCGATCCGGCGAGCGGAAGGAGGATCAGAATTCCGATCAGGATCAGCATACCGAACGGCTCCAGCCTGGAGAGCTGGAAGGCCAGCACCCTCGGCAGCAACCCGACCGCGACGCGTCCGCCATCGAGCGGCGGGATCGGCAGCATGTTGAAGACCGCCAGGATGACGTTGATAACCAGCGCGTTTTTGAGGTTGTCGGCCAGCCACTGCGCGGCGTTCGCCGGCAGGTGATCCACGACGTGAAATGCCGCCGCCGCAAGCAGCGCCAGCGCAATATTGGTGGCGGGCCCGGCCAGCGCGACCCAGACCATGTCGATCCGCGGGCTGCGCAAGGCGCGGAAATTCACCGGCACCGGCTTGGCGTAGCCGAACAGGAACGGCGAATGCGACATCAGCAGGATCGCCGGCAGCATCAGGGTGCCGAACGGATCGATATGCCGCAGCGGATTGAAGCTGACGCGCCCCAAGTCAAAGGCCGTGTTGTCGCCAAGGCGGTGCGCGACAAAACCGTGGGCGGCCTCGTGAAAGGTGATGGCGATGACCAGCGGCAAAACCCAGATCGAGATGTCGTAGAGGGTGATGTTCACGGATGTCCTGACCGGTTGTAGGGGTGGAGGACGCTAGCATGCGCTCAGAACGTTGGGGACCCATTGCGGCGGCCCAGCCCACGAACATCTCTGCAGCCAGCCAGTTTCAATACGTCGCCCGCCCGCCGGATATGTCGAACACCGCGCCGGTGGAGAATGCGCAATCCTCCGACGCCAGCCACGCCACCATCGCCGCGAGCTCCTCCACCAGAACGAAGCGGCCTTTCGGAATCTTCGACAGCATGAAGTCGATGTGCGCTTTCGTCATCTGGTCGAAGATCGCGGTGCGGGCGGCGGCGGGGGTCACCGCGTTGACGGCGATCTCAAAGCCGGCGAGTTCCTTGCCGAGCGATTTTGTCAGCGCGATCAGGCCCGCCTTCGAGGCCGAATAATGCGCGGCGTTCGGATTGCCTTCCTTGCCGGCGATGGAAGCGATGTTGACGATGCGGCCGTAGTTCTGCCTGACCATCGAGGGCACGATCGCCTTGCAGCAGATGAAGGGCCCGTCGAGATTGATGCGCAGCACCTTGCGCCATTCCTCGAGGTCGGTTTCCCACACTGTCTTGTTGACGCCGGCGATGCCGGCATTGTTGACGAGAATGTCGATCTTGCCGAAGGCGGCCAACGTCGCATCGCGCGTTTTTTCAACGGCAGCGAGATCGGACACATCGACCTTGAACGCGGTGACGCCTGAGCCGATTTCCTTTGCCGTCTTCTCGGCGAACGGCTGATCGTGATCCCAGATCGCGACCCTGGCGCCGGAGGCGGCAAAACGCTCGGTGATGGCGCGCCCAAAGCCCTGCGCGCCGCCGGTAACGACGGCGCAACGGCCGTTCAGATCGATTTTGTTCATTATGCCGTTCCTTTTCGAATTGAACTCTCACACCCTTCGTCATTCCGGGATGCGCCGCAAGGCGCAGGCCCGGAATCCATATTCCCAGTCGTGGTTATGGATTCCGGGTTCGCGCTACGCGCGCCCCGGAATGACGCTAAAGCGTCCAGCCGCCGTCGATGATATGGGCAACGCCGGTGGTGAAGGCGCTTTCGTCGCTGGCGAGATAGAGCGCGAGCGAGGCGATTTCTTCCGCGGTGCCAAGCCGTCCCATCGGCTGTCGCGCCACGAACATCTCGCGCCCGCCGGGGCCTGCGGCCGCGGCGCGGTTGAGCATCGATGGCGTCTCGATGGTACCCGGGCAGATACAGTTACAGCGGACGCCCTTGGCGACGAAATCGGCGGCGACCGCGCGGGTCAGCGCTGCGACCGCGGCTTTGGTCGCGCCATAGACGTAGCGGTTGGGGGCGGCCTTGAACACGCCGGCGGCGGACGAGATGTTCACGATCGAGCCGTGGCCGCGTTCCAGCATGCCCGGCAGAAAGGCCCGGATGGTCCGGTGCATCGACTTCACGTTGAGGTCGAACGAGAAATCCCATTCCTCGTCGGAGCAATCGAGCACGGTGCCGTGATGCACGAAGCCCGCCGCGTTCAGGAGGATGTCGATCGGGCCGACGCGTTTGGCCATCGCAGCGACAGCCGAAGTGTCGCGAACGTCGAGCCGCGCGACTTCGGAAATGCCGTCCTTGGCGAGTGCAGCTAGTCCCTTTTCGTCGATATCGGTTGCAAAAACGGATGCGCCCTCGCGCGCAAAGGCGATGGCCGAGGCGCGGCCGATGCCCGCCGCGCCCGCGGTGACGAAAGCGCGTTTGCCCTTGAGGCGGTCTGACATTCCAAATCTCCTTTCATTCTCGTCATTCCGGGATGCGCCGTAAGGCGCAGACCCGGAATCCATACTCACGATGGTGGTTATGGATTCCGGGCTCGCGACTTTGTCGCGCCCCGGAACGACGATGTTGCTCTAATGATTGTCTCTCGCCACGCCGACCCGGCCGGCGATGTCGTGGTAGCGCGTGGCAAACTCCATGCAGGCGCCGGTGGCCTGCTGGCCGACGGTTGAGCGATAGAGTTCCTGCCACGGCGTCTGGCTCGCCGGATAGGGGAAGCCGCCCTTGGCCTTGAGCTCGGCGTGGCGCTTCTTCACTTCATCATCCGAGATCAGAATATTGGCAGTGCCCTTGTTGAGATCGATGCGGACCTTGTCGCCGGTCTTGAGGATCGCTAGCCCCCCGTCGGCGGCCGCTTCGGGGGTGGCGTTGAGGATTGACGGCGAGCCCGAAGTGCCGGATTGGCGGCCATCGCCGATGCAGGGCAGGGACAGGATACCGCGTTTGATCAGGGCCGCCGGCGGCTGCATGTTCACGACCTCGGCGCCGCCGGGATAGCCGATCGGGCCGGTGCCGCGCACGAACAGGATGCAGTGCTCGTCGATATCGAGCGAGTAATCGTCGATCCGCGCGTGATAATCCTCCGGGCCCTCGAACACGATCGCGCGTCCCTCGAACGCATTGGGATCGCTGGGGTTGATCAGATAGCGGTCGCGGAATTCCTTGGAGATCACGCTCGTCTTCATGATCGCGGAATCGAACAGATTGCCGCGCAGGACGAGGAAGCCGGCGTCCTTCACCAGGGGCTTGTCGTAACTCCAGATCACGTCGCCGTCGGGCTTGGGCGCTTCGCGGCAATTGTCGCCCATGGTGTGGCCGTTGACGGTCATGGTGTCTTCATGGATGCGCTTGGCCTTGATCAATTCACGCACCACGGCCGGCACGCCGCCGGCGCGATGGAATTCTTCGCCGAGGTAGAAACCGGCCGGCTGCATATTCACCAGAAGTGGAATTGAGTGGCCGAATTTCTGCCAATCGTCGATCGAAAGTTCCACGCCGATATGGCGGGCGAGCGCATTGATATGGATCGGCGCGTTGGTCGAGCCGCCGATCGCCGAATTGACCACGATGCAGTTCTCAAAAGCCGTTCGCGTCAGGATGTCGGATGGTTTCAGGTCTTCCCAGACCATCCCGACGATACGCTTGCCGGTCTCGTAGGCGATTTGGCCGCGCTCCCGGTAGGGCGCAGGGATCGCGGCGCAGCCAGGCAGCGACATGCCCAAGGCCTCGGCCAGCGAATTCATGGTGGAGGCGGTGCCCATGGTGTTGCAATGGCCGACCGAGGGCGCCGATGACGCCACGATGTTCATGAACTCCTCGTAGTCGATCTCGCCGGCGGCAAGCCGCTCACGCGCCTTCCAGACCACGGTTCCGGAACCGGTGCGTTCCCCGTTGAACCAACCGTTCAGCATCGGTCCGCCGGACAGCACGATGGCTGGCAGATTGACGGTTGCCGCTGCCATCAGGCAGGCAGGGGTGGTCTTGTCGCAGCCCGTGGTCAGGACCACGCCGTCCAGGGGGTAGCCGAACAGGATTTCGACCAATCCGAGATAGGCGAGGTTGCGGTCGAGCGCCGCGGTCGGGCGCTTGCCGGTCTCCTGGATCGGGTGCATCGGAAATTCCATCGCGATCCCGCCGGCGGCGCGGATTCCTTCCCGGACCCGGTGCGCCAGCTCAAGGTGATGGCGGTTGCAGGGCGACAAATCATTGCCGGTCTGCGCGATGCCGATAATCGGCTTGCCGGACTGCAGCTCCTCCCGGGTCAGGCCGTAATTAAGGTAACGCTCGAGGTAGAGCGCGGTCATTCCGGGGTTGTGCGGGTTGTTAAACCACTCGCTGGAACGGAGTTTGCGCCTGGTGACGCCGGTAAGCGGCTTGTTCATTGTTGTTTCCCCCGCACTGCTTTCTTGTGGCGCAAGCCTAACGCGCGGCAGCGGATTGCACCATGTCCAGAAATGCATGTTCGGCAACCCGGGCCTCCCGGGCTACCAGCTCAAGAATTCAATCTTAGCTGCTTCAAAAAGATAGCGCTACCATTTTCTTGTTGCGGATTGATTTGAACGTGAAATGCGGGGCTCGACTTGCGTCAGGCGCCCCGCGCCGACGAGCTTTGACGGATCATGAGCTCGAAACCAAGATCGATGACCGGTTCCGGTGGGCGATTACCATCGATCGCTGCCGTCACCATGGTGACGGCGCTCCGGCCCATTTCGTAGCGGTTGGTCCGTACGCTGGTCAGGGAAGGGACGGCGGAGGCCATGAACTCCAGGTCATTGAAGCCGACAATCGCCACGTCTTCGGGAACGGAGATTTGTCGGCGCTGGCATTCGAACAGGACGCCCAGCGCGAGGTCGTCGTTGCCGCAGAAGACCGCGTCGCTGTCGGGCGCCTTCGAGAGCAGATCGGCGAAAAGCGTTCCGCCGAGAGTGATGGAAGTTGGCACAGGCGTTGTCACAATGAGACGCGGGTCGAACAGCGAGGCTGCCTTCATCGCATCGCGGTAGCCGCCGAACCGTCGCTGCACGCGAGGATCCATTTGTGCGCCGACAAATCCTATTCGCCGGAACCCTTGCGCAAGAAGGTGGGAAACGGCTGCAAAAGCCGCATCATAGTGCGAAAATCCAACCATCATGTCGACCGGGTCAGGTCCGATCTCCATGATCTGCGCGATCGGGCAATTCATGGCATTCATGACCGCGCGGGATTCCGCGGTCTGGTCAATTCCGGTCACGATCAATCCGGCCGGTTTCTGTGCCTGAAACAGGCGCAATAGCTTTTCCTCCTGCAGGATACTATAGCGCGTATTGGCAAGCTGGATGCTGTAGCGGCTTCCCTCCGAGGCATCGTAGATGCCGCGCAGTACGTCGGAGAACACGTTGTTGGTCAGGGATGGAATCAGGACGCCGATGACTTCGGTGCGCTGCGACGCGAGCGCACGCGCTGCCAGGTTCGGCACGTAACCCAGTTCTTTCGCGGCGCTCGCTACCCGTTCCCGTTTGCTGGCCGAGAGCGCGTCGGGATTTCTAAAGAACCGGGATGCGGTGATGGGGCTCACCCCCGCAAGCTTGGCAACCTCCGCGAGCCGGGCTTCGCCGGACTTGGTTCGTTTGCGTTCCATTTAGCGCTCTTATCACAGGAGTTCCGGCAGTTAAACAAAGATTGACAGCGCTACCAACAGATTGCTACTAGAGTTTGAATTGCGGACAATGCTCAATGGGTTCAACTTCCGCATCGAAGTTGACGAATAGAGCTGCGACGGCGATTGCCGTACGACGCTGGAAAATATGGAAATAATGGGAGGGGAGTCCTATGGCGTCGGTGCAGATTAGCGACGTGCGGAAATCGTTCGGCGGCTTTGAAGTCCTGCATGGCGTGACTGTTCCGATCGAGGACGGCGCGTTCGTGGTGCTGGTCGGCCCGTCCGGCTGCGGCAAATCCACGCTGCTGCGCATGCTGGCGGGGCTGGAGAACATCACGTCCGGAACCATCTCGATCGGCAACCGCGTGGTGAACAACGTCCAGCCCAAGGAGCGCGACATCGCCATGGTGTTCCAGAACTATGCGCTCTATCCGCATATGACGGTCGCCGACAATATGGGATTTTCGCTCAAGCTGCGGGGGGCGAGCTCCGACGAGATCAGCAAGGGCGTCAAGCGCGCCGCGGAAATTCTGGCCCTGACGCCGCTGCTCGATCGCTATCCTCGGCAATTGTCGGGCGGACAGCGCCAGCGCGTCGCGATGGGGCGCGCCATCGTGCGCGACCCGCAGGTGTTCCTGTTCGACGAGCCGCTGTCGAACCTCGACGCCAAGCTGCGCGTGGCGATGCGCACCGAAATCAAGGAACTGCACCAGCGGCTGAAGACGACGACCGTCTACGTGACGCACGACCAGATCGAAGCCATGACCATGGCCGACAAGATCGTGGTGATGCACGATGGCATCGTAGAGCAGATCGGCTCTCCGCTCGAACTTTACGATCGGCCGGACAACCAGTTCGTCGCGAGCTTCATCGGTTCACCGGCGATGAATTTCCTCAAGGGCAAGGTCAGGGTCAACGGCAGCGCCGGTTTCGAGGGGCCGAACGGCGTGAAACTGCCGATCAAGTCGGCGCCCGCCAATTCGGACGGCCGGCCTGCAGTCTACGGCGTGCGGCCCGAGCACTTCACCATCGCAGACGATGGCGCGGAAGCCGAGATCGTGGTGGTCGAGCCGACCGGATCGGAAACCCAGGTCTTCGCCAAGCTTGGCGGGGAGCAGGTCGTCGCCGTGTTCCGCGAGCGTCATCAGTTCAATCCGGGCGACAGGATCCGGCTGAAACCGGATCCCGCGGCGGTGCATTTGTTCGACGAGGCCACTGGCAAGCGATTGTGAGTTGGCGAAAAAGCAATTGGTCAATGAACGAGCCAATTAAACAGGGAGAAGAGCGACAATGAACCATTTTACACCGGATCGGCGGTCGGTGCTGAAGGCTGGCGGCAGTCTGCTTGCGGTCGCGGCCACCATGTCGAGCGAACAATTGCTGGGCTATGCGAAGGCATGGGCGCAGGCCGCGCCGTGGAAGCCGGAAGCCGGCGCCAAGATCAACCTGTTGCGCTGGAAGCGCTTCGTCGAAGCCGAGGACACGGCGTTCATGAAGATCGTCGACGCCTTCCAGAAGGCGACCGGCGTGACCGTCAACGTCTCCAACGAATCCTATGACGATCTCCAGCCCAAGGCATCGGTGGCGGCCAATACGGGGCAGGGTCTCGACATCGTCTGGGGTCTTTACTCCCTGCCGTTCCTGTTCCCGACCAAATGCGTCGATATGACCGATGTCGCCGATTACGTCGGCAAGAAAGGCGGCGGTTGGTCCAAGTCGGGTGAGGACTACGGCAAACTGGACGGCAAGTGGATCGGCGTTCCCGTTGCCGCCACCGGCGCACTTGTGAATTACCGCATCGCCGCCATGGAAAAGGCTGGCCACAAGGAGTTCCCCAAGGACCTCGACGGATTTGCCGACCTGGTGAAGGCGATGAACAAGAACGGCACGCCCGCGGGGATGGCGCTCGGACACGCCTCGGGCGACGCCAACACCTGGCTGCATTGGGCCTTGTGGGCGCATGGCGGCAACCTGATCGACAAGAACAACAAGGTCGTGGTGAACTCGCCGGAGACCGCCAAGGCGCTGGAATACGTCAAGGTTCTCTACGATAATTTCGTTCCGGGCACCGCGTCCTGGAACGACAGCTCCAACAACAAGGCGTTCCTGGCGGGCCAGCTTCATCTCACCGTCAACGGTATTTCGATCTATGTCACGGCGAAGAAGGAAAATCCGCAAATCGCCGCGGATATGAATCACGCCCACCTGCCGGCGGGAGTGGATGGCAAAACCAGGGAACTGAATCTCGGCTTCCCGATCCTGGTCTTCAACTTCACCAAGTTCCCGCAGGCTTGCAAAGCCTTCACCGCCTTCATGCTTGATCCGGACCAGTTGAATCCCTGGGTCGAAGCCGCCCAAGGCTATCTGTCGCCGTTCCTGCTCGGCTTTAACAAGAACCCGATCTGGACCGCCGACCCCAAGAACACGCCCTTCCGGGACGTGGCCGAGACCTCGCTGACGCCGGCGGGGATCGGTCAGATGGGCGAGAACGCGGCCGCCGCGATCGCCGACTTCGTCGTGGTCGACATGTTCGCCAACTACTGCACCGGTCGCGAGGACGTGAAGACCGCGATGACTTCGGCGGAGCGTTCCGCCAGGCGCATCTTCCGGTAAGATGAGCCGCCGGCGCGGTTAGCCGCGCCGGCTTGTTTCTGCAGGAGATCCGAGCGACGCTCGGCCTGAGAGCATGATCCGGACCCGAAGGGCCGCGTTAGCGCAAAGTGGAGACCGGTTTTTTCGACAAGATCATGCTCATACGAGGAAATGAGATCATGATCCGATTCTGTCCACTCGGATCATGATCTAGAACAGGTGAACGGCCGGACGTCGTGTCCGGGTACGGAATTGGAGCGAGATGACGACCCTTCAAACATCTGCGCCTGCGCAGGCTGCCCGCGTCGATACGCCGTCGCTGTGGTCGCGGTTGCGGGTCAACCGCAACTTTGTGGCGTTGTGGTTCATGCTGCCCGCGGCCGCATTTCTCATCCTGTTCCTTGCCTATCCGCTTGGTCTCGGCGTCTGGATGAGTTTTACCGACGAGCGCATCGGTCGCGCGGGAGTTTTCGTTGGCCTCGAGAACTACGAGTGGCTCTGGGACGACGCGATCTTCTGGCTCGCGGTTTTCAACACGCTGCTCTATACGATCGTCGCGAGCGCCATCAAATTCGCGATCGGGCTTTATCTCGCCTTGCTCTTGAACCGGCACATGCCGTTCAAGGCGGTGATCCGTTCGATCGTGTTGATCCCCTTCATCGTGCCGACGGTGCTGTCGGCGATCGCGTTCTGGTGGATTTACGATTCGCAGTTTTCGATCATTTCCTGGTCGCTGATCAAGCTCGGCCTGATCGACCACAACATCAATTTCCTCGGCGATACGAACATGGCGCGCGGCAGCGTGATCTTCGCCAACATCTGGCGCGGCGTCCCCTTCGTCGCGATCACGCTGTTGGCCGGCCTGCAGACGGTGTCGCCTTCACTGTATGAAGCGGCGACGCTCGATGGCGCCACCAACTGGCAGCGTTTCCGCTTCATCACCTATCCGCTGCTGACCCCGATCATCGCGGTGGTGATGACGTTCTCGGTGCTGTTCACGTTCACGGACTTCCAGCTGATCTGGGCCCTGACGCGCGGCGGCCCGGTAAATGCCACGCATTTGATGGCGACCTTGAGCTATCAGCGCGGCATTATCTCAGGCCGCCTTGGCGAAGGCGCCGCGATTGCCACGGCCATGATTCCATTCCTGCTCGCGGCGATCGCGATTTCCTGGTTCGGCATGCAGCGCCGCAAGTGGCAGCAAGGATCGAACAATGACTGACTCAGCGCTGCAAGCGAAAGTCCCGGCCTCCGCCCACAGCGACGAGAGCGAGGGCATGAGCTATCTGGAATCGTTGCCGCGGCGCGTGGTGACGCTCTATCTGCCGCTGTTCGTGATCCTGGTCGTGCTGCTGTTTCCGTTCTACTGGATGGCGCTGACATCGATCAAACCGGACGAGCAGTTGATCGACATGAACAGGTACAACCCGTTCTGGGTTGTCCATCCGACGTTCAAGCATATCAGCAAGCTGTTGTTCGAGACCCAGTATCCGCGATGGCTGTGGAACACGATGTATGTTGCGGTGGGCGCCACGACGCTTTCGATCATCGCCAGCGTGCTGGCGGCCTATGCCATCGTGCGGCTGAGATTCAAGGGCGCGGACACGGTCGGTGTGCTGATCTTTTTTGCGTATCTGGTGCCGCCCTCGATCCTGTTCATTCCGCTGGCGTCGGTGATTCAGGCCTATGGCCTGTTCGATTCACCGCTGTCGCTGATCCTCGTCTATCCCACCTTGCTGATTCCGTTCTCGACCTGGCTGTTGATGGGGTACTTCAAGACCATTCCCTATGAGCTCGAGGAATGCGCGCTGATCGACGGCGCGTCGCGCTGGCAAATCCTCACGCGCATTATCGTGCCGCTGGCGGTTCCCGGCATGATCTCGGCCTTCATATTCTCGTTCACGCTGTGCTGGAACGAATTCATCTACGCGCTCACCTTCCTGCAATCGACGCCGAACAAGACCGTTCCGGTGGCGATCGTGAACGAGTTCGTGGATGGCGATATCTACAAATGGGGTTCGCTGATGGCGGGCGCGCTGGTCGGCTCGCTGCCGCTGGTGATCCTCTATGCGTTCTTCGTCGAGCATTACGTGTCGGCGATGACCGGAGCCGTGAAAGAGTGACGGCGCAGGCCCGCGTGTTGAAGTTTATTTTGACACGTTTTCTTAACGCGAACCGGTTCCCACTTCGCTTGAAAAACGCTATAGCAAAAACAACAAGGAGTGGGTCTTGCATATTCTGGTTTTGGGCGCCGCCGGCATGGTCGGCCGCAAATTGACCGAGCGGCTGCTGCGCGATGGCCATCTCGGCAAGCGCGACATCGCGCGCATGACGCTGCAGGACGTGGTCGCGCCCGCTGCTCCGGCAAAGGCCGGATTTGCGGTCGATACGGTGACGTGCGATTTCGCCGTACCGGGCGTCGCCGAAAAGCTGGTCGCCGATCGCCCCGACGTGATTTTCCATCTTGCGGCGATCGTCTCCGGCGAGGCCGAACTCGATTTCGACAAGGGCTATCGCATCAATCTCGACGGCACGCGGATGCTGCTCGATGCCATCAGGCTCGCCGGCGGCGGCTACAAGCCGAGAGTGGTGTTCACCTCCTCGATTGCGGTATTCGGCGCGCCGTTTCCGCAAGCGATCGGCGACGAGTTCTTCCACACGCCGTTATTGAGTTACGGCACCCAGAAGGCGATCGGGGAATTGCTGCTTGCCGATTATTCGCGCCGCGGCTTCATGAACGGCGTCGGCATCCGCCTGCCGACCATCTGCATCCGCCCCGGGCTTCCCAACAAGGCGGCTTCCGGATTCTTCTCCGGCATCCTGCGCGAACCGCTCGCCGGCAAGGAGGCCGTGTTGCCGGTATCGGAGGACGTCCGGCACTGGCATGCCTCGCCGCGTTCGGCGGTGGGATTCCTGGTGCATGCAGCGACCATGGACACGGCAGCCGTGGGCGCGCGGCGAAACCTCACCATGCCCGGTCTGTCGGCGACGGTCGGCGAACAGATCGCCGCCCTGAAGCGGGTGGCGGGCGAGAAGGTGGCGGCGCGGATCAGGCGTGAGCCGGATGCCTTCATCATGGGGATTGTCGAGGGCTGGCCGCGCAATTTCGACCCCAAGCGGGCGCTGCAATTGGGCTTCACCACCGCCGAAAAGACCTTTGACGACATCATCCGGATTCACATCGAGGACGAGCTTGGTGGCCAATTCGTTGCCTGAACGACGGATGCGGCGATGAGCAGGGTCGCCTGCATTGGCGAGTGCATGATCGAGCTGAAGCAGGCCCAAGGGGATTCTCACGGTGGCCTGTTTTCGCGCGCGTTTGGCGGCGATACGCTGAACACCGCCGTCTATCTTGCCCGCCTTGGCGTCGAGGTCGACTACATCACCGCGCTCGGCGACGACCCCATGAGCGAGGAGATGCTCGCGAATTGGGCCGCGGAGGGTGTCGGAACCGGCCGCGTTGCGCGGCTGCCCGGCAAATTGCCGGGTCTCTATTTGATCCAGACCGATGATGCGGGCGAGCGCCGGTTCTTTCACTGGCGCGACAACTCGGCCGCCCGCAGCCTGATGGAGTTGCCGGAAACCGACGAACTGCTGCGCTCGCTTGCCGGCTACGATCTGGTCTATCTCTCGGCGATCACGCTGTCGCTTTACGGCGAAAGCGGACGAGGGCGGTTGATCGCGGCGTTGCGACGCGCGCGCAAAGCCGGCACCCGCGTCGCCTTCGATACCAACTTCCGGATCCGCGGCTGGCCCGATCTGAATGTCGCGCGCGCGGCCTACCGGGAGGCCTTCGAGGCTGCCGACATCGTGCTGGCGTCGACCGAGGATTTGCTGCCGCAATATGCCGGGGAAAGCGACGATCGTCTGATGGCGCGCATCGCCAGCAGGGAGGCCGTGCTGAAGCTTTCCGAGCCGGCCAGCATCGTGCGGTTTGAAGGTGCTTCGCATGCGGTGAAGGCCGAGCCCATGACAAAACCCGTGGTCGATACGACGGCGGCCGGTGACAGTTTTGCCGCGGCGTATCTTGCCGCACGCCTTGCGGGCGCGGACCCGATCGAAGCCGCGCGCGCGGGGCATCGCCTCGCCAGCGTCGTAGTATGTCATCCCGGAGCCATCATCGAGCGAGCGGCAATGCCCACCGATATTGCGCTCGGGCCGGTAATTTCTCACAAGGTTTCGGCATGAATGTGAAATCAGTATCATCGGCGAAGGACGGCCAGGAAAACTTGGCGGCGCTGTTCAGGTCGGCCCATGTCATCCCCGTCATTGCCATCGACCGGCTTGAAGACGCAGTCCCGCTCGCCAAGGCCCTCGTTGCCGGCGGCGTGCGCGTGCTGGAAGTCACGCTGCGGACGCCGGTTGCGATTCCGGCCGCCAAGGCGATCATGGCCGATGTGCCGGAGGCCATCGTCGGCATCGGCACGATCCTGAACGCGGCTGATCTGGCCCGCGCCGAGGCACTCGGCGCCAAATTCGGCATCAGCCCGGGTGCCACGCCGGATTTGCTGGCGGCCGCCGCCGCAAGCGGCTTGCCGTTTGCGCCGGGGATCGCGACGGCGTCCGACCTGATGCAGGCGCTGGATCATGGCTTCAGCCTGGTCAAATTCTTTCCGGCCGAATCCTCCGGCGGCATCAAGGCGCTTCGCGCTCTGGCGGGGCCTTTTCCGGATGTGCGGTTTTGCCCGACCGGCGGCATTGGCGAGACCAATGCGGCGGCATGGCTGGGCGAGCCGAATGTGGTTGCGGTGGGCGGATCCTGGCTATGCCCGGCGGCGGATATCAGAGCCGCCAACTGGGCCGGCATATCGGCCATCTGTCGCCGGACCATGAAATCCTTGAGACCAGCGTGAATTATTCCGGCCGATACGTTACATATCGGTCCAGCCAAGACAGGGAGAACACCATGACAGCCAGCATCGTCGGATGGGCGCATACGCCTTTTGGCAAGTTCGACACGGAGACGGTCGAGAGCCTTATCGTCCGCGTCGCGAACGAGGCGCTGGCCGACGCCGGCATTGCCGCCGCCGATGTCGATGAGATCGTGCTGGGGCATTTCAACGCCGGGTTTTCGCCGCAGGATTTCACCGCGGCATTGGTGCTGCAGGCCGACCCGCATTTGCGATTCAAGCCGGCGACGCGGGTCGAGAATGCGTGCGCCACCGGATCGGCCGCCGTGCACCAGGGCATCCGGGCGATCGCCGCAGGCGCTGCGAAAATCGTGCTGGTCGTCGGCGTCGAGCAAATGACGCGGACGCCTCCCGCCGAGATCGGCCGCAACCTGCTGCGCGCCTCGTATCTGCCGGAGGATGGCGATACCCCCGGCGGTTTCGCCGGCGTGTTCGGCAAGATCGCGCAGGCCTATTTCCAGAAATACGGCGACCAGTCCGATGCGCTCGCGATGATTGCCGCCAAGAACCACAAAAACGGCGTCGCCAACCCCTATGCGCAGATGCGCAAGGATGTCGGTTACGAATTCTGCCGCTCCGAAAGCGAGAAGAATCCGTTCGTGGCAGGGCCGCTCAAGCGCACCGACTGCTCGCTGGTGTCGGACGGCGCCGCCGCGCTGGTGCTGGCCGATGCGGAAACGGCAAAATCGATGGGCAAGGCCGTCAATTTCCGCGCCACCGCCCATGCCCAGGATTTCCTGCCGATGTCGAAGCGCGATATCCTGCAGTTCGAAGGCTGCACCGTGGCGTGGCAGCGCGCGCTGCAATCCGCCGGCGTCGGGCTTTCCGATCTGTCCTTTGTCGAAACCCACGACTGCTTCACCGTCGCCGAGCTGATCGAGTATGAGGCGATGGGGTTGACGCAGAGGGGGCAGGGAGCCCGCGCGATTCTGGAAGGCTGGACCCAGAAGGACGGCAAGCTGCCGATCAATCCATCCGGAGGCCTGAAGGCAAAAGGGCACCCGATCGGCGCTACCGGCGTGTCGATGCATGTGATGACGGCGATGCAGCTCCTCGGCCAGGCGCCCGAGGGGATGCAGATCAAAAATGCAAAACTCGCGGGCATCTTCAACATGGGCGGGGCTGCGGTCGCCAATTATGTCTCGGTGCTGGAGCCCGCAAAGTAGGGCTTGAAGCGATGAACGTCGCCGAATGGCTGGCGGCATCGGCGCGGCTGCGCCCCGATGCGCCGGCGCTCCTGACCGGCTTTGATCTCGACGCCGACTACGCCACCTTTGCGCGGCGCTCTGCTGCCATCGGCGCGGCGCTGTCGCGCGAATACGGCATTGCGCCCGGCGATCGCGTCGGCCTGTTCGCGACCAATTGCACGCAATACCTCGAATGCCTCTACGGCATCTGGTGGACCGGCGCGGTCGCCATCCCGATCAACGCGAAATTGCACGGGCGCGAGGCGGCATGGATCTGCACCGACGCCGGCGCCAAGCTGACTTTTGTTTCCGACGACACGATCGAAGCGTTGATGCAGGCGAAAGCCGATCTGCCGGCAGCGATGAAGACGCTGTCGGTCGATAGCGACGCCTACCGCGTGATGCGCGAGGGCGAGGGCGCGCCGGCGCCGCTGCCGCGCGAGGTCGATGATCTCGCCTGGCTGTTTTACACCTCCGGCACCACCGGCCGGCCGAAAGGCGTGATGCTGAGCCACGGCAATCTGGTAGCGATGTCGCTGTGTTATCTCGCCGATGTCGATCATGCGACGCCGAACGATGCCTCGCTCTACGCCGCGCCGATCTCGCACGGCGCGGGCCTTTATAACTTCCCGCACGTCCGCATGGGCGGCCGGCATGTGATCCCGGAGTCTCGCGGCTTCGATCCGGATGAAGTGCTCAATCTTGGCCGGCAGCTCGACAACGTCGTGATGTTCGCGGCGCCGACGATGGTCCGACGCCTGGTCGATGCCGCCAAACGCCGCGGCGAGAACGGCGAGGGCATTCGCACCATCATCTATGGCGGCGGCCCGATGTATCTCGCCGACATCCAGGACGCGATCGCCACCATGGGGCAACGTTTCGTGCAGATCTACGGGCAGGGCGAATCGCCGATGACGATCACCGCGCTGAGCCGGGAATGGCACGCCCGCACCGATCACCCGCGCTATCTCGAACGGCTCGCTTCCGTAGGTCCCGCGCAGAGCGTGATGTCGGTTCGCATCACGGGTGCGGATGGAAAGCCGCTGCCGGCGGGCGAAACCGGCGAGGTCGAAGCCAAGGGCACCGCCGTCATGCTCGGCTACTGGAACAACCCGAAAGCCAACGCGGAGACCCTCAAGGACGGCTGGCTGCGCACCGGCGACGTCGGGCGGCTGGACCAGGACGGGTTTCTGACCCTGTCGGACCGTTCCAAGGACGTGATCATTTCAGGCGGCACCAATATCTATCCGCGCGAAGTGGAGGAGGCGCTGCTGACGCACGCGGACGTCCGCGAGGTCTCGGCGATCGGCGTGCCCGATCCCGAGTGGGGCGAAATCGTCGTTGCCTGCGTGGTGCTTGAAGATGGCGCTGTCGCCGACGACGCCAAGCTGGACGCGCATTGTCTCGCCTCGATCGCGCGCTTCAAGCGCCCGAAGCGTTACGTCTATCTCGACGCACTGCCGAAGAACAATTACGGCAAGGTGCTGAAGACCGAGTTGCGGCAGATGATGCGGAAGTAATTTCTATAGTCGTCCCCGCGAACGCGGGGACCCAAC